>JAEUHV010000205.1 GCA_016794485.1 Planctomycetota bacterium
AACACGAACTCGCCGTCGATCGGTGCGACCTGGCTGCTGACGGTCACGGGCCTGTCGCCGCAAGTGCTGCTCACCGTCGGTGCGGTCGGCTTCCAGAACTCGAACTGGAACGGCGTGCCGTTGCCGCTCGCGCTCGACCCGGCCGGAATGACCGGCTGCACGCTGCTCGTCGATCCGGCACTGACCACGGCACTCGCCCAGGTCGCGCTCACCGCGATGCTGCCGATCGCCCTGCCCAACGATCCGGCGATCGTCGGTGCGCCGCTGTTCGCGCAGGCGTTCCCGCTGCTGCTCGGCGCCAACCCGGCCGGCGTTCTCGCCACGGGCGCCGTCGAAGCGATCGTCGGCGGGTGACTGCGCGCGCTGCGGCAGGTCAGTCGCGGCGCAGCGTCGCGACCCACTTCTCCCAGCCGGGCTGGAAGTCGTCGAGTCGGGCCGTGCCCAGGGCGGCGCCCAGCGACCTCGCGCCGGTCGGATCCTCGGCCCGGCCGTCGCGGAAGGCGCGGTAGAACGCGCGCAGGCGTCCTTCCTGCTGCAGCCAGTAGAGCAGGTAGCGCGCCATCGCGTAGTGCAGCCGCGACCGGTCGCCGTAGAACTCGGCGTTCGTGGTCGCGACCAGCTGCGACAACCGCGGTGTGCTGCCGTCGCGGATCGCCTCCTGCAGGCCGTCGAGTCGCCAGTTGGTGTGGCCGAAGATGTGGCCGTCGGCTTCGCCGCACTGCTCGAACAACGACGCCAGGCCTTCGTTCATCCAGTCGGGACAACCGGGGAAGTCGGCGGCGATGAACGGGTGCACGATCTCGTGCACCAGGGTGCCGGTGCCGGTCGCGATGTTCATGAACAAGGCGCCGTGCCGCGGCGAGTAGTACCCGAACGGCGAGATCGGGGTGTCGTCGAACAGTTCGCGCAGGTTCTTGCGGTAGCTCGCGGCGTCGCGGAACAACCAGATCTCGAGCACGCGGTCGGGCGACACGGCGAAGAAGTCCTGGCGCAGCATCCGCACCGCCCATCGCACCGTGCGCGTGGCGCAGCGTTCGACCGCAGCCTCGCCGCCGTCGCCCGCGACGACGAACGGTTCTTCGACCACGACGTGGAAGCCCTTGCCGGCGACGCGATCGCGCAGCGCTTGCGCATGCTGCGCGAGCGCGCTGCCTGGTTCGGAGTCGGGTGCGGTCGCGACGATCGGTTCGGGTGCGACCACCGCCGGCGACCGCGGCGCTTCGACGGTGGCCCCACTGCACGCCGCGAACGAGAGGAACAGCAAGAAGCCGCGCATCGCGCGCCAGACGATAGCCGCGGCGGCGGGCCGCGAGCTACCGTGCCATGGTGCCCCCGATCTGCTTCGTCACCGGTGCCAGCGGTTTCGTCGGCCGCCACCTCGTGCCGCGACTCGCGCGCACGTTCCGCCTGCGGCTCCTGCTGAAGCCGGGCCAGACGATCGCCGACGCCGCCGACCACGAACGTATCGACGGCCATCTCTTTGACCTCGACGCACTCGCGCGCGGCTGCGCCGGCGCCGAACTCGTCGTGCACCTCGCCGCCCTGGTCTCGTTCCGACGCGAGGATCGCGCGGCGATGTTCGCGGTGAACGCGCAGGCGACGGCCGACCTCGCCGCGGCGGCGAGTGCGGCGGGCGTGCAGCGCTTCCTGCACTGTTCGACGATCTCGGCGGTGGCGTACCGGGACACCCCCACGCCGGTCGCCGAAGACGCGCCGTTCAACTTCGGGCCGCTGCGCATCGGCTACTGCGACAGCAAGTTCGCGGCGGAACGCGCGGTGCTCGACCAGTGCAGGCAGGGCCTCGACGCGGTGATCGTCAATCCGCCGTCGATGTACGGCGCCGGCGATCGCCGCAAAGGCGACGGCTCGTTGCTGGGTGCGGTGTTCGCGGGCAAGGTGCGGTGGGCGCCGCCGGGCGGCATGAACGTCGCGAACGTCGCGGACGTGTGCGACGGCATGCTCGCGGCCATCGCGCGTGGCCGCCGCGGGCAGAGGTACCTGCTCGTCGGCGAGAACCTCACCGGCTCCGAACTGCTGCAGCGCATCGCGGCGATCGTCGGCGGCCACGCTCCGCGCCGCATCGTGCCGCGGCCCGTGCTGGCGCTGGCGACGCACCTCGTGCGCGCGAAGGAACGGCTGTTCGGCAGCAAGGCGCCGTTGACCAGCGAGGTCATGGCGCTCGCCGGCAAGTTCCTGTTCTTCGACGGTGGCAAGGCGGAACGCGAACTCGGCTGGCGTGCGGGACGTGTCGATCCCGGCATCGCGGCGGCGTGGCGCGACGCGCAGTCCGGCTGAATTTTCCGCGCGCGGGTGCGACCGTTGGGTTCGAGCGGGCCCTATGGCAGCGTGACGGACGCATCGCGGGTCGTGCGCCGTCGCGTCGCATCGGCCCGCGTGGGCGCCATCGCGCCCTTCGCAGAAGGAGAAGTCGCCATGATCTCGAACCTGTTCCAGAAGCTCGCCGCCTCGCTGTTGCTGGCCATGCCGTCGGTCGCACAGGCATGCCCGTTCACGATGGCCAAGACGGTCACGCAGACCGCATACGAGGTGATCGCCATCGGCGAATGCGCCGGCGTCACGCTGAACGTGAACGGCATCAACATCAGCACGGGCGGCGGCTGCCCGCTGACCACCATCATCCGTCCCACTGTCTACAGCGAGCCGGCCCCGTCCGCGCTGCCGACCAAGGTCGAAGTGCTGGCCCTGCAGGAGTCGATGATCGTCAACTACACGTGCGAGTCGACGTACTTCCTGTTGCTCTTCCCGGTCGGCAGCAACTGCACCTACGTCGGCCGGGAGGTGATTGCCGGACCGCACCTGCTGCACACGGTCCCGTGCGCCAACAAAGGTGCCGGCGACATCCCCCTGTAACCCCACTTGGTAGTCGGGGGCGGCGCCGTCGTGGCCCACCCCCAGACCCAAACCACTGGAGGTTCCCATGTCCATGCCCGCCTTCTGGCGTTCGCCGATCCCCTGGCTGATCGCGATGTTCGTCGCCGCATTCGTGTTCGGCTTCGTGATGCTCACCGCCGAGCCACCCGAAACCCACCTGGCGCCAACGCCCGCGTCGTCGAGGCCTGCACCATCCGTTGCGGCGGCACCCGCTTCTGCAGCCACCGCAACGGCTGACGCATCCGCACCCCGGATCGAGGTCGCTACTTCGCGCCCCGAAGCGGAACCGACGTTCGAGGAGCGGGTCGACGACCTCGTGAGCATCGGCACTGAAACCGCCACGTTCGCGGCGCACGACGACCACGCCATGGCCGCAGCTTCCGACAAGGTGGCGCGCGAGAAGTTCGACGAACTCATGCGCCGCTTCGACGATGCGGGCTTCCGCGCCTTGTCGATGCTGGCGACGCTGGTCGACGCGTCGACAACCGAGACGAGCGGCAGGAAGATCGTGCTGCGCCTCGTCCTGCGCACGGAGTGCACGCGACTCGACGCCACCGCGAACTCACTGCAGGAACGGACGCGCGTCGACGCGTTCGTCCAGGCAGTGCTCGATTCGATGCCGATGCACGAAGTCGCCACGGAAGTGGGGGCGTACGCCCTCGTTCAGCAACCGTTCCTGCGGGCTGCGCACGAGCCATCCGTGCTAGGCCACCTGCAACTCGCCGCCGAGGGACGGTTCTCACGGCAGGTCGCGACCCAGCTGCTGCTGACCCTCTGGGACAACCTGCAGCGCTCTGGCGAACGAACGTCGGAGGAACTCGCCAGGTTGGCGATCCTGCACCTGGACCACCCCGACCCGAGCCAGCGCACGGCCGCCCATCGCCAGCTGCTGAAGGACGTGCGTTACCGAAACCTCGTCGTGTCCTGGCTGCGCGACAAGGACGATCGCGCCACGGCATACGAAGTAGCTCGGCTTGCCGCCAGCGAACTCGCTCCGCGCGACGCCATGGCGCTGCTGCGCGAACTGAATCCCGTCCTTCCGGACATGGCGACGCCGTACCTGGTGCTCGGCCACCGCGCCCCGAACGAGGTCGCCGACGGCTACCGCGAGCTGCTGGCCGCCAACACCCACCCAGGAACCCGGCGCGACATGGTGATCGGTGCTGGCATGCCGGCGACGCCGCTGGCCCTCGAACTGGCCCAGCTGGCCCTCGAAAACGACCCCGCGGTCGATGTTCGCGTGCACGCGGTCATGTGCCTGTCGGCCCGCAACGAACCGGACATCGGCGAGCGGGCGATGAACCACGCCCTGGACGATCCGGCGATCGGCGGCGACCCGATCCGGGTCGGCGAGATGGTGTTTGCGCTGCAGAACCTGGAGTCACACGGCCACACCAACGCGGTCGACCGATTGGGCCAGAGGCTGCGGGCCATGCGCATGCCGGCCCAGTCCAAGGAACTGCTGGAACGCATCCTCGCACGCAGCCTGCCGCAAGGGCTGCCGTCGGGCGTGCCAGGTGGGCCGCCCCGCTGAACGAGCCGGACCCGCTACACGAAGCGGGAACGCCGGCCGCGATCGCTTGGACTACTTCTTCTTCTCGACGTGCTTCGTGTGCTTGCGCACGCGCGGCGAGTATTTCATGAGCTCCAGCTTGTTCGTGCCGGGCTTCTTCATGAGGGTGTAGTTGCGGTCGCCGGTCTCTTCACAGACCAGAAAGACGATCTCTTTCTTCTTCTTCTGCTTGGCCATGGCTGCTCGGGCGGCCGGGCGGCCGCGGTTCGAAGGGCGGAGGAGAGTAGCGAAGGACCCAGCCTGTGCAAGAGTCTGCACGGTTGGTTCATGAACCCGACCACCTCCGCGACCCGGGTCGGCTCAGTACTCGAGCCGCAGCACCGGCATCTGGCCGACGAACGGCGGGTAGGGCGACACCGTCGTTCCGGCCGGAAAGTAGATCGTGTTGCAGTGGTCGCCGACCCCGGCCGACCCTGCCACCAGCATGAGGCCGTTGGTCAGGGACAGCGGTAGCACCGGCCGGCTGAAGTCGATCCAGGCGGCCTGGACGCCTAGGCGCAAGCCGAGCGCCGCGGCCCCGGGGATCGCCAGCGAGGTCGTGAACGTTCCGGCCGTCCCGGTCGTGCCGTGCCAGGACACGTCGATCGGCGCCCACACCGTGCAGTTGGCCATGCCCGGATCGAAGATCCCGAGCGAAGCCCCGAATCCGAGGTAGCTCGGACCGGACGGCCGCGTCTGCGGGTCCGTTCCAACCCAGGTCAGCACGAACTGGCTCGCGCCCGGAACCCCGGTGACCTCGAACTGCGCCGTCGTGCCCGCCACCGGACCGCCACTCCCCGTCCACCGCAGCCGCAGCGGCGTGCTTTGCGTCGTGCAGCTGCCGTCGCCAACCGGCATCACGTAGCCGCTGTCGCTGCCGGCGGTGAACCACACCGCGTCGACCCAGTGGTCTGCAGAGACCTGCAGCGGCGTGTCGCCGGCCTCGAATTCGAGGAACAACATGCCTGCAGCGACCACCAGCGGGGTCGTGAACACCACGTGCACCAGGTCCTGGCCCACCACCGTCGATGCCGATGGTGCCGGCACCGCGGCGCTGGTGACCGGCGCAGGCCCGAACAGCGTGACCGTGTTGGTCGGCCGGTTCTGCGTGATCGACCCGACCATCTGCGCCGCCGCGTAGGGCAGGAACCCGCCGCGCACCGTCAG
>JAEUHV010000228.1 GCA_016794485.1 Planctomycetota bacterium
TCGGGGTGGTACCGCCGACGACCATCAGCTTGCTCGTATTGTGTGACCAGACCAGGGATTGGCCCGTCAGGTTTCCCGGCGTGCCCATCTGGGTCACCAACGACCATTGCGACCCGTTCCAGTTGTAGAGCTCCCCACCGCTACCTCCCTGCAGGTAGGTGTGCCCGTTCATCGGAACATGGGCGAGGGCGAAGCCTCCAGTGAAGGGGCCACCGCCGAGGTTCTGTGGCGACCAGCTCGATCCGGTCCAAAGGTAGGTTCGGCTGGTTCCCGTCGCGTCCATGGTGACCAGCAGCAACCCGGGGTTGGTACCGCCATGGTGGGTCATTGCCGACCAGGTTGCCGCGGCGGGTGGCGAGGCCACCGGGATCTGGGTCCAGTTCAGGCCATCCCACGCCCAAGTGTCGGTGAGGCTGTTGCCGATGGCCGTTTGTCCGCCCCACAGCACGACGCGTTTTGTGGCCGGATCGAAGGCCATCGAATGGCCGCGCCGCGGCGATGGCGAAGTGGTGGGCGTGCGATGGATCCAGCCGTGCCCATCGAACTCGAACGTGTCGCCGAGGTCCTGGCCCGACTGGGACGAACCGCCGAACAACACGGCTCGGCCCGTGGTCGGCTGGAAGGCAATGGCTGACGACGCCCGGCCGGCGGGGCGGCCGTTGCCCATCGACCAAGTTGGACCTTGACCCAGAGCATCCGCAGCGATCGGCAGGGCCGTGGTCAGGAAGAACGCAACCGAGTGTCTGAGTCGCATGCCTCCAACAGCGGAGGATCGACCAAGTCAACACCAGGATGGCTGCACGGGGAGTCACGCTCTGGCCCTGGCACCGGGGGGGCCTGGGTGTGGTTTTCTGGCCGCCTCCGCTGTGGGGTGCATGACCCATCCTAAACGGCGGCTTCGTTGGCTGTTGACCTCGTCCTTCGCCCTGTTGGGGGTGGATGCACTGGCGCAGGGTCCGACCTGGGCTTCGCCCTCCCGAGCTCCCTCGCCGCGCAGGTCGCCCGGAGTGACGTATGACACCGAGCGGGGGCGTGTCGTAATCGGTGGAGGCGGATCCGGGGAAAGTGACACCTGGGAGTTCGATGGTCACGGATGGATCCAGTGCGTGCCGTCGCAGTCGCCGCCAGGGGAAATCTGGCATTTGGCATACGACCCGACGCAGCGAATCACCGTCCTTCTTACCAACAACAGCAATCAACCACAGACTTGGTTGTGGAATGGTGAGTCCTGGAGTCGTGTGGCTACGGCATCACACCCGGCATTTGCGACAGGATCCATGGGCCTCTTGGCTTGGCACGGCGGAAGCAATCCTGGTGTTATTGCTTTGACAACCAATCTGATCTCTCATGTATTCACGCATCAGTTCAACGGAGTAAGCTGGATTCTGCGTGATCAAAGACCCTACCAAACCCTGCCGGGAAGCCTAGCGTACTCACCTCTGCATGGTCTGACCTACACGGTCAATCATTATGGCGTCGAGTCATGGAACGGGAGCTCATGGAGCAGTGTGACGGGGCTCGGATTCGGTGGTTTCGGCCATTTGCCAATGGCCACTTGGGATCCAAACTACTTCCGGCTGCTGCTCGCGTCGGATACGGTGACGAGCATCTTTTCGCTGAGCAGCTCGTCACATGGGTCGTGGACGTCTTTCTCCAACCAAGTCGCGGGTGGAGCCTATGTGCCCTCGCAAGCCATTGAATCCGGAATTGTCTACGACATTGCGAGGTCTCGGGCCGTCGTCTTCGGTGGCCGAGTTCCTGGCGGTTATACTAACTACTTCAACGACATCCACGAACTGCCCCTATCCAACTGGAGTGGCCCCTGGGTGAAGCGCAACATCCCGCTGGCGACGTCACCTGGAGGGCGCAGCCACGCGAACCTGTGCTACGACCCGTCGCTCGGCCGCACTGTGTTGTTCGGCGGGTATACCAGCCTGGCTACCACCCTGGGCGATACGTGGTCCTTCGATGGACAGTCCTGGACCAACCACGGCGCGAGCCTGGGCCTGTCGACGCCTCGCGTGCAGGCGACCCTGGCGCATCTCGGCGGACTCGGCACCGTGATGTTCGGTGGTGGCACCACGCCAAGCGGTCCGTATCGCAACGACACCCTCATCTGGGATGGCGCGACGTGGACGCCGTTTCCGAGCTTCGCGCAGCCGCCAGCCCGCATGGGTCACGCCATGTGTTCGGCCGGTTCGGGGAGTACGGCCATCTACATGTTCGGCGGTTGGAACGGCAACTGGCGCAACGACACGTGGCGGCTCAACGGTTCCGGCTGGACGCAGATGTCGCCCGGCACCTCGCCGTCAGCCCGCCAGGCGACACGCATGGCTTTCGACGAACGCCGCAACAAACTCGTGCTGTTCGGCGGCAACGGGCCGGGTGGGTTCCTGGGGGACACGTGGGAGTACTCGTTCGGCTTCCCGGCGACGTGGACCCAGGTGGTGCCGCCGCAGTCCCCGTCGCCGCGTTGGAACCACACGATTGGCTACGACAAGGGCCGCGGCGTGGTCGTGCTCAGCGGTGGCTACACCGCGAGCGGGTTTGCCAACGACGTCTGGGAGTACAACGGCGTCACCTGGCGCGAACGACCGATGAACCACATCGCGAAGCCGATGGCGTGCGAGGGGGCCGGCCTCGCCTGGCACGACTCGATCCAGCGCTTCGTGATGCACGGCGGCTGGAACAGTGGTTTCGGCCAGGGCTTCCAGGGCCAGACGTGGTTCTACAACGCCCCCAACGACGTGCCCGGTCCGTCGGGCGCGCCGAACGCGGTGCAACTGCACACGCGCAACGCCGCCGTCGCGGGCCGGCCGGTGACGATCGAGTTCGACAACCCGTCGACGTTCGGCTGGTTGTGGATCGATTCGGTCGCCGACCCGGTGGGGCTGACGCTGCCGACGATCAACGTGTTCTGCGGCGGCCCACGCACGCTCTACGGACCGAACGGCCTGCTCGGCGACGCGATGGGCAACCCTGGCGCCGTCACCTTCACGATCCCCAGCGCCCTGCTCGGCCGCGCCTTCACCTGCCAGGGGGTGTCGCTGACCACAAGCCTGTGCCTCGAGTTCACCGACCCGATGCTGGTCACGCCGGCCGGACTCTGAACGGCTGGTGCGAGCGTCGACGCCATCCGCGCTCCCTCACCGACGCGCGCGCGCCGCGGCGAGTTTGGCCTCGGCTTCGCGCACGAGGTCGTAGCCCCGGTCGGAGGGAGCGTTGTAGGCGTAGAGCCGCAGCGAGGCGAGTGAGGCATCCGCGGCTTCGAGGTCGCCGCGCTCGATGTGGTAGCAGGCGCGCACGAAGTGTGGTGCCGCGACACTGACGAGTTCGCCGTCCGGTGCGAACGCCGGATCGTCGAGCCAGCGCATCGCCGTTTCGAGTCGGCCGAGGCGCAAGTCGAACATGGCGAGGCAGGCCTTGGACGACGCGCGGTGGTCGTCGTCGGTCGTTGCGACGACTTCCAGCAGCAGGACGTAGCGTGCCCGGATGCGATCCAGGTCCGAGTCGGGCGACAGGCCGAGCGACATGCTGTCGGCGGCAATGCGCCAGGCGGAGTTCGGGGGCAGGGCCTCTTGCGCCGCGGCACGGATCTCCGGATCGAGGTCGGTGCGGGACGCGAGTTCGCGGGCAGCGAACGGCACCCAGCCCGTCTCCAGCAGCGCGCGGGCGGCGGCGGCGCGCGCTTCGGCGGCTCGCGCGCGTTGGTGGGCCTCGGTCAGCGCGTGCGAGGCCACGCTGCGCAGGATGCGCGGTTCCCGATCGCGGCATTGCACCGCCAGCCAGTTGCCATCCGGTGCCGCGAGCACGTTCCACAGCACCGCGGCCGGCTGCGCCAGCACGACGATCGGCGAGAGATCGACCGAGCGGTGGAAGGCGAGGCGACCGTCCAGGCGTGCCACGACGAGGCGACCCGGAACGTCGGCAACGGCGAGCACCGCACTCACGATCGCCATGGCAGAAACCGGCATTCCGTCGGGAACTCGACGCCGCGTGAGTTGCCCCTTCTTGCTGCGTTCGTCCCAGGTCGCCACCAGGACACCCGCGGGATCCGCGGTGAGGCAGGTGATCGGCCCGTCGGCGGCGAACCGCCAACGTTCGACCAGGCGGTCGGCGTCGAAGCAGCGCACCGTGCCGTCGTGACCGCCGGTCCACAGTGAGTTGCTCGCCTCGTCGAATACGAGAGCGCCGCAGTTGTCGCCGGGAACGATCGTGCAGGCGAGCACCGGGCTGCTCTGTCGGCCGGTGTCCAGGTCCAGGGTCGTGAGGTTGCCGGTGCGATCGAGCAGGAACACACGCATGCCCGCGGCGTCGGCGACTACTCGGCGCGCGTAGGCGAATCCGGTGAGGAGGCCCTGTTCGCCAACCGGGTTGCCGGTCGCGGCGTCGAGTTCGACGAAGTAGGACTGCCAGGTCGCGAACACGGTGCGGCCGCCGCGCGCGGGCACGAGGCCGAGCACCCAGTGTGGCAACTGGCGTTCCCACACGGTGGTTTCGGTGGCTTCGTCGACGCGTCGGACCGTGCCGTCGACACCTCCGGTGACGAGGTCGCCCTCGCAATACGCCAATGACCTGCCGAAACCGTGCACCGACAGCGAAACTCCGAAGCCCACACCGTCCTGCTCGCCGAAGTTCGCGTCGGTGAAGCGACTCCACAAACGCACGGTGCCGTCTTCGCCGCCCGAAGCGAGGTAGCCGGTGTTGCTCGCGGCGAGCGAGCGAACGCCGTCCCGATGGCCGTGCAGCACCCGCAGCAACCGGCCCTGGCCCTTTTCGTAGACGAGGATCTCGCCGCTGCCGCAGCCGACCACGACATGGTCGTCGGTGGTGTCGGCGACGCAGTGCACGGCTCGGGTTCCTGGATGCGCGCCCTGTGAAGTCTCGGCGCCGCCACGTTGCCATTGCACGAGCGACGACGCGTAG
>JAEUHV010000278.1 GCA_016794485.1 Planctomycetota bacterium
TCGAGAGGCCCATCGGCCATGAACGAAAAACCCCGCGCCGCACGGTCCAGTTGCATGGAGCTCACGCCCAGATCGAGCAACACACGATCGCAGCGGGACTGACCGATCGCCGCCAACGCATCGTGCATCCGGGAATGAGCAAGATGGTGCAGCGAGACCCCGACCTCTGCGCGCGCGACCTCGGGCTCTGCCAAGACCGCCCGCGCCGAGACCAGGATCTCGCTGTCCCGGTCGAGTCCCACCAACACTCCGCCCGGACCGATGTACGGCACGATTGCCCTCGCGTGCCCACCGGCTCCGACCGTACCATCGACGACCACGAGCCGCTCGCGCAGCTCGAGGACCTGCAAGACTTCGCGCAGCAGCACCGGAACGTGCACGGGTTGCCTAGACCCGCGCGGCTCCTCGCTGTCGCTCGTGTTCGGTTCGTCCATGGCGCTACCTCCCAAGACCACCCTGCAGCAGTCGCCGGACCCGCACCCCGACCAAGGGTGCAACCGCACGATTCCGAAGCCGTCAGCCCTGCGTGGGCGTCGACGGTGTGACAGGACCGACCAAACTGGCAAAGAGCGTTTCTTCGTCGGTGCTCGCCTCCGCCAGCGCGGTGTCGAGGTTCGCCGGCGCCCAGATCTCGGTGACCCGACCGGTGCCGACCAACACGACCGCGTTGTGGGGAGCGAGCCCCGCGTACTTCAGCAACGGCTCCGGAATGCGAATGCGCCGGTTGCCGTCAGGCTCGACCGCTTCCGAGTGCCCGAGAAATCGACGACACAGGGCTCGGTGGGCGCGACTGCCTGGGACGGCCTTACCGATCCGATCGACGAGTTCACGAAACCCTTCGGCGTCGTGCAGGAGGAGGCAACGGTCCAGGCCCGCGGTCAGGTGGAACTTCCATTGGCTCTTCGGGATCTCGTCCAGGATCCGACCGGGCAGGACCAATCTGCCCTTGTCGTCCAGGCCGTGTTCCGAGCTGCCAAAGTAGGTTGCCATCGCCAGGAGACCGGAGGCGTCGCCGCTTCCATGTCGCCCTTGATGCTACCACAACGCAAACCCCAGTCAACCACTGTCTCCCACTCTGCACCCACCCACCACCACCGCCTACCACCAGAACTTCCGATCGGCTACACCCCGTAGGGCCGAGATCCTGCTGCAGCCGCCATCTCCTGTGGCGACCAAAGGTGGCAGCGGTCCGGAAAATCCCGTCGCCGACGCCAGGATTCCTGCCAACCCGACCCGCAAACGATGCGCAACCTGCTCTTCGTCCTTCTCCTGTCCGCACTGGCCGCCTGCTCAGGCTCCGAACTGGTCGGCCTGCACGTGGCACTGCAACCCGACGGCTCCGCCGCGATCACGGCCAGGGTGCTGGCCGAGTCACCGACGCCGAGCCCAGCCGAAGTGACCGGCAAGGGAGCCCTCTGGGGCAAGCGGGCAGCCCTCGTCTACACCCAGGGTGCCGTGCAGAAACTGCAGGACCTGCGGTTCGGCGACGACTCGCTCACGATCCGGCCGTTCCTCGACGCCAACAAGCTCACGGTCCGCCTCGAACGGGGCGCCACCGTCGGCTGGGTGACCGCGTTCGTGCCCGACAAGGTCACGCGCCAGTCCCTCGCCCAGGTGTACGACCCGCTCGGCAAGACCAAGGAACTCGGCGACGCGGTGCGGCTCGAGTTCGTGTTGCCGTCGACGGTGAACAGCAGCAGCGTGCTGCCGACGGCGCGCGGCGTCGAAGCGGGCCGCGAAGGCAAGCGCGCCTGGCTGTCGATTCCGGTCGACACCGCCCGCGAGAAGGGCGAAGCGCTGTCGTGGGACATCACCTGGTGACCTCCTGCGGCGTCAGCCCTCCGCGTCCGACTTCGCCGCATCCCCGCCTTCGCCGATCGCCGCGAGCAGGTCGTCCTTGAGCCCGCCCAGATTGCCGAGGTCGATCGCCGGAGCGACCAGCGCCACCGGCGCCATTTCCTTCAGCTTCGGGTCGACGACCACGAGGTCGGCGCGCTCCTGCTCGGCGGTACGCGGCGGCACCATGCGCAGCACCCGCTTGCGCAGCAGCAACAGCGCACAGAAGTAACGCAGCGCCCGCGCCCGGTCGTCGTCGACGCTCGCCAGCCGGTCGAACAGGACCCGCAGCGAGTTGAGGTCGAGCACCGGTTCCTTGCTGCCGGTCGACTTGCGCAGGGCCCGCCAGAAGATCGGCGGCGCCTCGGAGGCACAGCGCCGCTCGTGGTCCTGGAAGCAGGCGTCGCACAGGTCGCGCCGCACGCAAGCCGGCCAGTCGAGCACGGCGAACCACGACTTGCTGGTCGGCAGCGGACACCCCGGTCGGTCACAGGCCTTGCGGTCGCGTTGGATCTTCCAGTCTTCGGTCATCGGAGTGTCGTGGGAGTTGCCGCCGCCGGTGCCGGGTTCGCGTCGACCGGCAGCTCGCCGAACGATGCCGCCGCCTCGCGCCAGGCGGCAGGAGTACGCGGGCCGCGCTTGCCGACCATACGCTGCAGTGCGAGCTGTGCCGTACGTTCGCCGGCGAAGTCCTTCGCACCCTTGCACTGCTCGAGGTAGTCGACGAGGGCCTCGCCGGTCGCGCGCGATTTGTGGTGCGCCAGTGTCTCGGCGGCGACGCGGCGCACGAACGGATCGGCCTCGCCGCGCAGCCGTTCGACCAGCAGGTTGGCCCCGGCGCGGCCGCAGTAACGCAGGCTGCGCACCACCTCGGCACGCACCAGGTAGTCGTCGTCGTTGACCCAGCTGCGCAACAGGGCCAGGGTGTCCGCATCGACCCCGACCATCGCCAGGGTGCGCGCGGCAGCGCGGGGGG
>JAEUHV010000338.1 GCA_016794485.1 Planctomycetota bacterium
CATGGACGAACCGGCCTGCATGAAGTGTGTGACCCGGTCCACGAGTTCCGTGACTGGATTGCAGCGTCGGGTTGGGAGTAGGTCTCTCGACCGAAGGCCGCGGCTCGGCGCTGGCTGGGATGACTTGGCCGCTGTTCGCGCCTGACGGCTGACGGCAAGCGCTCCCACGTGCGCGTTCACCGTCGACACCGGCACGCCGAGATTGGTTGCGGGCGAGTCGACATCGAGGCCGGCGACATGCGCTGCGGGCGGGAAACGTGGCGGGCGCGGCTTCGATGAGCCTGGACCTCAGCTTCTTTTTGCCAGCCACCGAGGTATCACACCGAAGCCGAAGCGCGCACCTCCCCTCGCCCGCCCGGATCCGCCCGATGCCCGCCGCCGCCGTCCGCGGCTCGGAACCACTCGAGCCGCGTGCCGTTCCATCGCGCCACACCGTCGCCGTTGGTGCCGAGCCACAGGTGGCAGCGGGCATCCTCGTGGATCCGGCGCACGAACTGGCTGATGGGCGCCCCCGTCGCGGGCAGCGCCGCGGCGGGCTCGGTCGCCGCCGGTGGGACGGCGACCGGCGGCGAGGCGGCCGGCGGCGTTCGGGAGGCGCTGCCGCATGCAGCCGAGAGGCCAAGCAGCGGCAGGAACCACCGGATCGGGGCGATGGACGGGACGCGCACAGGGCGAGCGGACGAGGTCGGCATGGAGTTGGCGCAGGCAGGCAACGGACCACAGGCGGGACCCGCGCACCCTAGACAGCGGGGGCGGGAACGGCGCAAGTGGAACGTAAGCGCGCGGCGAGCAGCTCGAGAGGTTCGCGGTGCCGCACGTCGGCGCCGACCGTATCGCGCGATGGACCGGCACCGACTGGGCACCGCGGTGCGTCGTCCTGGCTGCAGTACCAGCTCGTCACCTCCAACGCAGGCGCCAGCACGATCAGCTGGTGGTGAGGCGGTTTTCGGCTGCGCCGGAACCGCCGGAGGTCGCGCGCGTCGGTGAACGTCGCGCGGCAGCTACGTTCGGCGCGGGATCCTCGACATCTTGTGAGCGACGGAGTCAGTTGACGTCGATCACGCAGGGCGTGCTGATGTTCAGCAATGACGAGTTGGAGGCAGTGTCGAAGCCGATGCTCTGGAACATCAGCTTGCCGCTCCAAAGGACCGGAATCGTCGGCGTGTTGAAAGAGTGGAAGCCATTCACCGTCACGCCGAAGTCCCAGAGCATGAAGCCGAGGCAGTACCACTCCGGGAACAAGTTCTGCCCTACGGTGATCGACGGTGCGATCGTGGCGGGGGCAAGGTCGACCCACGTGAACACATAGTCGAACTCCCCGCCCACGTGCACGGTCGTCCCCGGCCCACCGCCGAGCCCGTAGTTCAGTTGGTGCGCGAGCGGTTCGAGCACGAAGCGTTCCGTCGTGCCGAGCGCCAGGGCGTTGACGTAGCTCGCCGGCCCCACGTTGGCGAGCGGCTGAGCGATGCCGAGCGGCGAGCCGTTCTGGATGAACGGCGCCTGCCAACCCAGTTGGCCACACGCGCTCATGGCCGCCTGACCGAGGGCAATCGTGCTCGCCACGCTGCCGCCGGTCATCGTCTCGGTCGTGAACCAGAACGTGGGCACCGGCACCGTGCCACAGACGTTGGTGGCTCCGACAGAGGAGCCCGGTCCGTGGAAGATCTCGAGGCTCTCGAGGTCGCCGGCAATGGTGATGGGCGCACCGGTGTTGTCGGTGAGACCGCTGTTTGCCACGTGCCAGTTGAGGATGGCCTCAGGGAGGACGACATGGGCGCAGTTGAGAGGGACACTCTGGACTCGATAGTCGCCGAAGCCGACCCAGGTGATCACCGCATCGGGGATCGCCACGAGATCGCCGTCCTGGACCCACAGGCCGGGCGTACAGGCGAGGTTGCCGACGATGTCCTGGTCGAGCGAGAAGTAGATGCCGATCCCTGGTTCGTAGGCGAACGCGTCGATGTCGATCACTTCACTGCCGGTGAGCCCCAGGGCTTGCTTGAACTGCTCCATGGACATCAGGATGTCGACCGTGCCGTTGACGTGGATGCGGCCGACATCCCCCGGCCGCAGTTGCCCGCTGCCGGAAACGACGGTGCCCATCGCTGCCGACGGCGACCAATAGATGGCCCTGGGATTGGGCTCGACCTTGGCCGTCGAGTTGGTCTGCCAGAAGAAGCCCCATCCGACTTGCAAGGCGTCGATGGCGCCGAACAGGCTCGGGTTCCAGTACTGGCCGTCGCCATTCTCGTCGCCGGCCATCACGTGGAGGCAGGTGCGCGGCGACCACTTGCCGATCGTGGGGCCGTTCGGACAACCGGGGGGCAAGGGCATGAAGGCGATCTCGTTGGGATGCAGGACCTGCAGCGGCCCGCCGGCCGTCGAGACCGTGTTCTCGGGTTGACTGAAGGTCAGCAGGGCCCCAGGCACTTGCGCCGTCGCGCCGGCGACCATCAGACAGCAGAGCAGAAGGGAAGGAATCGGTGTGTTCATGGCAAGGACCGCGGTCAGGCTCGCAGCGATCAAGGCCCCACGGATCCACGTCGAATCCGCAGTGCCGCGGTCGCCGGCAAGCTCCCGGTCGACCGTCTGCCTTCCCCATGGCCAGCGGATCCGCGAGTTGGACAAGAAATCCGGCCGGCCGCCGCTACGCCCGCAGGCGACGGATTCGACGACGTCATTGCTGGGCGTGGGTTGCCGGGTCGCGCCCCTGCGGCTCCAATGCGGCAGGCCACCATCCATGCAACGCGATCGACTTGCCGAGGACCCTGCGGGCGAGTTCGCGACCCATTACGAGCGGGTGGCCCCGGCGCTGTGCGTATGGGCCATGCGCCATGTCGGCCGAACCTTGCAGGAACGGGTCGAGGTCGGGGATGTCCTGCAAGAGATCTGGCTGCGGGCCCTGGTCCTGAAGGACGGGTTCTCGGGCGATCCCGCGGACTTCCGGCGGTGGATCTTCGGGATCGCCAAGAAGCTCTTGCTCGAGATCTCGCGCCGCGTCCGCCAGGCGCAGCGCGTGCAGATCGGCGAAGGTCGGACGACCCACCTGCATGAACTCGCCAACGTCTCGGCAAAGGTCACGGCGCTGACCCAGAGAATCGCTCGCGACGACGGCATTCGTCGGTTCCGCGAGTACCTGCTGGCGCTCCCTCCCGAAGACCAGGACCTGGTGTCGTACTGTGGCCTCGAGAGCTGCACCGTCGCCGTCGCCGCCCGCAGGCTCGGCATCGGCTTCGATGCGGCGAACAAGCGCTGGCAGCGCCTGCGGCAGCGGTTGGCCGAGGACGGACAGGGCCATGACTGGCTCGCCTGACCCGGGTCAGGATGCCGGCGAAGTCTTCGACTTCGTCAGCATGTTCCTCGCGGACCGAGCGGCCGGACGCGAGGCGCCGCTGGCCCACTACCTCGAACGATTCCCGGGCCTGCAAGCGGAGGTCGCGGCCGAGCATGCCCGGCTGGTGGGGCCGCCCGAGGCCGAACAGGTCCCGCTGCGCCGGATCGGCCCATATCGCATCCTCGAGCAACTCGGCCGCGGCGGGCAGGGCACGGTGCTGCTGGCCGAAGACACCCGCCTGGGCCGGCGCGTCGCCTTGAAGATCCTCGCGCCGCACCTCGACTTCGTGTCGAGCGAGCGGTTGGCGCGATTTCGCCGCGAAGCCGAGGTCCTTAGCCAACTCGATCATCCGGCCATCTGCGCGGTCTACGAAGCCGACGCCTGCGACGGGGTGCCGTTTCTGGCGATGCGCCACGTCGACGGACGGACCCTGGCCGCGATCCTCGGCGAACGGCGTGCCGCCGCGGCTCTGCCGCGCACGCGCGCCCAACTGCACGAGGTGATGGGCTGGATCGAGACCTGCGCCCGGGCGGTGCACGAGGCCCACGAACAGGGCATCGTGCACCGCGACATCAAGCCCGGCAATCTGATGCTCACCGCGCAAGGGCAGCCGGTGCTGCTCGACTTCGGCCTCGCGCGACAGGACACCGGGGTCGATACGGCCATCACGCAGTCTGGCGACGTCGTCGGCACGCTCGACTACATGGCTCCCGAGCTGCTGTCAGACAAGACGGGCCGGGTCGACCGACAGGCGGACGTCTATGCACTCGGCGTAACGCTCCATGAGTGCCTGACCTTGCAGCTGCCGTTCGCGGCAGCGACTCGGACCGCGCTCTGGCGCGCCATCGAATGCGGCGACACCGTGGATCCGCGCAGCCTGAATCCGGCGCTGCCGCGGGAACTCGTGCACGTCGTGCGAACCGCGATGGCGGCGGCCGTGGGCCACCGCTACGCCACCGCTGCGGACCTGGCGGACGACCTCGAACGCGTGCGCACTCGCCAGCCGATCCGCGCACATCGGGTGCCGGTGTCGCGCCGCGCCCAGTTGTGGCTGCAGCGCCATCCGACGCTGGCGTTCGGCATCGCCGCGCTGCTGGCCCTGGTCGTCGTGCTGTCGGTGGCGTTGGAACGAGTGTCGGCCAACGAACGCGCGGCGATCGCCCTGAACGCGGCCTTGCAAGCGACGAACGTCGAGGAAGATGCCGCAACGGCGCTGAAGGGACTGCTGGCGGCGGCCGATCGCTCACCGCGAACCGACCTGCGCAACGCGATGTTGCGAGTGCTCGACCAGTGCAGCCTCGCCTGGGAGGTGCCGCGAGAGATCGTCATCAGTGCCTTCGCCCACTACGTGCCGCCACCGCCGGCGGTGGATGCGCGCGGTCGTTACGTGGCCCTCGGGACCGCGATGGGCATCGTCGACCTGCGCTCTGCGGCAACCGGCGAACGGGTAGCCGAGCGTCGGCTGCCCGATGGCTCGATCCACGATCTGACGTTCCTTCCGGACGGCAGCCTCTGCGCGACGACCAAAGGTGGCGTGCAGATCATGTCCGGCACCGATCTGCAACCCATGCCGACCTGGCCGATGCCGTCGGCGGGGCTGGGTGCCGCGATCGGCGTCAGCCGACGCGGCGACACGGTTGCCATCGCCTGCGACCAGCAGCTCTGCATCGTCGGGCTGGCCGATGGGGCGCGGCAGGAGATCGATCTCGGCGAGGCCGCGACCAAGCGGCGGGTGTCGTTCTCCGCGGACGGCTCCCAGGTCGCGGTCCTGGGGGAGGTCGATTGTGTGGACCCGCACGGCTGTAACCGCCTCTGGATCGTGGACGTCGCGAACCAAAGGGTCGTTCGGACAGACAAGGCGACCGAAGAGATGCTGTGGATCGCCTGGCATCCGACCGAGAACGTGTTGGCGGTAGCCCACAACGCCGGGTTGGTGGAAGTGATCCGCGCCGGAGATCCGGCGGCCTTGTTCTCGCAACGCTGTGCCCAGGAGGTCAATTGGTGCGACTTCGACCCGACCGGCGAACTGCTGCTGATCCCCGAGGTTCGCGATACCGCCCTGTGGCGATGGGCTGCTGCGCAACCAACCGTGGCGCGGCGTCTGGTGCACCCGTCCGAACGCACGGTTGGCGCCGCTTGCTTCGATCCGGTGCGACGGCTGTTGGCGATGGTGTTGCGCGACGGCTCGGTGGTGATCTGGTCCACGGCGGACTGGCAGCCCTTGCGTCACTTCCAGAAGCGCGTGCGCGATGTGCGGTCGCTGCAGTGGCATGCGCCGTCAGGCATGCTGCTGAGCGCCGACCTGGACTTTCTTTCGGCGTGGTATGCGGGTACGCGGCCGCATGCGCCGGAGTTCTTCGGGCATCAAGACGCGGTGACCAGTGTCGCCATGCATCCCGACGGGCGGCGGGTGCTGACCGGCTCGCGCGATCGCACGGTGCGCCTGTGGTCGCTGGACCAGCCGGGCCATTTGCTGGTGCTGCCCAACGATGCGCCGGTACGCCGGGCCCTGTTCACCCCGGATGGCACGCTCATCGTCGCGCTGCTCGAGGGCTCCGGCTTGCGCGTCTCGGACGTGCGGACGGGCCAGAGCGTGGGCGATCTGCGTGGGCATGACGGCGAAGTCGTCGACGTCGCCTTCGTCGGCGCCGACGAGATGCTCAGCATTGGCGAGGACGGTCGCTGCGTGCTCTGGGACCTGGCGCGCGCGCAGGCGCTACGCCAATGCCGGCCGAGCGAGGCGCCGCTCCGGTCTCTGGCCGTGCATCCGGCACGCGGTTGGGTGGCACTCGGGGGAGCCGATCGCCATGTCACGGTCTGGGACTGGGTACGGGGATCTGCAGTACGTCGGCTGTGTGCATCCGAACGCCCGTGGCAACCACCCGACCCGACCCACCAGGTGCGTGGGCTCGTGTGGCTGCCGACCGCGGATGTTCTGTGTGCGTCGCTGGTCAACGACTTCGGCGTCACCTGGGACCTCGCCGCGGACTGGCGTCGGGACCGGGCACACATCGGTGACATCTTCGGTGGCCCGATGATCCTCGACATCGAATCGGATGGTCGCGAAGCAGTCGTGTTCGCCGACTACTCGTTCGGCAATCTGACGCGGCTGCGGGGCCGCGAGCATCGACCGCTGTTGGTGGACGACCATGGTGCCCACAGCAACCGCATCTCGGCGTTGAAGCTCGCCCCAGGTGGTGACCATGCCCTGTCGGCCGGTCACGACGGACAACTGCTGGTCTGGGATCTCGAGCAAGGCCTGCCAGTGCAGCGACTGCGCACTGCGTCGGCCATTCTGGATGCCGACTTCAGTGGCGATGGCAAGTGGTTCGTCACGGCCTGCGCGGACGGCACAGTGAAGCTATGGGCGCGTGACCCCGAGACGATGGCTCGGGAGTATCTGCGGCGTCGTGACGGCAAGCGGCAGTAGCGCGGCGGGCCCAGGCCAGGCGAGCTTCCTGCGACGCCTCGCCGTGCTGACAGCGATCCCCCGAGCCAGCCTCGGTTACGCGGATCGCCACCGCGCCGGTAGAGTCCCGCGCGCCCGATGAACCCCGACTTCACCAAGATCTCGTACGGCTACACCGAGTTCGCCAAAACCTCGCTCGCCGACTGGCAGAAGGCCGCCGGCACCACGGCACCGTGGCAGAGCCCCGAGGGCATCCAGCACCGCGGCGTCTACTCCGGCAATGACGCGAACGTCGCGCACCAGAACGGCCTGCCGGGCCTGCCGCCGTTCCTCGGCGGTCCCTACGCGACCATGTTCGCGCAGAAGCCGTGGACGATCCGCCAGTACGCCGGCTTCTCGACCGCCGAGAAGACCAACGAGTTCTATCGCAAGGCTCTGGCCGCCGGGCAGCAGGGCCTGAGCGTCGCGTTCGACCTCGCCACCCACCGCGGCTACGACAGCGACCACCCGCGCGTCGCCGGTGACGTCGGCATGGCCGGCGTCGCGATCGACTCGATCGCCGACATGCGCGTGCTGTTCGGCGGCATCCCGCTCGACAAGGTCTCGGTGTCGATGACCATGAACGGCGCGGTGATCCCGATCCTCGCCCTCTACATCGCCGCCGCGGCCGAACAGGGCGTGCCCGCCCACAAGCTGTCCGGGACCATCCAGAACGACATCCTGAAGGAGTTCATGGTCCGGAACACCTACATCTATCCGCCCGGACCGAGCATGCGGATCGTGCGCGACGTGTTCGCGTGGTGTGGCGAGCACATGCCGAAGTTCAACACGATCAGCGTGTCGGGCTACCACATCCACGAAGCCGGCGCGTCCGCGGACCTCGAACTGGCCTACACGCTCGCCGACGGCCTCGAGTACCTGCGCACCGGAGTATCGGCCGGCCTCGACGTCGACAAGCTCGCCGGCCGCATGTCGTTCTTCTTCGCGGTCGGCATGAACTTCTTCACCGAGATCTGCAAGCTGCGCGCGGCGCGCCTGCTGTGGAGCAAGATCGTGCACGCATTCGGCGCCAAGGATGCGAAGTCGCTGGCCCTGCGCACGCACTGCCAGACCTCGGGCTGGTCGCTGGCCGCCCAGGATCCGTACAACAACGTCGTGCGCACCTGCCTCGAGGCGCTCGCCGCGGTGCTCGGCGGCACGCAGTCGCTGCACACCAATGCGCTCGACGAAGCGATCGCGCTGCCGACCGAGTTCTCGGCCCGCATCGCGCGCAACACCCAGTTGATCCTGCAAGAAGAGAGCCACGTCACGCACACCGCCGACCCGCTCGCCGGTTCGTACTACGTCGAGTGGCTCACCGACCAGTTGGCGCAGAAGGCGTGGACGTTGATCCAGGAAGTGGAGTCGCTCGGCGGCATGACCAAGGCGATCGAAGCGGGCCTGCCGAAGCTGCGCATCGAAGAGGCCGCGGCGCGGCGCCAGGCGGCGATCGACAGCAAGCAGGAGACGATCGTCGGCGTGAACAAGTACGCGCCGACGCAGCAGGAACCGCTCGACATCCTGTCGATCGACAACACCGCGGTGCGCACGGCCCAGGTGGCACGGCTGCAGGAACTGAAGCGGACGCGCGACGCGGCGAAGGTGCAGGCGGCGCTCGCGGCGATCACCGCCGGCGCGCGCGGCTCTGGCAACCTGCTCGGGCTCGCGGTCACCGCGGTGCAGGCCGGGGCCACGGTCGGCGAAGTGTCGCTGGCGATGGAGGTGGTGTTCGGCCGGCACTCGGCGAGCCCGCGCACGGTCGCCGGCGTCTATGCTGCGGCCGGCAAGTCGATGGAATCCCTGCACCAGGCCCAACAACGCAGCGCCGAGTTCCTGCAGAAGCACGGCCGGCGGCCGCGCCTGCTGGTCGCGAAGATGGGCCAGGACGGCCACGACCGCGGTGCGCGGGTGATCGCGAGCGCGTTCGCCGACATGGGCTTCGACGTCGACGTCGGGCCGCTGTTCCAGACGCCTGAAGAGGTCGTGAAGCAGGCGATCGAGAACGACGTGCACCTGGTCGGGATCAGTTCCCTCGCCGGTGGGCACAAGACGCTGCTGCCCGAACTGGTGCAGCTGCTGCGGGGCGCCGGGCGGCCGGACATCCGCGTGGTCGCGGGCGGCGTGATTCCGGAACAGGACTGGCCGGCGCTGCGTGCGTCCGGCGTGGTCGAGATCTTCGGGCCGGGCACGGTGATCCCGCTGGCGGCGCTGCGGCTGCTCGACCTGCTCGACGCCCAGGCCTGAAGTCCCGACTTCGGCGGGGTTTCGGCGCAGGGGCGAGGCGCGCGCCGGCGGTGGCCGTTCGGCCAACCCCACGCCGACCCGATCGAGCGGTAGCCTTCCTGCCTTCTCCCAGGAGGAACCATGAAGGTGCAGGAAGCGATGACCAGGTCGCCGGCGACCTGTCTCTTGCAGGATTCGTTGCATGCCGCGGCCCAGAAGCTGTGGGAGCACGACTGCGGCTGCCTTCCCGTCGTCGACCGCGACGGCCGTGCGCTCGCGATGCTCACCGACCGCGACGTGTGCATGGCGGCGTGGAGCACGGGCCAGCCGCTGCACGAACTGGCGGTGTCGACCGCGATGAGCCGCCAGGTCGTCGGCTGCCGCACCAACGAGGACGTCGCCGCAGTGGCCGCGCGCATGGCCAAACACGGCTTGCGCCGCCTGCCCGTGCTCGACCACGACGGCCTGCTCGTCGGCATCCTGTCGCTTGCCGACCTGGCGCGACTCGCCGCACGAGAACCTGCACCGGCCAGCCGCGCCGCAGCCGATGCGATGAAGGTGCTGCAGGCCGTGGCCGCGGCCCGACCGTCGACCCCGGCGGCCACCGAGCTGCCGCTCGAGCTCCCGCATCCGGGGCCCGCCGTGACCGCACCAAAAGTCGCTACACAGGCAGCGGCGCCCGCCTGACTACGTCGTCGGGAACCAGACCGGCGCCGGATCGTCCGGCCGACCGTGGTAGTTGATCGTCACCTCGGTGCCCGGCGCGATGTCGCGCACCGCGGTGATCACCAGCACCTCACCGGCCCGGTCGAGCTGGAACGTCGCGTTCGCCGGACACGCGTGGTTGTAGAGCGAGGCCCAGCCGAGCGCGCAGGCGTTGTGGGTCTCGTCCCACCAGAACCAGTAGTCGTCGAGCTTCGTTCCGCGCAGCGGCGCCAGCTGCGCACGCGGCACGACGAGGACCGGGGCCCGTTCGAGCACGCTGCCGGCGCGGAACGTGCGCAACGCGACCACGCCGCGGCCGCGACCGGGCACGGCGCACACCGCGAGTCCCGTCGGCGGTGAGGGATCGGCAGCTGCTTCCGGTTGCTCCGCTTCGCTGCCCATGCGGCGCAGGCTACTGCCGACGACCGCCGGAAGGAACGACTCAGAAGCCGCCGCCGGCACCCGTTCCGGCCGCGATCGCCGCGAGGCGCGGCTGCCCGAGTCCGGGCAGCAGTACGACGAACGCAGCACCACCGAGTTCGGAGTCCTCGCACCAGATGAGGCCGCCGAAACGCGCCACGATCGCGCGGCTGGTGGCGAGCCCGAGGCCGGTACCCTGGGGCTTTTCGGTCAGGTGGTCGCGCAGCTGGTGGAACTTGTCGAACACCGCGGAGCGCGCGTTCTGCGGCACGCCCGGCCCGGAGTCCTCGATGCGCATCTCCCAGCCGTCGTCGCGCGTGCCGAGCGTGACGCGGACCCGACCACCGTCCGGGGTGAACTTGATCGCGTTGTCGACCAGATGGCGCACCACCTGCTCGAGTCGACGCCGGTCGCCGAGCAGCTTCGGCACACCGTTCTGGAACACCACGTCCAGGACGATGTGGCGCAGGTGCGCCTTGGCCGTGAAGCCGGCGACGATGCTCTGCACGATCTGTTCGCCGTCGAGCGGTTCGGATGTGAACGCCGCTTCGCCGCTCTCGAGCTGCAGGAAGTCGAACATGCCGTCGACCAGATGGCTGAGCTGCAGGCCCTCTTCGTGGATCACGTGCACGAACTCCGGCCACTCGGCACTCTCGCCGGGCAGCATGTGCCGCAGGATCTCGGCGTAGGCGCAGATGTTGGTGAGCGGCGTGCGCAGCTCGTGCGACACACTCGACAGGAAGCTGTCCTTGAGCCGTTGCAGCTCGAACGTGCGCGTGCTGTCGACCAGCAGGAACACGCAGCCGAACTCCTGCCCGGTGCGCGGCGAGACCGCGCGCACCGCCGCCAGGTCGTACACGACGTCGCGGCAGGGGATGCCCGAGTAGCGGATCGAAGGCAGCTCCTCGGCACTGCGCGCCGGATCGACCAGCGCCTGCCAGGCTTCGCGCGCGCGCTGGCCGAGTTCCGGCATCAACGCATCCCACAGCGGGGCTCCCGCCGGATCGAGCCGGGGCGAACGCATCGCGCGCGACGCCGCCGGGTTGGCGAGCACGATCTCGCCGCTGTCGTCGACCACGACGACACCTTCGCTCAACGCCTCGAGCACCGAACGCGACCTTTCGTACGCCATCTCCAGCGACATCGCGCGCGCGAGCGCATCGCGTTCGCCCTCGGCCCGCGCCGACCGCGCGACCACCTGCAGGCGCGCCGCCGCTTCGCGATGCATCGCCTTGCGTTCGATGACCACGGCCAGCAGCGTGGCCGACACCAGGAGTCCGGCGACCGGCTCCCCGGCGCCGCAGACCATCGCGACCGTGAACAGTCCGACGGCGATCGCCGCGAACCGGACCAGGGCCCGACCGTGCGGCAACCCCACCGCAGTCGGCGTGGCCGTGCACATCGGTTCGGAGTCGGCGCCCATCGCCTCCGCTATCGGGGAACGCGGCAATGCGTCTTGATGCGGGACAGTCTCTAGCTGGCAGGGGCCGCGGACCGATGAGCGACGCATATGGGTCCGCTCGTCCTGTGCCTCGTCGCCGTCCTGTCGCCGCAACAGACCGCCGCAACGGCTCCGCCGACGGCCACGCCGACGGCGGCAACGCAGGATCCGGTCGTCGCTCCCGCGCATGCGGATGCCGTCGCGTTGGCGGCGATCGAACGAGCCCCGGCCGAGGCCGACCCTGTCGAGCTCGCCCGCCTCGCCGGCAGCGCCGACGCCAAGGTCGCGGAACGTGCGGCCTTCCTGTTGGCGAGTCGCAAGGACCGCCCGGCCTACGAGCCGATGCGCACCGTCGCGCGGCAGAGCCCGCATGCGGGCGCGCGCGTGCAGGCGATGCATGGCGTGCTGCGCATCGCCGACGTCGGCTCGACCACGACCGGCATCGAGGCGCTGCAGGACCCGGACCGGCGCGTGCGCACGCTCGCCGCCCAGCTGCTCGGCACCTTGAAGCGACCGACGGCGGTCGAACCGCTGCTGGCCGCGATCGAGGGCGCACCGCAGCAACGTGAGCCCGGTCCCGCGACCGACCTGCAGGCGTGCGTGCTCGCCCTGCACGACCTCGGCGCCCACGAAGTGCTGCTGCGCGTCGCGACCAGGCTGCACGACCTCACCGCCGAGGGCACGGGCCCGGTCCTCGCGTTCGCCTGCCAGGGATTGCTGCCGAAGATGCAGAAAGAGCAGCAGACGACCTTCCTGCTGGCGATCCTCGCCCACCGCGAACCGGTCGTGCGCCGTTTCGCCATCGCCGAACTCTCGGCCCGCAAGGACCCCTCGACCGCCAAGGCGCTCGAAGGCCGGCTCGCGGCCGAAACCGACGAACTGCGCCCACTGGTGGAACTGGCGCTCGCCAACGTGCGCCAGGACCGCAGCGCAACGCGTGACGAACTCGGCCGCGCCCGGCACAACTTCGACCTGCTCGTCGCGAGTGCCACGAAGCACTGGCAGGCCCTCCTGCCCTGGCAGCAGGGCTGTGTCGCCGGCATTCCGGTGCTGCTGGTCGCCCTGTGGCTCTTCGCACGCGCGCGCGCGCGGCGTGCCGCCGCGGCTGCGGCCGCGGCGGAGACCCTGGCCCTGGTTGCGCCGTCGGAATCGCTGGCCGACGAAGCTGCTCCGGTGGACGAGTCCATCGCCGAAGTCGACGTGCCCGCCGATCCGATGGCGGCGACCGGCGAGTACACCGAGCAGGACGAAGTCGCGGTCGGCGCCGACGACGCCGGATGGCAGCAGGATGAACAGCGCCCGTCCTGAGTTCGGAGCAGCCTTGCTGCTGGTGACGGCCGTGCTGCCCGCGCAGGGCCCGACCGTCGCCACCCTGGACGTCGCCATCGCCCCCGCCGCGGCCAGCAACGCCGTGCCGGCCGTCGCCTGGCTGCGGACGCGCTGGCTGCCGCAGCAAGCGCAATGGCCGCGAGGACTCGATCCGGAGGGCGCCCTGCGCCTGCGGCTCGACACCGATGGCCTGGCGATCACGGCATGTGCGACGCCCCTGCCCGCCGGTGCCGTGGCGTGCGGCTCGCTCGCGCACGGTGGTGCCGAGGTCCTGTTCGAATGCCGCGCCGACGGCGTGGAAGACTGGTTCGTGCCGGTGCAGTTCGCGCTGCCGGAGTCCTGGCGCCACACGCTGGCCGAACTCGACGCGCTGGCCTTCGACCACGCCCGGACGCTCGGCGTCGCCGTGCTGGTCGGCCACGTCGCCGGCGGCCTCGACCACGACGATCCGGTCCGCGACCTGCTGCAGGCCGGCGCGTCGCATTGCGGCGACCTGACGTTCACGGCATGGCGCACGGAGTCGCACCTGCGGGTGCGCGGCCGTTCGGACGGCGGCCTCACCCTGCCCGCAGCGCTGCTGTGGCTGGCGCACACTCGCGGAACGACCACCCACGGGCGGTCGCTGCGCGCGTTCGCCGCCCGCGACGCCGACGCGACCGAAGCCGCGCGCCAGCTCCTGCGCAGTCCGGCCGGCGTGGCGCAACCGACGCTGCGCGCGCTGCTGCACGCCGACGACCCGACGCGACTCGCCGCGATCGACGCGCTGGTCCGGCAAGGTGCGACGGAACAACTGTCGGCGATCGTCACGGCAGCGGCACCCGACACGCCGTGGGCGACCCTCGCCGCCACCGACGCGGTGCGCGAACTGTGGCCGGGAGCTTCGCCGCAGCAGCGGCAGCGCACGCGGGAAGCGCTGGCCCGCAGCCAGGTCGTGACCCTGCGCGGGCTCGACCCGGACCGCGCACTGCCCGCGTCGCCGACCAGCCGTGACGAGAGCTCGACGACCCAGGTGCGGGCGATGGTCTGGCTCGGCCTGTTCGCGGTCGGACTGTTCTGGCTGCTGCGCCGCGAACGGCTGCGCCTCGACGAACGCGAGCACTGACCCGCGCGGGGCGCGGCGTCCGTATGCTGCGCGCCCCCATGCCGGCCACACCCGTCCGCTTCGTCCTGCACGCGCTGTTCGCCGCGACCCTTGCCGCCCAGGACCGGCCGTTGCCGCACCCGCTGGAGCCGAGCCCGGAGTGGCTCGCCGCGGTCGAGGCCGGGACCCGAACCCGCGACGGACACCCGGGACCCGCAGCGTGGACGTCGTTCGCGCACTACACCATCGCGGCCGAACTGGACCCGACGACCGCACGCGTGCACGGCCACGCCGAACTGACGTTCCACAACCGCTCGCCGCACGACCTGGCGTCGCTCGTCGTCCACCTGCGGCAGAACCTGCACGCGCCCGACGCGATGCGCAACATCGCGGTCGAGGTGACCGGCGGCTTCGAACTCGGCCCATGGACGCTGGACGGCAAGCCGGCGAACACCGCCCAGCGCGGCACGCTGCTCGAGGTGTTCCTGCCGGAAGCGCTGCGGCCGGACGGCAAGACCACCGCCGCCGTCGACTTCGCGTTCACGGTGCCCGAAGGTGAAGCACCGCGCATGGGTCGCGACGGCAGTTCGCTGTTCTTCCTCGGTTACTGGTACCCGCAGTTCGCGGTGGTCGACGACGTGCGCGGCCTCGTTGCCGAGCCGTATCTCGGCGAGAGCGAGTTCTACATGGGCTGGGCCGACTACGACGTCGCGTTGACGGTGCCGAAAGGCTGGCTCGTGCAGGCGACCGGCACGTTGCAGAACGCCGCCGACGTGCTGCCCGAGCCGATCCGCAAGGGGCTCGCCGACGCGGCCACGGGTGACGCGGTCGTGCGCGTCGTCACCGGCAAGCACCACGCGGACGCCGCGGTGGCCACTGCCGATCCTGCCCCGACCCGTACGTGGCGATTCCGCGCCGAACGCGTGCGCGACTTCGCGTGGACCACGTCGCCCGAGTTCCTGTGGGACGCGACCTCGGCCGAGGTCGGCGACCGCGACGGCGACGGCAAGCCCGACCGCACGCTGGTTTCGGTGCTCTACCGCAAGCAGGCGCCGACCTGGCGGCAGGCGTGCAAGCAGGCGCAGCACACGATCCACACCATGAGCCAATGGCTCGCGCCGTACCCGTGGCCGCACGCGACCGCGGTCGAAGGCATCCTCGGCGGTGGCATGGAGTACCCGATGCTGGTGCTGTGCGGCGACCAACGCACGCCGTTCGCCAACCAGAGCCTGATCGCGCACGAACTCACCCACATGTGGTTCCCGATGCTGGTGGGCAACGACGAGACCGCGTTCGGCTGGCAGGACGAAGGCCTCACCGACTGGTTCACGGCGAAGCTCGAGAACGACTTCTGGCGGCAGCAGCGACCGAGTGCGGCGCAGCGTGACTACCGTTCGATCATCGAGTCCGGCGGCGACCGCGAGCCGATGCTGACGCACGCCGACCACCTGCGCTGGCCGCACAGCTACGTCTACCTGTGCTACACCAAGCCCGCCGCCGTGCTGCAACAGCTCGCCGGCATCGTCGGCGAGGACCGGCTGGTCGCTGCGCTGCGCGACTACACGCGCACCTGGTCGTTCGCGCATCCGACCCCGGAGGACTTCTTCGCCGCGTTGGACCGTTCGCTCGGCCAGGACCTCGGCTGGTACTGGAGCACGTGGTGGACCGAGACGTGGACGCTCGACCACGCGATCGACGCGGTGCGGCCGACCGCCGACGGCACCGGCACCGAAGTGGTCGTGCTCGACCGCGGCAAGGCACCGCATCCGGCGACGGTGCAGGTGACGTTCGCCGACGGCACGACGGCCGAGCAGACCGTCCCGGTCGCGAAGTGGCTCGCCGGCGGACGCACGGCGGTGCTGACGTTCCCCGGCAAGGCCATGGCCGCAAGGCTCGACCCGCGGCAGACCAGCCTCGACGTCGAGCGCGGCAACGACACCTGGGAAGCGAAGTGAACGCCGCCCCCGAAGCCCCGGCGCGCACGTTCTGGCAGTACGTGGCCTCGAGCCTGCGCGGCGAGCACCACGACTTCACCACGCTGCCACTGCCGCGCGCCATCGTGCTGCTGGCGGTGCCGATGGTGCTCGAGATGGGGCTCGAGTCGCTGTTCGCGCTGGTCAACACGTTCTGGGTGAACGGCATCGACAAGGGCCTGTTCGGCGCGACGTCGACGCACGGTGCCGGCATCGCCGCGATCGGCATGACCGAGGGCATGGTGTCGCTCGTCTACGCGGTCGCGTGGGGACTCGCGATCGCGGTGACGGCGATGGTCTCGCGCCGCGTCGGCGAGAAGGACCTCGACGGCGCCGCCGCCGCGGCCAGCCAGGCGATCGGGCTGGCGCTGGTCGTCGGCGTGGTGATCGCGGTGCCGGCCGCGATCTTCGCCCCGGAACTGCTGGCCCTGATGTCCGAGGACGGCTCCAACGCCGTCGCGATCGGCAGCGGCTACGCCCGCTGGACCTTCGCCAGCACACCGATCATCACGCTGCTGTTCCTGCAGAACGCGATCTTCCGCGGGGCCGGCGATCCGATGCTCGCCCTGAAGGTCCTGCTGCTGTCGAACGGCCTCAACCTGCTGCTCGATCCGTTGCTGATCTTCGGGCTCGGCCCGTTCCCGGCCCTCGGCGTCGAAGGCGCCGCGATCGCCACCTGCATCAGCCGCGGCCTGGCCGTGCTGCTGCAGTTCGTGCTGCTGCGGCGCGGCCACTGCCGCGTGCCGATGCCGACCCTGATGCGCTTCCACGGCGCCCAGATGCTGCAGATCGTGCGGCTGTCGCTCGGCACCATCGGCCAGTTCCTGATCGGCTGCGTCAGCTGGCTGCTGTTGACCAAGTTCGTCAACGAGTTCGGCGACCAGGCCGGGGCCGGCTACACCACCGGCATCCGCATCCTGATGTTCGCGCTGCTGCCGGCGTGGGGCCTGAGCAACGCCGCGGCGACGCTGGTCGGCCAGAACCTCGGCGCCAGGCGCCCCGACCGCGCCGAACGTGCGGTGTGGTTGACCGGGCTCTACGACATGGCGTTCCTCGCCGTGGTCACGCTGGTGATGGAACTGTTCCCCGAAGCGATCGTCGGCGGCTTCGTCGCCGACGAAGTGGTCCGGACCCACGCGATCGCGACGCTGCGCATCGTCGCCGCCGGCTACGTGTGCTACGCCTGGGGCATGGTCGCGGTGCAGGCGTTCAACGGCGCCGGCGACACCGCGACGCCGACCTGGCTGCACTTCGTCGCGTTCTGGGTGTTCCAGATCCCGTTGGCGGCACTGCTCGCGTTCGGGCTCGACTACGGCATGCACGGCGTCGTGTGGGCGATCCCGATCGCCGAGTCGCTGTTCGCGGTCGCCGCCGTGCTGCTGTTCCGACGTGGACGCTGGAAGAACATGCAGGTCTGAGACACGAGGCCGCCCGCCGGCACGGGTAGCGTGCCGCCATGCGCACCCTGCTGCTCGTGCCGTTCCTGCTCTCGCTGCTGCCCGCCCAGGACAAGCCGGTCGCCGGCACCGCCGATCTCGACGAGAAGGCGTTCGCCGCGTTGCACGAACTCGAGCAGAAGAAGCCGCCACAGCCGACCGGCGCGATGGTCGAGGTCGGCGCGGCGAAGCACTACCTGGCGTTGCCCAAGGACAAGAAGGGGCCGCTGCCGGCGATCGTCGTGATCCACGAGTGGTACGGCCTCAACGACCACATCAAGCACTGGGCCGACCGCATGGCGCTCGAGGGCTACGCGGCGCTGGCCGTGGACCTCTACGGCGGCAAGGTCGCGACCAGCTCGGAGGAAGCGCAAGCGGCGATGAAGGCCGCGAACGCGGCGCCCGACGCGACGCGCGACACGCTGCGCGCGGCCTTCGCGTTCCTCGCCGACGATCCGCGCATCCAGGCCAAACGGCGCGGCGTGATCGGCTGGTGCTTCGGCGGGGCGTGGTCGCTGCAGCTCGCGATCGCGGAGCCGAAGCTCGACGCGTGCGTGCTCTACTACGGCCGGCTGGTCGAGGACGAGAAGCAGCTCGCCGCGATCACCGCCCCGGTGCTCGGCGTGTTCGGCACGCGCGACCGCAGCATCCCCGAGGCCCGTGTCGCCGCGTTCGAGCAGTCGCTGCAGAAGCTGGGCAAGGACGCGCGCGTGCTGCGCTACGACGCCGAACACGCCTTCGCCAACCCGTCCGGCGCCCGCTACGACCAGAAGCACGCCGCCGCGGCGTGGACCGAGGTGCGCGCATTCCTGAAGGCGAAGCTGCTCGACGCCAAGGCGCCGGCGGCGCCCACGGCACCCGCCGACAAGAAGCAGTGACGCCGGCGCGAGCCGTTCACACCACCACCATCACCTCGTCGAGAGGGCGCCGTTGCAGCGCCATCGCCGGCACGGTGCAGTCGTCGGCCGCGTAGCCGACCGGGATCAGCAGGAACGGTCGCTCGTGCGCGGGCCGGCCGAGGATCTCGCCGAGGAACGCCATCGGGCTCGGCGTGTGCGTCAGCGTCGCCAGCCCCGCCGCCTGCGCCGCCGCCAGGAACAGGCCACAGGCGATGCCGACCGACTCCTTCAGGTAGTAGACCTGCGAACCGTCGTCGCCATGCGTGAGCTGGAACACCACCACGAGCCACGGCGCCACGGTCAGGAACTCCTTGTCGGCATCGGTGCCGAGTGGCGCCAGGTCGGCGAGCCACTCGGCGTTGGCGCGGCGCCGGTAGAACTCGCGTTCCTCGGCCTCGGCACCTTCCCGGATGCGGGCCTTCACCACGGGATCCTGCACGCACACGAACCGCCACGGCTGCTTGTTCGCGCCGCTCGGCGCCGTGTGCGCGCACCGCACCAGACCGGCGATCAGCTCGCGCGGCACCGGCCGGTCCGAAAACGCGCGCACGCTGCGACGCCGCCGCAGGCAGTCGTGCAGGGTCGCCACGGCCTGCTCGGCGGGCACCGGCGGCACATAACGGTCGACGAACGGCACATGGCTGGCTTCCGTCATGCCCCAACTGCACGGCCCGCACCGGCCACCGCGCCACATGGAAATCCACATTTCCCGACCGGTGGACTCCGCGGTTGCGTATCGCGAGCACCGAACGACGGTGCGGTGCAGGTACCCGCAGTCGCCCGTCGTCAGAATATTGCGAGGTTGCAGGGAAGTCAGGCCGGGCGATTGTCTGGTCCTGGGACACCGTCGCCGCCCCGTCGTTCGGTCCATCTCGCGGTGTGCGGCTCAGTCCAGCAGGCCCGAGCCGCTGCCCTGGTTGTTCTCGAAGCAGGTGAAGTCGACGAGGAACGTCGCGACGAGCAGCAGCTTGCGCACTTCCACCGGCACGTGCGGCCGCACTTCGAGCCCGAACACGTCGGCGTCGGTGAACCACTCCTTCAGCATCCCCGCCCAGCGCTTGCGGATCACGCCGGCCTCGGTTCCCTGGAACGACAGCGTGAACGTCCACGGGTGGAAGAACGGGCTCTTCAACTCCATCACTTCCTGGCCGGCCGCGTTCTCGACGGCGAACACCCGGTGGAACCACGCCCACTTGCGTTGGATCGCGCCGATCCGCACGTCGCCGTCGTACGCCTCCATGCGGTGGAAGAACCACCGGAACGGCTTCTCGCCGCGGCCCACCTTGTCGCCGGCGGCGTCGTAGACGTGCACCGTCGCCTTGCGGCACTTGCCGAAGATGTTGCGCAGGAACCACTGGCCGATGCCCGCGGCTTCCTCGGCCGCGCGGCCCAGCAGCTGGCCGGTCTCGTCGTTGATCTCGAAGCGATTCTTCGATTCGAAGCCGAGCAGGATCTCGCCCCATTCCTTGGTCTGGTGGATCAAGACCCGCTCGCGGTCGGCGACCAACGCGTCCAGTCGACTCATGCCGACACTCCAAGGCGCCAGCGGGCTCGCGTCAAGCCGGCATTCGCACCGCTGCCGCGGTCATTGCACGTCGATCACCGTCGGCGTGCTGAGCTCGAAGGTGCCCGCGGCGCTGATGCCGACGCTCTGGAACAGCACCTTGCCCGCGAACATCGGCGGGATCGCCGGCATCGGGAACGTCGACCAGCCGCCGACCGTCGGCGCTGGCAGGTAGAACAGCAGGCTCGGCACGTAGACGTCGGGGAAGCCCATCTGCGAGAACGGGAACGCGGGCAGCGACGCCGGCACGATCGGCGACACGACTTCGAGGAACACCAGGTTCCACGGGAACGGCGAACCGATGTCGATCTGCGTCGAACCGGCGGCCGCACCGGCCGGGAACACCGTCAGCACGTGGTTCTGCGGCTCGAGCACGTAGCGGATGTGGTGCGCCCAGGCGAACGCATTGACGTGGCTCGGCACGCCGAGGCCTGGCGCGGGCGGACGCACGCCCGCCTGCAGGCCGAGGGTCGGGCCGCTGCCGCAGTTG
>JAEUHV010000354.1 GCA_016794485.1 Planctomycetota bacterium
CTTGCGCAACGGCGAGCGGCCGCCGCCCGACGACTGCCCGGCGGCGTGTTCGACGCGCACCCACGGCAACCAGACGATGCGGCCGCCGCGCGCGGCGAGCCGTTCGCACAGGTCGACGTCCTCCCAATACATGAAGTAGGCGTCGTCGAAACCGCCGGTCGCCGCCACCGCCGCGGTGCGGAACAACACGCACGCACACGGCAGGAAGCCGACCGCCTCGGGGCCCGATTCGCGCGGCCGCGGCAGCCGGCCGTGGCCCAGAAGGCGCAGGCCGTTCGGCACGAACGCGCGTTCGCCGCCTTCCGCCCACACGGTGCCGTCCGGATGCAGCACGGTCGGCCCGACCGCCGCGACCGCCGGGTCGTGCTGCAGCACGTCGACCAACGGCCGCAGGAAGTCCGCGGGCAGGCGCAGGTCGTTGTTGAGCACCAGCACGAACGGCATTCCCTCGGCCTGCGCCCACGCGAGGCCGTGGTTCATGCCGCCGGTGAAGCCGCGGTTGTCGGGCAACGCGGCGAGCGTGGCCCGATGCGGCGAACCAGCCGGCACCGCCGCCACCGCGCGCTGCAGGACCGCGATTTCGTCCGGGCCGGAGCCGTTGTCGATCACCAGCACGTGCATCGGCACGTCGCCGACCGCGACCAGGTCCTGCAGGCAGCGCACGGTGAGGTCGGCCCGCCGCCAGTTCAGCAGCAGTGCTGCCACGCGCGGTTCAGCCACACAGCCTCCGCACGCACCGCCAGTAGACGGCGAAGGCGCGGTCGAGGAAACGCCGCAGCGCCGCGGCGGCGCCCTTCTCCGCCAGGCCCTTGTTCAAGGTGACCGGGGCCGCGACCAGCAGGTCGCGATCGCGCACGGTGCGGCCGCGCTGGGCCTGCTTGCGCGCGCGCACCGCCGCCGGCAGCAGCTTCAGCAGTTCCCATTTGCCGCGCAGCCAGTCGCCCAGGTGACCACGGCGCACGCCGAACGCTGCGTAGACGACGCCGTACACCAACTGCGCCGGCATCGTCAGCACGAACGTGCGCCAGCGCATGCAGGCGATCAGCACGTACCAGCGGTTGCGGCTGTGCAGGAACGTGCGCTTGCCCGGATAACGCCCTTCGCCGCGCACCGACAGCCCGGCGGTCCCGGCGAGGTGCGTGCAGGTCGCGTTCGGCAGCGACCACACCGTGTGGCCGCGCATGCGCAGCTTCCACGCGAACTCGTTGTCCTCGTACAGGATGAACAGGTTCTCGTCGAAGCCGCCGACGGCCTGGTAGACCGTGCGCCGGGTCAGGAAACACAGCGCGATCGCCGCGCCGATCGGTCCCGTCGGATCGACCGCGTCGGCGCGGGTCGCGTACCAGTTGCGCAGCACCAGCGTGCCGAGGAAGTGCAGGTCGCCGCCGTCGTAGTGCACCACGTCCGGCGCGTCGCCGCAGAACGACCGCGCCTGCACCATCGCCGCCTCGGGATGTGCCTGTGCGTGCGCCAGCAGCGCGGCGACGCAGCCCGGGTGCAACACGACGTCGTTGTCGAGGAACAGCAACAACTCGTGCGCCGCGGCCGCCGCGCCGACGTTGCGCGCGAGGCACGGTCCGCCGTTGCGGCCGGTGTCGACCACCTTGACCGTGGGGTACTGCGCCGCGACGAGTTCACGCGAGCCGTCGGTCGAGTGGTTGTCGACCACGACGACCTCGTCCGGCCGCGGCACCTGGGCGAGCAGGGCATCGAGGCAGGCGGGCAGGTAGTCCTTGCCGTTCCAGTTGACGACGATCGCGCTGAGCACGGGAGAGAGGGGGCGGGATGCTAGTGCCCTGCCCGCGAAGTGCCCCGGGTTTTCGCGCCGTCGCACCGGGTCGCAATCCGGGGGCGCAGCGCAGGAAAATCGGGTGGCCACCTCCCGTGGGCGGCCACCCTCCCTTGCACATCTCTCGATCACTGCCGGCCCGGACCTCACAGATCCGCACCGACAGGAAAGCGGCACCGTGCAGACCAGTGCCGACAGCAGCAAGGCGACGCCGGCTGGGTCGTCGGCCGGAACTTTCCCGAAAAAAATGCGGTGGTCGCACTCCGACGCCACCGGGGCCTGGGCCCGGCGGGTCCTCAGCGCAACGGTGGCTCGAAGTCCGGGTGTCGGCAGACCTGGCGGTGCTTCAGGCAGTACGGCAGCGACCAGACGGCTGCCAGGGTCGCCTTCAAGCACACCCAATACCCCCACTTCACCGCCTTGATGTTGTCGAACAGGCCGATCGTGCCGACCGCGTCGGCGACCTCGCCGCCCTGGCCCTGCTGCTTGCCGCCGAGCTTCTTGCCGAGGAACCGGAACGGGAACGCGAGCACCTGGCTCCACGGCAGGTACTTGAACGCGTAGAGCCAGAAGTTGCGGACGTGGTAGTAGAGGCTGCGCTTGCCGTGCCGCATGCCGAACGGGGCTTTGTGGAACACCTCGACCGTCGGGAACATCTTCACGCGGTAGCCGAGGTTGAGCAGGCGCGTGGTCAGGTCGCGCTCGTTGCCGAAGATGAAGAACCGGATGTCGTACCAGTTCGCCGCGCGCAGCGCCTTGCTGCGCGCCATCGAGCCACAGCCGCGGAACGTCGGCAGGTAGCGTTCGCGGTGGATCGCCTCCGACTTCAGGTACCAGTCCGGCATCTCCGGCTCGACCACCTTCGGCGACAGGATCGCGGTGGTCTCGGGCTCGGTCGCGAACTTCGCCAGCATGTGCTCGACGAACGTCGGCGGCAGCACCACGTCGTCGTCGAGGATGCCGGTGAACTCGCCGTGCGCCGAGGCGAAGCCGACGTTGAACGTCTCGCACGCGCCGTAGCGGCTGTGCGGCATGCGGATCAACTGCACCCACGGGAACTCGGCCAGCACCATCTCCGGCGTGCCGTCGGTGCTGGCGTTGTCGACCACGACCACCTGGTCGGCGGGCACGGTCTGGGCCGCGATCGCGCGCAGGTTGTCGCGCAGGTCCGCCTTGCGGTTCCACACCGAGATCACGAGGCTGACCGTCGGTTTCGCCGTCGGCGCGGTCACGGCGTCTCCTTCTGCAGGCGGCGGTGCAGGCGATCGTGCAGCGCGTGCACTTCCGCCATCTCGTGCGGCAGCAGGTCGACGAACATCTCGCCGTACAGCACGCCGGGGATGTCGACGTTGACCGTCGCCGCGCGCGTGCGGTGTTCGCTCATGCCGGGCAGGTTGATGTAGGCGTTCTGCGACGAGTACGCGTGCAAAGCGCGGAACGACTTGCTGTAGACGTCGGTGACGTCGAACAACGTGCCGCCGGGCGGGGCGAAGTTGACGCCGTAGAGCAGGCAGCGGCAATCGGGCGGCAGTGCGCCGGCGGCGGCGGCGGCGGTCGCGGCGGCGACGGCGCGATGGTCGCGGTGCGCTTCGCCGGCGTGGAACGAGTACAGGGTGCGCGGACGGATCTCGCGCATCACCGCGTCGATGCGGCGCGTCAGTTCGGCCAGGTGTTCCGGCAGTTCGCCGTCGGGCAGGTCCCAGTGCCGCGCCTCCGGCAGGCCGAGCCGCGCCAGCGCGTCCTTGCCCTCGGCCCGCCGCACCGCGCGGATGTCGTGTTCGCGCTGGCCCGGGTCGCCCTTGGCGCCGTCGGTCGCGTGCACGACGGTCACCGCGTGGCCGCGTTGGCCGTGCCAGGCCAGCATCCCGCCCGCACCGATGACCTCGTCGTCGGGGTGCGCGGCGAGCACCAGCACCGGACCCTGCAGCGGGTCGCGCGGCAACAGCGGCGAGAACAGGTGCTTCATCGGAGGCGCGAGTAGAGCTCGAGGTGGCGGGCAGCGGAGACGGCGATCGTCGGCAGCGTGGCCGGGATCGCCGCCCGCAGTTCGGCGAGACGGTCGGCAGAGGTTACCAGCGAACGCAGCACCTCCGCCAACGCGGCGAGCGGCGTGACGACGACACCGCCGATGCCATCGCGTTCGCGCAGCGCCCCGGCGTCGGAACAGACCACCGGCACGCCGTGCGCCAACGCCTCGTCGACGACGAGGCCGTAGGTCTCCTGGCACTTGGACGGGAACACCGCGAGGTGCAGGTCGCGGGCGGGATGGCGGTCCTGCCGCATGTAGGGGCCGCGCCAGTGCACCGTGGTCCCAGCGGCCCGCGCCGCGTCGAGGCGCCGCGCGATCGCCGCCTCGTGCACCCGCCCGGCGAGGTACAGGTCGCACGGCAGGCCACGCACCGCGTCCAGCAGTTCGGGCACGCCCTTGGCCTCGACCAGACCGCCGAAGGTGCCGACCCGCAGCCGTTCGCCGGGCTGCGGGGCCACGGCGCGGTCCGCCGCGGCGACCGGGTGCAACAAGCCGTGCGGGATCACTTCGATGGCTCCGGCGAACGGCAGGTATTCGCGCACGAACCGGGCCGTGGTCGCACTCGGGGCGATGCAGGCGTTCGCATGGGCCACTTCGGCGCGCACCACGCGGTCGCGTTCGGCCAGCGCCTGCCGCACCACGTCGGGCGGCAACGCGACGTCGGTGGCGACGCAGCGCACGCACGGCTCGCGGTCGGCGCCGTCCGGACAGGTGACGCCGGCGATCGGCAGCCGGAAGTAGCGCGCACAGGTGACCCACAGGTCGTGGAACGTGAACACCACCGGCAGGCCGAGTTCGCGCGCCAGCGGCGCGACCCCGACCCCGAGCGACGCCGACGAGTGCACGTGCAGCACGTCGGGCCGTTCCACCTGCAGCAGCGTGCGCACGAGGCCGAGGATGCGCGGCCGCACGAAGCCCTGCCGGTCCCACTCGTCGGCGCACTTGCGGATGCGGTGCACGACCACGCCGTCGTGCACTTCGCGGCCGACATCGACTCCGGCGTGCGGCTCGTCGCTGCCCGACACCACGACGATCTCCACGCCGTGGCGCCGCAGTTCGCGCGCCAACGCCTGGACGACCTGCTCGGTGCCCCCGAGCGCCTCGGGCGGGTGGTTCGCGGTGACGAAGCAGACCTTCACGACTGCAGTTCCTTCACGGCGGCGGCGAGGTGTTCGCGTTCGGCCTTCTTGCGCATCGGGTCGCGCTTGTTGCGCTGGCCGATGCGCAGCCACTCCTCCCAGATGCGCAGCCGCACGCACAGGCGCACCCAGAGCGCCCCGAGCGCGCCGTGGTGCTTGCGGTAGTACGCGAGCCGGTTCTTGTGCCAGAGCACCAGCATGCGCGCGAAGTTCTTCGTCGATGCGCCCTGGTGGTGCATGACCTCGGCCTCGGCGACGTAGCGGATCGAACGGCCCGCCCGCCACAGCCGCCGGCACAGGTCGACGTCGTTGTAGAACAGCGCCAGCACCTCGTCGAATCCGCCGAGCCGTCGCCACTCGTCGGTGCGCAGCACGCAGCAGGCGCCCGGCGGCTGGTCGACGTCGCGGCTGTGCAGGTGGTCGAAGTCGAGCATCTGGTAGCGGCGCACCGCCGCCGAGCCCGGCCAGAAGCTGCCCCACCACGAGTTCCACGCCAGCGCGGTCAGCAACGTGGGGAAGCGCATGCAGGCGCGCTGCACGCTGCCGTCCGGGTTGACCAGCCGCGGGGCTGCGGCCCCGCATTCCGGATGCGCGGCCAGCCAATCGACGAGAAGGTCCAGGGCGCCGGGCCGCACTTCGGTGTCGCTGTTCAGCGTGCACACGTAGGCGCCCTGGGCCAGCGAAGCACCCTGGTTGTTGCCGCGCGCGTACAGTTCGTTCTGCGCGTTGCGCAGCAGCCGCACCTGCGGGAACGCGGCGGCGACCATGTCGGCGGAACCATCGTGGCTGCCGTTGTCGACGACGATCACTTCGCGTGTGTGGCGTGGCGTCTCGGCGAACAGGGCCCGCAGGCAGGCCCGCAGCAGCTCCTGGGTGTTCCAGCTCAGCACCACCACCGACAACACCGGCGTGGTCACTGCGGCCCTCCCGGCGGCTTGGCCACCGACGTGCCGAGGTGCGACAGGCAGTGGTACTTCCAGCTGCCGATCCGCTCGAACCGCCCGCCGCTCAGGTCGTAGGCGGCGAAGTAGAACGTCGCGTTGACGAAGTGCTGGAACGCGAGCGGCGACGGCGTCCAGGTGCGGCCGGCACCGAGCGTGCCGGCGGCGAGGTAGAAGCGCGCGTCGAGCGACAGCAGCACGAGGTAGCGCTGGCAATCGCGGCCGAGGTCCAGCACCGGCGGCGCATCGCTGGCGCCGAGGTCCTGCAGCGGCGTCGCGAACGCGAACTTGCGGAAGCGCTGCAGCCACTTCGCGTTCAGGATCCGGTCGGCCAGCCCGAGGGCGAGCGGCCCGAGCCAGCCGTACCACTTGCGGAAGTAGAGCCGGCGACTGGTGGCGTGCCGCTGCCACATCGTCTCCAGGTCGCGCATGCCCGAACGGTTGACGAAGTGCACCAGGTGCGCGTCGGGCACCTGCGTGATCGTGCGCCCGGCGCGGCGGATCGTCAGCGACAGGTCGGTGTCCTCGTAATAGAGCGGGTAGCGCTCGTCGAACCGGCCGATGCGCTCGAAGAACGCGCGCTCGACCAGGAACATGCAGCCCGACATCATCGGCAGCGCGATCGGCTGCGTCGCCGTCCACACCTCGACCCAGCGCCGCGCCAGCTTCGCCGCGTAGCGGTGGCTGACCTTGGGCCAGAACGCGCCCAGCGTGGTGACGAACAGTTCGCGCAGGGTCGGCAACGTGTTCGGCGGCAGGCGGCCACTGCACTCGGGATCCCAGAAGCCCTTGGGCACGACACAGCCGGCCTTGGGGTCGTTCTCGAGCTGCCGTTGCAGGCGCGAAACGAGGCCGGGCAGGAACAGCACGTCGGGATTGCTGACCAGGATCCAGCGGCCGCGCGCGTGCGCCAGGGCCTCGTTCATGCCCTTGCTGTAGCCGCCGTTCTCGTGGTGCAGGATCAACCGGCCGGCCAGCGGGTCGCGCTGCTGTTCGGCGAGCAGGCGCAGCTCGTGTTCGACCGCGGCGATCGACGCCGGATCGCGCTGCGGCGACAGGTTGTCGACCACCACGCACTCGAACGGCATCGGCGAACCGTCCGGCCGCGTCGGGCCGTTCGCGCGCAAGGTCGCGATCGCCTGCACGCACTCGCCCCACGAGTTGTAGTTGACGATCAGCACCGACAGCTCCGCAGTCGCAGGCCCGCCGGCGGCAGCCGCGGACGGTGCGCTTGCAGCGCGGGGAGCGGAGTCGGTGGTCATGGGCTGGTTCCGAGGATCGGCGCGCGGAACGGCGGCACGCGAGTCGGCGAACCACCGCCAGCCCCGGAACGGGACCGGGCGGTGGCAACGGACCGACTGCGGCGCCGCGAGGTCACGTTCCCGGCAGCTTGGGCTGTTCGCGGCGCGGCGGTGCCACCACCGACTTCGGAGCGAGGCGCCGCAGCAACCGTTCGCCGAGGATCGCTTCCTTCTCCTTGTCCTGCGTGGTGTCGTCCCAGTCCTCCTCGCGCGGGCTCGCCGCGTACCGCAGGTCTTCGACGATCTGCTGCTCGACGGCGAACCGGATCGGCCAGCCGGTCGCGGCCGACCCTTCGTCGGCGAGGATCTCGACGCGCAGGCGGCAACGCCCGGGATAGTTGCGTTCGAGCAGGCGCATGCGCCAGCGCGACTGCCAGATGCCGAGGCCCCGGTCGCACACCGCCTTGTCGGGCACGAAGTCGGCCCCGCCGACCACCTCGATGCCGTCGTAGGCCTCGCCGATCGTCATCGGGTCGGTGCGCAGCTCGCGCCAGTCGTGGACGGTGCCGCACGACACCAACAGCAGCGGAACGCACAGGAACAGGCGAGGAACCATGCAGGGGGCGGGAGTATACCGAGGCGCGTGGCCCGCCCGGCATTCTTGTTCGACCTCGACGGCACGCTCGCCGACACCCTGGCCGACCTGGCCGCGAGCACGAACCACGTGCGCGCGCTGCACGGGTTGCCGGCCGCACCCTTGGCGGCCGTGCGCACGTTCGTCGGCGACGGGGCGCGCACGCTGCTGCGGCGCGCCCTTCACGAGATCTTGCCCGAAGCCGCGGCGGCGGCAGCCGAACTGCTCGACCGGGCGTTCGCCGAGTACATCGCGCACCACGAACGGCAGTGCACCGGCCACGCGACGTTGTATCCGGGCGTGCGCGACCACCTGCGCCACCTGCACGGCCTCGGCCATCCGCTGGCGGTCGTGACCAACAAGCCGGAACGGTTCGCGCGGCCGCTGCTCGTGCACCTCGGGCTCGCCCCGCTGCTCGGCGCGATCGTCGGCGGCGACACGCTGCCGCAGAAGAAGCCGGACCCGGCCCCGGTGCAGTTCGCGCTGCATTGCCTCTCTGCCGAAGCGCGCACCGCGACGATGGTCGGCGACGGCGTGCAGGACCTGCGCGCCGGCAAGGCCGCGGGCGTGCGCACGATCGCGTGCCTGTTCGGCTACGGCGATCCGGCGGCGCTGCGCGCGGAAGGCGCCGACGCGTTCTGGACCACGTTCGGCTCGGGCTGAGCCCCGCGCCCAGCCCGCCCGGGACGTCCGGGGCTTTCCTGTGCACGCACCCGCTGCGATCATTCGCCGAACGCAGCGGACCCCACGCGTTCCTCGCCCCGGGAACACGGCCGCCGCAACAAGTCGCACCGTCGACAGGAGCGCTGCATGCGTCCCGATGCCCTGCCTGCGTCGTGGTTCGTTCCGCTGTTCGCATCCGCACTGCTCGCGCAGTCCCCCGCCACCCGGCCGCCGGATCCCCGGTTGCAGCAGATCGTGCAGCGGGCACTCGCCGAACTCGACCAGCCCGAACGCGCACGCGACGGCTTGCGCACCCTCGAGAACCTCGGCGCGAAGGGCGTGCCGTTCCTGATCGAGGTGCTGCAGTGGCAGCAGCGCGACCGCACGAGTCCCCAGGTGAAGAACCAGGTCGTCTACGTGCTCGGTCGCCTCGGTGCCGACGCGCTGCCGGCCCTGCCCGAACTGCGCGCATTCCTGCGCAACGATGCCGACGAACTCGGCCGCCAGAGCATGTGGGCGCTCACCATGCTGGCGCCGCACCTCGACGCCGACCAGTTGCTGGCGGTGCACGACGACCTGCGCCGGTCGCCGCGCAGCCACACCACCCTGACGATGAAGAACGTGCTCGGCAACGCCATCGCCCTGGCGCAGCAGCCGACCCTGACGGGGCTGCTGCAGGCCCTGAGCACCTACGACACCACTGCGGCGGCGGCGAGCCGTTGGCTCCTGGCACATCCGACCGCGCACGCCGAACACCGCACCGAACTGCTCGCGGCCCTGGTGAACCTGCTGCAACGTGGCGCCGTGCGCGACCCGGTGCGCTGGCGCGGCGCGATGCAGGGCGGCTTCGCCAACGGCGACGCGGCCGAAGCCTGGTTGCGCCTGTCGGGCGAACCGCTGGGCGTGCTCACCGCGCGGGCGCTGCTCGACCACTGGCAGCCCGACCAACGGCGCGCTGCGATCGCTTGGATGGCCGACCACGGCCGCACGCTGCCGTTCCGCGAACGGGCCGATCTGGTCGCGCGGTTGTGGGACAGCGACACCGGGTTGCAGGTCGCGGCCGCCGAGGCGTTGGGCCGCTACGGCCGCGCCGGGCTCGTCGCGTTGCCCGGCCTTCGCCTCCTGTGTGCCGGCCCCGACGAACGCACCCGCGCCGCCGCGTCGCGCGCTGCCGTGGCGATCCTGGCCGACTGCAGCACCCTGCCCGCCACGGACGTCGCCTGGCTCACCGCGATCGACGCGACCCTCGGCGGCGCCGTCGGGACCGCCCCCGCCGCGAAGTGTTCCCCCGCCGGACTCGAAGCGATGACCGAGATCCTGTGGCTGGCGCAATGGAACGACGCCCCGACGCTCGCTCGCGTGCTCAGCCTCGTCGAACACGCCGGGCCGGTGCGCGACGACACCATGCAGGCGGTGTTCGGCTGGCTGGTGCACGACGATGCGGCCGTGGTGGACCATGCCTGCGCGTGGCTCGCCCGCCGCGGCCCCGCCGCGTGCCGCGCCTTCACCGCCGGACTCGACGGCGGCGACAATGAAGCCTTGCGCCGCCTGGTGCGCTGGTCGATGCCGATGGCCGACGAACGGACCTCGCTCGAGCTGCTGGCCCACCTGACCGTCGCCGAAGCGACCACCGGCGAGCAGCGGCGCGACCTGCTCGACGACGAGAACAGCCGCATCGTCGGTCGCGGCCTCGCCAGCATGCTGGCCGATGCGCGCGACGCGCTGCCGCCGGCCACGCAGCGCTTGCGCCAGTTGACCCGGCCCGTCGACCGCCCGGTCGTCGTGTTGCGCGTCGGCAAGTGGGACGACGGGCTGCGGCTCGACGTCGACCTGTCGCCACTGGTGCGCACCCTGGCGGCCGTGGCGCTGGCCGACCTCGAACTCGAAATCGAACCGACCCCCGGACTCGACGACGTCGTGCGGCGCACGCTCGGCGTGTCGCTCGCCGAGCTGCCGCGGCACGTCGCCGACCTGCGCGCGGCGAACCGCCTGCCCGCCCTGCTCGACCACGTCGAGGACCAGTGCCGCCTGGCACTCGGCGTGCCGCCGCACCTGCGCTGGCCGACGTTCGGCGGCGTGGTGCGCTGACGCGACGGGTCAGCGGAACAGCCGGACGAGCCCCGCTGCGATGCGCTCGTCGAAGCAACCGCGGTAGGCCTGCGCCAGGATGCGCAGCGCGTCGAACACGCCGACCTTGGGCCGCTGCGTGCTGTACACCTTGTCGAACGTGTCGACGATGCCGACGATGCGCGCCAGTTCGGGAATGTCGCCGTTGGCCAGCCCGCGCGGGTAGCCCGAGCCGTCGTGGCGTTCGTGGTGCGAACGCGCCGCGTCGACCACTGGCGCCGGCAGGCCGAGCCCCTTGAGGTAGACCGCGCCGCGCGTGGTGTGCTCCGGATCGTGGTCGAGGTCCTCGTGGCCGACCTTGCCGACGTCGTGCAACAGCCCGGCGAGGCCCGCCTGCAGCATGGTCCCGCCGTCGGCGCCGAGCACGATGCGCGAGAGGCCCATGGCCAGGAAGCCGATCGTCAGGCTGTGCTGCGCCAACCCCTGGCTCGCACCGAGCACCCGCCGCACCGCGGCGAAGCCCTGGTTGTCGCGCAGCAACAACCCGCTGGTCGCCATCATCACCTTCTGCGCCCGCTGCAACCGCGCTCGGTCCGGCACCGACGCCAACAGGTCCTCGGCGACGTGCAGCGCGACACCGTGCAGGACGTCGACCCGCCGCTCCAGCGGCATCACCCGATCGAGCAGCACCGCATCGAGGTCGCCTTCGATCCGCTGGAAGTACGCCGGCCGATCGCAGTCGCGGATGAACAGCTGATCGATGCCTTCGGCGTGCAACCTTCCGACGTGGTTCTCGTCGAGCGCCGCGGCCGCACCGTGGTAGAGCACCCACACGTCGTCGGCCGTGCGCAGGTAGAGCGGGAACGGCACGGCGTCCTTCTGCACGAGGCCCGGCAACGGCACCGCCGAGAACGTCGGCGTGGTCTCTCGGCTCGTCGCGGTGGCGGACACCTCGCCGCGATCGGCGTCGACCGCCTCGTCGCTTGACGGCGGCCGGGACCAGCCGATGCCAGGCGGCGGTCGCGCCGGCAGCGCCGGCCGCAGCGGCTCACTTCTTCTTGAGCTTCTGGATCTGCTGGATCAGCTTCGTCGTGGAGTGCGACTTCTTGTCGCCGACGAACACGGCCTTGATGTCGTGCGCCTTCAGCGTGTCCTTCTCCGGCAGGGTCTTCAGCGTGTAGTCACTGCCCTTGGCATAGAGATTTGGCTTCAGGTGCTCGAGCACGGCGTCGGCGGTCGCCTCGTCGAACGTCGTCACATAGTCGACGAACGACAACGCGGCGAGCACCTCCATTCGCTCGTCGGCGGCCACGATCGGATGGCCCTTGCCCTTCAGGGCCTCGGCCGACTTGTCCGAGTTGATCGCGACGACGAGCAGGTCGCCGCGCGACCTGGCGTCCTCGAGGCACCGGGTGTGGCCGACGTGCAGCAGGTCGAACACGCCGTTGGTGAGCACGATGCACTTGCCGCTGGCCTTCAGGCCCGACAGGATCGGGGCGAGCGTCTTGCGATCGGCGAAGATCTTGTCCTTCGAGCGCTGCTTCTTCGGAACGACGACCAAACCGGCCTCCGCGATGGCGAGATGAGAGTGGGGCAGGAAGGATGCCACGCCGAGATGCCGACGGCAACGGCAGTTCCGGCGACACTCGCAGTTTCGGCGACGGCCGCAGCCCGACGCCGTCACGTTGGCCCCGCCGGTTGCCGGGCCTACGCTCCGCGTGTGGACGAGCCCTCGCCGACGATCGACCCCGCCTCGACCCGGCTCGGCCAGTTGCAGCGCGGCCGGGGCGCTGGCCATGCGATGGCGCGGCACGGCGGCACGGCGGCCCACGACGACATCCTGCACTGCCTGCTCGTCGATCCGCGCGTCGACCGGCAGACCGAGCAACGCGCGCGCTACCTCGGCGAACTGATCGTCGCAGTCGACCTGCCGCTCGAACCGTTGCTGCGCTCGCTCGGTTCGGCGACCGAAGCCGGGCTCGGCCACGACGCACTTGCTGCGGCCTGGGCACTCGGCCACGCCCCCACCCGAGCACTGCTCGGCGACCCCGCCACGCCCGAAGCCGTCGTCGCCGGCATCGTCGCGTGCCTGCACGGCGAACGCTGGGCCCGCCTCGTCGAGATGCCCGCGCACGCGCGTGCACTGTGGCTGCAGCTCGAGCTGCCCGATGCCGACTCGACCGCCAGCCAGCGGCGCGTTGCGGCCCCGACGGCGTTGGCGGCGTTGTCGGTCCACGCCGTGCTCGAACTGGCGCGGGGGCCCGAGTCCGTGCGGCGCGATCGCCTGCTCGGCGAACTCTGCGCCCGCGGCGACGCCGCGACGCGGGCGCACCTAGCTGCAGTCGTCGCCGACGACCTCGTGCTCGGCCGCGTGCGCCTCGCCGCGCGCGCGCTCGGCCTGCTCGGCGACGAACGCCTGCTGCCGCTCGCCGAGGACCTGTTCGGCCGGCCCGACGTGTTCGAAGATCCCACCCGCCGCCTGCCGGCCGACCTGCGCATGCGCCGCGCCTGCCTCGCCGACTACACGCGCCACCTGCCCGCGGCGATCGCGCTGCCGCTGGCGCGGGCGTGGCACGGCCGCGGCGACTACTTCACGACGGTCGCGGGCACGCTGTTCGAACTGCACGCGACCGCCGCCGACCGCGCCCGGCTCGAAGCGTTCGTCGCCGCGAACGCGCCGCAGGGCGGCATCACGATCCTCGACGAGCTCGACGCGCTCGCCCGGCTCGGCGATCCGGCGTCGGTGCCGCTGCTGTGCGACGTCGCCGCCACCGCGACCTACAGCCTGGCGCGCGCGCGGGCGATCACGGCCCTGACCCGCATGGCGCACGCGCCGGCGGCGCAGCAGGTGCTGCGCGAGGCCCTGTGGGACTGCGAAGACGAGGCCAGTGCAACGGCCTGCGCGTTCGTCATCGGCCCGGACGCCGCAGCCGCGGACCGCATCCGCGCCCTCGCCGCGAGCCCGCTGGTCGACGACGAACTGGCTGGACGCGCGCAGCGCTCGGCGGCGACGCGAGCCTGAGCTCGGCCACATTCACGGATGGCCGAAGCGGCCGCGCACGCCGTTGCTGAGGTCGTAACCGAGCGGTCCGGACGTTCCGCTGTGCCAGCTCTGCAGCGCGAACTCGAGCCCGGCGAACTGCGGCACGAGCGGCACCGGCAGCGACACGCTCCATTGCGACTGGCTGAGCGGCGCCAACACGAAGCCACCGCCGAGATCGAAGTGCGCGTAGCACGTGCTGGCCACGTCGGCGCCCCCTCCGGGCGAGCCGACCAGCATGCGCGAAGGCCGCACACCAGGGGCCGTGCGCAGCGCCGCAGTGGCCCAGCAGGCGTCAGTGCTTCGCAGCAGTCGTCGGCAAGGCCAGCAACCGCTTCGCTTCGCCGAGCAGCCACTCGAACTGGGTGAACGGTTCGGCGCCGAGGTCCTGCCAGCGCACGAGGCCCGCACCGTCGACCAGGAACGTGCCGTGCAGCGGCAACGACTCGAAGTCGTCGTGGCACTGCCACGCGCGGAACGCGCCGAGTTCCGGGTCGGCCAGCAGCGGGAACGGCAGTCCGCCGTCGCCGAGCGCCAGCAACCCGGCCTCGGTCTTGGCGAGCGTCTCGTTGCCGATCGCGACGAGCTCGATACCGGCCGCGGCGAAGTCCTTGGCCTTCGGTGCCAACGCCTGCAGCTGCTGCACGCAGTGCAGGCAGCCGAAACCCAGGTAGAACACGACCAGCGTCGCCTTGCCGTTGCCGGCCTGCGGCAGCGTGCGCGTGCCCCCGCCGGCATGCGGCAGCGTGAAGCCGACGTTCGCGAACGGGGCCCAGCCGTGCGGGCCGAGGTCGGCGAGGGCCGGGCGCGGACCGAAGTCGGCGCCGTAGAGACCGTTCGCCGGATTCCACCATGGCTTCGCCACGATCGGCGGCCGGGCGTCGATGCCGACCCCGACGCGCGCCAGCAGCGGCGTGTCCGCATCGCGCACGAAGTACGTGGACACGAGCACCGACTCGCGCGCCACGAGTTCCCGGGCCTTGTCCTTGTGCTCGGCCTTGCCCGCCGCGCCGGACTCGCCGTACGCGTGCAGCAACCGGCCGACGGTCGGCACGCGGTGCGGGTGCTCCTTCACTTCCTTCTCGAGCAGCTCGATCGCCTTCTGTGCGTCGCCTGCGGCCAGGTGCGCGTCGGCGAGCAGGGTCTTCGGGAAGTCGGCGACCGCCTCGAACTCGACCACGGCCGCCTTCGCGTCGCCGGTCGCGAGCAGCCGTTCGCCGCGCAGCTCACGCTGCAGGTCGAGCACCGAGCGCACGCCGTCGGTCGGTTCACGGCCGGCTTCGTCCATCGCCTTGCGCGTCTTCTTCGCGTCGTCCTTCTTGGCGAACGCTGCGCTCTCGGCCTGGTCGACCGCCGCGGCGCGCTCGGCCCGGGCCTGCACCAGCAGCGCGTCGACGGCCGCGACCACCGCGTCGCCTTCGGCCAGTTGCCCGAGCCGGAAGTGCGCGCGGCCGAGCAAGCCCAGCCGCTGCACCTCGGCCCGCACCATCGTCGTGCGATCGAGCCAACCGTCGCGCTCGAGCGCCACCGCCTCGGCCCAAAGTTCGTGGTCCTCGCACACCGACAGCAACCGCGCGCGCGCCTCGGCGGCGATCGAATCGCCGTCGCCGAGCTTGTTCCACTTCGGATGGCGCGGCACCGACACCAGGTTCTTCGCGACCTCGAGGGCTGCGCGGCCCTCGCCGACACAGCTCAGGCTGCGCGCCAGCCACTCCTGGTTGTGGCCGTAGTTGTGGATCAGGAACGGCAGCACGCGGTCGCGCTGCATGTGCGCGTGGTCGACGCGACCGCTGGCGTCCTGGTGCCAGGCCGCCTCGAGGTGGCGATCCAGCTTGGCGTAGATGTGGCCGGCCATGTGCCACTGGTGCGCGATCCCGGGCGCAGCACCGCCGATCTGCGGGCACGAGCGCAGCGCGCGTTCGGCCTTCTCCTGGTCCCACAGATGGATCCGGTAGTGGTGCGCCGGATGGTCCGGGACCTTGGCGAACACGACGTCGAGCAGCGCATCGATCGCGGCGTGCGAGACGATCGGGATGCCAGAGCCCCAGTCGTAGGCGTGCCAGACGTAGACGGCGAGGAAGGCCTTGGCCTCGACGTCGTCCGGGAACTCGTGCACCAGCGTGCCGAGGTCCTTCACCAGCTGGCGGTACGGCTTGTCCTTCTGCTCGGTCGTCCGGCCCTTGTTGGCGGCGACCAGCGCGTCCTTCTGCTTCTGCGCCCGCGCCGCGTCGCCCGACCGCAGCTCGGTGCGGGCCGCATCGTCGACACCGTGGAACGCGGCAAACGCGTCGATCCACAGCTGTTCGTACTTCGGCACCGACGCGCTGCACTTCACCGCGTTCGCGATCGCCGCCGCAGCGCGTTCCTCGCCTTCGAAGTTCGCGAGCGCCATGCCCAGGTGCGCCATCGCGCAGTCGGGATACCGCCGCGCGACCTCGCGAAACGAACGTTCGGCCTCGAAGAACCAGAACCCGTGCAGCTGGCAGATGCCCTGGTCGAACATCTTCTGGGCCGGCGCGTCGAGACCGGCCACCGGCACGTGCACGCGCGGATTGATCCCCGGCATCGCGTAGGCGGCCCGGCGCGGCCCTTCGTCGAACTCGGCGCCGTGCCGGCTGTGGCCTGGCCGGTCCGCCGGCTCCTGCGCCCGGGCGGTCACGGCGAGTGTGGCGGACGCGAGCAACGCGGCGACGACGAGACGGGGCGGCATCGGCGCAGCCTACCCGAGACTCACCGCCATCGACACGACCCCGTATGGTGCCGGCATGCGCCACGTCGCCGCCTTGCTGTCCACGCTCCTCGTGTCGTCGCTGCTGGCCCAGGAGTTCACGCCGGCCGAGTTCCGCACCCGACGCGAATCGGTGGCACTGGCCCTGCGCGCCAAACAACCCAACGGCCGCATGGTCGTGCTGGTGCGCGGCGCGCCGAAGGCGGCCGACATGGGACCCTTCGTGCAGGATGCCGATTTCCTGTGGTTGTCCGGGGTCGCCGAGCCCGACCTCGCCGTGCTGCTGGTCATCGGCGCACGCGGCGAACTCGAACGCGACGAACTGCTGGTGCCGCCGTTCTCGCCGTTCGCCGCGACCTGGGACGGACGCTTCCTGGCGCCCGGCGAGGACGCCGCCAAACGCACCGGCTTCCGCACGGTCGGCAACGTGCGCGCCCTGGCGGAGACGCTGGCCGAAGTGCTCGCCGCCGACGCCACCGGCAAGCGGCCGACGCTGTTCACGCTGTTCCTGCCGGCCGCCCGCATCGGCAGCACGCCAC
>JAEUHV010000089.1 GCA_016794485.1 Planctomycetota bacterium
GCTCGTGCTGTTCCTGGCCCCGCTCCTCACCGCGCAGACGCCTGAGGCGACGCCGTTCCAGGCCTCGCTCGCCAACCAGCTGGCGTGGCGCAACCTGGGACCGGCGAACCCCATGGGTCGCATGACCGACCTCGATGTGCACCCGCTGCGTCAGGCCACATGGTTCGTCGGAACGGCGGGCGGCGGCCTGTGGAAGACGACCAATGCCGGCACCACGTGGGCCTGCGTGTTCGACCGCGAGGGCAGCGTGTCGATCGGCGACGTCGCGATCGCACCGAGCGACCCCGAGCTCGTCTGGGTCGGCACCGGCGAAGAGAACGCGCGCAACTCGGTGCAGTGGGGCGATGGCGTCTACAAGTCGACCGACGGCGGCGCGTCGTGGTCGCACATGGGCTTGCGGGCCACGTTCCAGATCGGCCACATCGCGATCCACCCGAAGAACCCCGACGTCGTCTACGTCGCCGCGCTGGGCTCGCTGTGGGGCGACAACGACGAACGCGGCGTCTACCGCACCAGGAACGGCGGCGCGACCTGGGAACGGGTGCTGTTCCTCGACGCCAAGACCGGCTGCATCGACGTGCGCCTGCATCCCGACGACCCGAACACCGTGTTCGCGTGCATGTACGAACGCCGGCGCGACGGCTTCGACGGCAACGACCCGAGCGTGCGCTTCGGCCCGAAGAGCGGCCTCTACAAGTCGACCGACGGCGGCGACAACTGGCGCGAACTGACCACCGGCCTGCCGACGTGCCCGTGGGGTCGTTCGGGCATCGACATCCTGGCCTCGCGCCCCGACACGATGTTCGCGATCGTCGAGACCGAACGCAGCGGTTGGGCGAAGGGCGACCGCAAGGACTTCCTGCCCGGGGAGGAACCGCCACGGCCCGGCCCAGGCCAGGGCCCGGGTGCCGGCGGTCCACCGAGCCCGCCCGTTGGCGAAGGCACGCAGCCGACCCAGCAGGAGGAAGGCCAGCAGCCGCAACGGCCACAGGGTGCCCCGGCACAAGGCCAAGGACCGGGCGGACGCGGTGCGCGGGCCGACCTTGGCGTTGGCCTCGAAGGTGACGACGGCAAGGCCGACACGCCCGGCGCGATCCTGCGCCAGGTCACCGAGAACGGTGTCGCCGCGAAGGCCGGGCTGCTCGCCGGCGACCGCATCACCAAGGTCGGCGACGAAGCGGTGAAGACCTACGCCGACCTGGCCGAGATCGTGCGCGACTCGCGCGCCGGCCAGAAGGCGGTGTTGACGTTCGTGCGCGGCACCGAAGAGAAGACCGTCGAAGTCACCTACGGCGAGCGGCAAGGCGGCTTCAACCAGGCGATGGGCCGGCCCAATGGACCGTTCAGCGGCCGCCTGTTCGGCCAGGACGCCAACGTGCAGGAGCGCCAGGGCGAACTGGGCTTCGAGACCGGCGGCGTGTTCCGCAGCGACGACCGCGGCGAGAACTGGCGCCGCGTCAACAGCCTCAACGAGCGGCCGTTCTACTACTCGGTGATCCGCGTCGACCCGCGCAGCGACCAGAACGTCTACTGCGTCGGCACGAACCTGTGGGGCACGCGCGACGGCGGCAAGGAGTTCAAGGCGATCAACGTCGACATCCACGTCGACTTCCACGGGATCTGGTGCGATCCGGACTGTGCCGACCACCTGCTCGCCGTGTGCGACGGCGGCATCAACGAGACCTTCGACCGCGGCAAGTCGTGGCAGGTCCACCGCGGCTTCTGCGCGGCCCAGTACTACGACGTGGTCGCCGACAACAGCGTGCCGTACAACGTCGTCGGCGGACTGCAGGACAACGGCACCTGGGTCGTGCCGAGCCGGACGCGCTGGCGCGACGGCATCGGCACCGAGGATTGCTACACGATCTACGGCGGCGACGGCTTCGGCGCGCAGACCGACCCCTTGGAGCCGTGGATCGTCTACTGCACCAGCCAGAACGGGGCGCTCGGCGTCGTCGACCTGCGCACCGGCCAGCAGGCCCGCGTCCAGCGCGACCGCGTGCCCGGCGGCGGCCAGGCAGCGTTCAACTGGGACGCCCCGTTCGTGCTGTCGCCACACAACCGGCTGACCGTGTGGCACGCCGGCAACTTCGTGTGGCGCGGCGAACGGTACGCCCACCTCGACAACCGGGCCGCGCGCCCGGCGCAGGGCGCGATCCGCGGCAACGACGCGCTGCGCATGAAATGCGTGTCGGGCAAGCTGGGCCGGACCGACGCCGGCACCGCGGTGTCGATCGCCGAGAGCCCGCGCGTGCAGGGGTTGCTCTACGTCGGCACCGACGACGGCGCCTTGTGGCGCAGCGAGGACGGGGCGGTGACCTGGAACCGCATCGACCAGAACCTGCCCGTCGTGGCGCCACGCTACGTCAGCGACCTCGTGCCGTCGCACTTCGCCGACAACCGCGTCTACCTCACCCTCGACGGCCACCGCAGCGACGACTTCGCCACCTACGTGTTCGTCAGCGACGACCGCGGCAACACCTGGCGCGACCTCGGCCTCGACCTGCCATCGCGCGAACCGTGTTACGCCGTGCTCGAGGACCCACGCAACGAGGACCTGCTCTACCTCGGCACCGAGTACGGCGCGCACGTGTCGTTCGACCGCGGCGACCGCTGGTTCCCCCTCGGCCGCAACCTGCCGACCGTCGCGGTGCGCGACCTGTTCGTGCAGGACCGCGACAGCGACCTCGTCGCCGCCACACACGGCCGCGGCGTGTGGGTGCTCGATTGCGAAGCGCTGCGCCAGGTGACCAAGGCGGTGGCGAAGAAGCCGGCCCACCTGTTCGCGGTCGAGCCGGCGATCCTGTGGCGCATGACCAGCCGCGGCTTCCAGGGCAACAAGCAGTATTCGGCGCCGAACCCGGCCTACGGCGTCACGTTCCACGTCTGGCTCGCCGAACCGCCGAAGGGTGCCCCGCTGCTCACGATCCACGACGTGACCGGCGAGAAGATCGCCGAAGTCGAAGGCAAGGCCGTGGCCGGCCTGCAGCCGATCGTGTGGGACTGCCGCGTCGGCGGCCAGAGGCTCGCCCGCCCGGGCACCTACGCCGTGCGCTGGCCCGACCAGAAGGACGCCGAAGCGCGTGCCTTCACGCTGTCCGCCGACCCCAAACACAGCGCCGACGAGGCCGGTGCCGCGGCCACGGAGAAGGAGTGATCGCCATGCACGCCATGAATGCAACGTTCGTCGTCACCGCCTTCTTGTCGACCGCGCTGCTGGCGCAACAACCCGACGCGGAAGTCGACCACCTGCGCGACTCCGTGTTCGGGCAACTGCGCTGGCGCGAACTCGGTCCGGTGCAGAGCGGCGGCCGCGTCGTCGACCTCGCCGTGCATCCGCAGGATCCGCGGGTGTTCTGGGCGGCGGCCGCGAGCGGCGGCCTGTGGAAGACCGAGAACGGTGGCCTGACCTTCACGCCGCAGTTCCAGGAAGCGCACTCGATCTCGATCGGCGACCTCGCGGTCGCGAAGAGCAACGGCGACGTGCTCTACGTCGGCACCGGCGAGGGCAACAACCAGCGCAGTTCTTACTGG
>JAEUHV010000379.1 GCA_016794485.1 Planctomycetota bacterium
GGCCACGAGAGCGATCTGCGCCGCGACGTCGCGATCAAGGTCCTGCAACGGCGCTATGCCGAACGCCCCGACGTGCTGGCTCGCTTCGTCGAGGAGGCCCAGATCGGCGGTCAGCTGCAACACCCGGGGGTCGTGCCGGTCTACGAACTCGGCGTGCTGGCCGACCAACGGCCGTACTTCACGATGAAGCTGGTCAAAGGGGAGACGCTCGCCGCACGGCTGGCGCAGAGAACTGGCGACGCGGCCGAACGGCGCCCCCTGCTCGACGTCTTCCTGGCGGTGTGCCACACGATCGCCTACGCCCACAGTCGTCGTGTCATCCACCGCGACCTCAAACCGGCCAACGTCATGGTCGGCAGCTTCGGCGAGGTGCAGGTCGTCGACTGGGGGCTCGCCAAGGTGCTGCCGCGCGGCGGCGTCGCCGACGAACGGCCGCGCCCCTCGTCGCCGGGCGGGTCGGCGGTCATCGCCACACTGCGCACGGAACCTGGTTCGGCGGGAGCGTCGGTGGCTGGCTCGGTGCTCGGCACACCGTCGTACATGCCGCCCGAACAGGCGCGCGGCAGCGTCGACGAACTCGACGAGCGCAGCGACGTGTTCGCACTCGGCGCGATCCTGTGCGAGATCCTGACCGGTGAGCCCCCGTACGGCACCGAGTTCCGCACCGCCCTATTGATGGCTGCCACGGCCGATCTTGGTCCAGCCCGGGCCCGGCTCGCCGCGTGCGGGGCCGATGCCGCCCTGGTTGCGCTGTGCGAACAGTGCCTGGCGCCAGCGCCGTCGGCGCGGCTCGCGGACGCCGGGGTGCTGGCCCGCGTGCTGCAGCAGTATCTCGCTGCGGTCGAACAACGCGCCCGCGATGCGCAGATTGCCGCGGCCGCGGCGACGGAGCGGGCTGCGGCGGCGCGGCGCACGCGCAACCTGACCCTGGCGTTGGCCACGACCGTCGTGGCGGCGCTCGGTCTCGGTGGTGGCGGTTTGCTGTGGGTGCGGGCCGAAGCCGCGCACCGGTTGCAGGAAGACGTCGAACGGGTACGGGTGGCCACGGCGACGACCGCGGCGCGACGTGGCGAGCAACGCTGGGTCGAAGCCGCCGCCGCGGCCCGCACGGCGGTGGATCTGTTGCCGGCCGAAGCGCCCGAGGCCTTGGCGAAGGCGGTGCGCAGCGAACTGGCCGAACTCGAATTGCGGGTCGCCACGGAACGGGCCGCGACGGAACGCGTCGAGGCCGACGCCCGGTTGTTGCGCGAACTGCGCACGCTCGCCGAACCCGACGGTGGGCGTTATGCACCAACCGACTGGACGCGCGTCGACCGCGCCTTCGCCGGGGTCTTCGCCGCGCATGGGCTGGTCCCGGATGGCGACGAGGCGGCGACGGCCGCCGTGGTCGCGCGCGGGCTAGGCGAACCGCTGGCCCAGAGCCTGGTCGAATGGGCCGCAGTGCGGCGGCACAAGGGCGATCCCGATGGTGTCGCCCGACTCCTGCGCCTCGCCCTCCGGGTCGATCCCGATCCGGATCGTGTGGCCCTGCGCAGCGCCGTCCTGGCGAACAACGCCGAAGCCGTGGTCGCATTGGCCAAGGCCCCGACGGTGCTCGCCGCGCCACCCGCGACCTTGGTCGAGCTGGTGCGCGCCTTGCGCGCGGTCGGGCGCGTGGGCGAAGCGCTCGACGTGCAGGTGGCGGCATGCCTGCGCCATCCGACCGACTCGTTGCTCGCGTTCGAGGTTGCAGGGGCTCTGAGCGCCGCGGACCGGAGCCAGGAAGCAGTGCGGCTGCTGCACGGCGCGCTGGCGGCGCGGCCCGACGCACTGCCGGTCCGCCGCTCCCTCGCCTGCGCCTACGAAGTCAAGCTGCGCGAGTATGCCACCGCCGAAGCGTTCGTGCGCGAATCGCTGCGCCGGCACCCGGACGACGCCTACCTGCACCAGCGATTGGCGTCGTGCCTGCTGGCCCAGGAACGCATCGATCCGCTCGGCATGCCGACCATGCGCCAGCCGTCGAATCCACGGCGGGACGAGGCGATCGAAGCGCTGCGCGCCGCGATTCGGCTCGGGGCGCACCCGGACTACCACCAGGTGCTGGCGAACGCCTTGTCGGGGCTCGGTCGCTTCGCGGACGCAGTGGCGGTCGCACAGGAAGGCCTTGCCTTGCTGCCGCACGCGCCGTGTGACGTGGCCACCGAGGTCCACCTCAACTACTCGCTCGGCGCCGCCTTGGACCGCCTCGGCCGCTTCGACGAAGCGATGGTGGCGCTGCAGCGGGCCTTCGCGCTGGGACCCGACGAGCCTACGTGCGTGGTTGGCTTCGCCAACCTCCAGGCGCGCACCGACCCCGCGGCGGCGACCGCGACGTGTCGCGCGTTCCTGGCTCGGCGACCTGCATCGGCGCTGGTGCTGACGATGCTGTCGCGCCTGCTGCAGCAAGCAAACGACGTCGCGGGGGCGACCGAAATCGCGCGCCAGGCCACCGAGGCCGACCCGGGCGACCTCTCGCCGTGGGTCGACCGCGTTTCGATGTTGCGCGAAATGGGCAAGCTCGAGGAGGCCCTGGCGGTGTGCGACGCGGCCCGGGCCCTGCATCCGGACAATTGGGAACTGGTCGACCTGATGTGCTGGATCCTGTCGGGCCGTGACCGCTCCGACGAGTTGCGTGGCCGCCTGCGCGACCTGTTGGCGAAACGGCCCGATCATCCCGTGGCGCACTCCGAACTCGGCCGGATCGCGTTGCAGGCGGGGGACGTGGCAGGAGCGCTCGCCGGCATGCGCCGCGCCCAGCGGCTCGGGCTCGAGTCGCCATCCCTGCGCATCAACCTCGCCGCGGCCCTGCTGCACGGCGAAGGAGCCGCCGCGGCACTCGCCGAATGCGACATCGCGGTCGCGCATTGGCCCGATCTGGCGGCCGTGCACCATGCCCGGGCGAACGTGTTGTCCCGTATGGAGCGGTTCGAGGAAGCCCTCCGCGAGTGCGAGACGGCGGTGCGCCTCGCCCCTGGACGCCCGTTCGCACTCGAAGCCTTGGCATGGGCGGAGCTGCGCTGTGGCCATGCGACGGCCGCTGCGGCGACGGCGAAGCGCGCACTGGAACCAGCCCAAGGCCCGCCGGTGGACTTCGAACCCAATGGGGACCCAGAGTTCGCGCTGACGTTCTCCACCGAGCTGATCGAACCGCAGCCGGCCCTCGCCGCCGGGTTGTTGCGCCTGGCCACCGAGCGCACCCCCGGTTCCGCGGAGGCCTGGTGCAACCTCGGCCACGCCCTAGCCGGTTCGGGGCGCCATGCCGAGGCCGTTGTCGCGATGGCACGTGGCCACGAACTCGGCAGCGCTGCCGAGGGCTGGCAGTACCCTTCGGACCAATGGCTCGATCGCTGCCGGTTCTTCGCGGCAGCCGAGGCACAGTGGGAGACTGGGCTGCGCAATGGCACGTGGCCCCAACGGGCCGACGAGCGGCTCGGCATGGCGAAGTGGTTGCTGGCCCGCGGCAACGACGAAGCGGCCCTGCAGTGCTTCCAGCCGTTGCTCGACGACCACCCGGAGCAGCGCGCCGACAGCGGCCTGCACCTGGACGTGGCCCGTGCCCTGGTGCGTCTCGCCGCGCACGAGCCGGCGGCCGCGCGCGGTGCGCGCTACGAACGTGCGCGGGCGCAGTTG
>JAEUHV010000388.1 GCA_016794485.1 Planctomycetota bacterium
GCGCGCGCACGAGGCGCTGACCGTGCCGCGCCTCGCCTGCTCGCTCAGATCACGAACGGCGCCTTGCCGCACTCCGGCGAGTAGTACTTGATGCGCATCGGCGAGACCTTGCCGGTGATCTGGTCGAACACGTTCACCTCGTCCAGGTCGCGGCCGTACACGTGCAGCGAGACCGTCGGCTTGCCACTGGTGTTGCCGATGCGGTGGATCTCCTCGTAGGGCGGCAGCAGGTAGGCCACGCCGCCGCGGCCGACGTCGGTGCCGCGCGACTGTTCGAGTTCGGCGAAGTCCGGCCGCTTGCCGTCGTCGAGGCGGTCGTAGCAGATCTCCTCGAGCGAGTTCTCGACCAGGCCCATGACACCCCAGCAGGAGTGGTCGTGGATCGGCGTCATCTGGCCAGGCTGCCAGACCAGGGCGAGCACCACGAACCGGTTGTGCGGGTCGCGATGCAGCAAATGGCGCGTGTAGTAGTCGGGGTGGCCGACCCGGTGGCGCTCGTCGAGCCAGCGGTCGCTGGCGCACAGTTCCTTCGTGGCCACCGAGACTTCGCGGATGATCACCCGGTTGGCCGGGCGCCGGTCCAGCACCGTTTCGATGGTCCGGACGTAGTCGTGCAGGGCAGGGGCGAGCGGCGAAGCTGTGGACATCGCAGTCATGGTCGGGAAGATGGCGCCGGCTCGGCCGGTCTGAGACCGCCGATCTTCGCTGCTTGCCGGCCTCATGGCCACCGGGTGCTTCGTCATGAACTTGCTTCGCCTGCTGCCCGTCCTGTTGCTGACCGCGTGCGCGACCCGTTCGGTCCTCGTCCAGAGCGCGCGCCACACCAAGCTGGGCGAGTACCAGCTCGCCTACCAGGTGCTCGACGACGCGTTCCGCGCCCAACAGGCCGCCGGCAGTGTCGATGCGGAGCTCGAAGCCGCCCATCGCACGGCGCGGATCGAGTGCCTGCGGTCCCGGGCCCAGGAGCACATTTTCCAGGAGCGCGAGGGTCGAGCCCTGGTCGACCTCGAGGAGTTGCGCGGCATCGCCCCGGACCATCCGGACCTGCCGGGGCTGGTCGCCCGAGCCAAGGACAAGAAGGCCAAGCGCATCGTCGGCAAGGGCGACGACATGTTCGTGCGCAAGGACTTCGCCGGGGCGACGCAGTGCTACCTCGAGGCCATGACCGTCGTGACCGATCTGGAGGAGGCGCGCGTGGGGCTCGCCAACGTGAAGGCGGCGACCGCGCGCATGAGCCAGCGGGCGCAGGAGGAGTTCCTCGACGCGGTGCGCAAGCTGCCGGAGTTCCGCAACCACGAAGTGCAGTGGCACGCGGCGAACGTCCGGTTCTACGCCCCCGAGCGCGACGAGGCCAAGGAACTGGAGTCGCGCGCCAAGCGGGAGTCCGCGCAACAAGCCGTGGCACGGGCCAAAGAGTGCGAGCTGGCGCGCCTGTTCGGCGCGGCACTGCGCGAATACATGGTCGCCCAGAAGCTCGTGCCGGACCTGCCTGGCCTGCGCGAATCGATCGCGCAGATGGACCGGGAACTGCAGGCCGCGGTGCTGATCGACAAGGCGCAGAAGAGCATGCGCGCCCAGCAGTTCGACCTCGCGCGCGAACAGCTCGGCAAGGCGTTCGAACTGTCGGTGATGGCGCGCAACGACATCGGCGACCTCGTGCAGGTGACGCGCAAGCTCGAAGGCGAGGCGCGCTACAAGGCGGCGCGCGACCTCGAAGTGCTGGGCAAGAAGAGCGAGGCGCTCGCCGCGTACGAGGCGTTGGTGAAGGACTTGCCGAACGGCCTCACCGACGAGAAGGCCCGCTGCGACAGCCTGCGCGTCGACATCGACGGTGCACAGAAGGCCTGGGCCGAAGCCGAAGCGGCGGAAGCCGCGGGCGACCAGCCGAAGGCGCTGGAGGCCTACATCGAGTCGGAGCGGTTCTACGCCGGCTGGAAGGACGGCAAGGCCCGGATCGCCCGGCTGCGGGCGGCGTTGGCCCCGAAGCCCGCGGACCCTGCGCCTGCGGCCACGACCGGCAACGGCGGCACCTCCGGCAGCTGACGGCGTGCGCCTGGCGCGGCATGATCGCGCCGTGCGCGGCTTCTCGTTGGCGAGCAGGTTCCTGGTCACCCTGGTGGTGACCGCGGTGTTGCCGCTCGTGCTCTACGGCTGGTTCTCGTTGCGCGGCATGCGCGACCAGATCGACGAGAAGGTCGTGCGCGTGTTCCTGCCGCAGCTCGCCGCCGACCACGCGCAGAAGATCGAGGCGCATCTCGAACGCACGTGGCAGGCCTGCGCATTGGTGCGCGAACTGGCGCGCATCGACCTCGATTCGCGCGAGGCCTTGCGCCAGTTCGACGAACAGGTGGCGTTGGTGCCGGGGTTGCTCGACACCTATGTCGACCTGCTGATGCTCGCGGCGCCGGACGGGCGCGTGGTCTATTGGCAGGACGGCCAGCGCCTCGACCCGAATGCGCACGCGCGCCGGGCCGCGTTGATTCCGCGCAGCGTCGCCGGCGAACCCTGGTTCGTGCAGGCCCAGCAGGAACGCGGCGCCCACTTCCTGCCGTGGGGACGTTCGCAGTACCTGCACCGCGGGGTCGAGTTCCGCTCGATGGATCCGGCCAGCCACCACCTCGGGCTCACGCTCGACGTGCCGTCGGGCAACGGGGCGCCGGCGGTGCTGTTCGCCTTGATCCGCTGGAGCGAGGTGCAACTCGTGCTCGACCAGGCGCGCCGCGCGCTGCTCGACCGTGCCGGCTTGCCGAACGCCCAGGTGCTGCTCGCCAGCCGCGACGGCACGATCACCGCGCACACCGATCGGCGGCACTACGGCGAACGGTTGCCCGACGGCCTGCGCGCGCAGGTCACGGCGGCGACCGCGATGGGGCGCGGCAGCTTCACCGCCGCCGGCGAACCGTGGCGCGTCGGGTTCGCGCCGTGCACGGGCAAGGCCGGCGGCTCGTTCGTGGTCGGCGTCGTGGTGCCCGAGGCGGACCTGTTCGCTGCGAGCGACGCGTTCGAGCGGGTGCTGCTGGTGGCGATCCTGGTGTCGGTGTTCGTGTTGGTGATGTGGTCGCTGGTGGCGTCGCGCGCGATCACGGCACCGGTGCAGGCGCTGGTCGCGGCGACGCGACGCATCGCCGGCGGCGACCTCGCAGTGGCGTTGCCGCCGCGCGGCGGCAGCGAACTCGGCGAACTCGCCGGGGCGTTCAACACGATGGCGGGCGAACTGGCGACCGGGCGCGAGAAGCTGGCGGCAGCGCAGCGCGACCAGGCCTGGGCCGAGATGGCGCGGCAGGTGGCGCACGAAGTGAAGAACCCGCTGCAGCCGATGCGCATGGCGGCGCAGCTGCTGCAGCGCGCACGCCAGGAACAGGACCCACGCGCCGAACTCGTCGCCGAACGGCTGGCGCGCACGGTGCTCGAGCAGACCGAGGCGCTCGATCGGATCGCCAGCGACTTCCGCGCGTTCGCCGGGGTGGCGCCGGCCCAGCGGCAGGAGACGGCGGTGGCGGCGTGGCTCGAACAACTGCGCGAACAGCTCACCGGCCTGTTCGTCGGCAAGGCGGTGGCGCTCGAAGTCACGGTCGACGCCGCCGTGGGGGCGCTGCGGGTCGCGATCGACCAGAAGGCGCTGGCGCGGGTGTTCGTCAACCTGCTGCAGAACGCGCACGAAGCGGCGCCGGGCGGGGTGCGGGTTCGCCTCGCCGCGGCGCGCGCCGGCGAACGGGTCGCGGTGGTGGTGCAGGACGACGGTCCCGGCATTCCGGAGGCGGTGCGCGGGCGGCTGTTCGAGCCGTACTTCACGACCAAGACGTCGGGCACCGGGCTCGGCCTCGCGATCTGTCGGCGGCTCGCCGAGGCGCACGGCGGTTCGATCCGCCTCGAACGTTCCGGGGCTGGGGAGACGGTGTTCGTGCTCGAACTTCCGCTCGTTCAGGCTGGGTGACCCCGGATTTCGTGACGTCTGGGCGGTTCGCGACAAGGAACGGCACATGGATCCGCTCGCCAGCCAGTTCGACCGCTTCCGCGCGCAGGGCGACCTGCAGGCGTTGGGGGCGGTGTTCGACGCGCTGGCGCCGCGCCTCCTGCCGGTGGCGATGCACCTGACCGGGCGGCCCGCCGATGCCGAGGACGCGCTGCAGCAGACGTTCCTGCTGGCGATGGACCGCGCGGCGTCGTTCGACGCGACGCGCCGGCTGGAGCCCTGGCTCGCCGGCCTGCTGCAGAACGTCGTGCGCAACCACGGGCGCCTCGACCGGCGCCGCCGAACCGAGCCGCTGCCCGAGGTCGCGACCGACGAACTCGGCCCGCTCGCCGCCGCCGAACGCGAGGAACTGGTGGCGCGACTGCGCACGCACGTCGATGCGCTGCCGGCCGACCAGCGCCAGGTGCTGCGCCTGCAGATCCAACACGGACTGTCGCCGGCGCAGATCGCCGAAGCACTCGAACTGCCGCCGGGCACCGTGCGCATGCGGCTGCACCGTGGACTCGAGACCTTGCGCAAGTTCCTGCCGGCGGGACTCGCGGCGCTGCTCGCGTCGGCGTTGCCGGCGCAGGGCCTCGCGGCGGTGAAGCAGTTCGTGTTGGCGGCGGCGAAGGAACGGCTGGTCGCTGCAGCCGCTGCCACCACCGTGGCGGCGACCACGGGACCCTTGGCGATGTTCGGAGGAATCGTGGCGATGAAGAAGCTCCTGGTGGGTGTCGTGCTGGCCGCTCTGCTCGGCGTGTGCTGGTGGTTCGCGACCATGCCGCAGCCCGAGGCGCCGCGCGAGTTGCGTCCGGATGCTGCCGTTCCGGCCGCGGGACTCGTCGCCGACGACAAGGCGATCGAAGGGAGCGTCGATGCCGCCACCGTGGCCGCGCGCCAGCCGATCGACACGCCTGTCGCGAAGGCCGACGCGCTGCAACCGGGCCCGACCGAGCTCTGGGGCCGTGTCGTCGATGCGGCGAGCAAGGCGCCGATCGCCGATGCCGACGTCGAGCTGCTGCACCGCCCGGCCGACGAGTTCTGGAACCTCGACCTGCAGTACGGCGCGAAGGTCGACTCGCTGGCGCGGGCCCGCAGCGGCAGCGACGGGACGTTCCGCTTCGACGTCGTGCGCGCTCGCCCGCACTCGCTGCGCGTCGCGGCCGGTGGGTTCGCGACCACCACGGTCGTCGGGCGCACCGGCGGCAGCGTCGTGGTCGTCGAACTGGCGCGTGGCGCGTCGCTGCACGGCGTCGTCAAGGAAGGCGACCGGCTGTTGCCCGACATGGACGTGCGCGTCGCCGTGCGTGGCGAAGTGCTCGAGCTCGGCCGTGGTCGGACCGACGCCGGTGGCACGTTCCGGTTCGTCGGCCTGCCGGCGGCGGATGTGTACGTGATGGTGAGCTCGGCGCGTTACGAGGAGAAGTGGCTGCGGCTGCAGCTCGTCGGTGGCCAGCACCACGACGTCACGATCACGCTCGAGCCGGGCCGGACGTTGCGCGGCCAGGTGGTCGACGACGTCACCGGCACCCCGATCCTGGACGCCGAGGTCGGCGATTCCTGGACGTTCGGCCGCACCGTGCGCACGGGCGCCGACGGGCGCTTCACCCTCGCCGGCCTGCGCGACGAGGGATTCGTGATGCTGCACGTGCGCGCCTACGGCTACGCGACGTGGTCGCTGGACGTCGCGGGAACGCTCGGTGACGAACGCACCGTCCGGCTGCAGCGCGGCGGCGAGCTGGTCGGGCGGCTGGTCGACGCCCAGGGCACGCCGATCGTCGACGGCTTCGTCGCCGTGGCCGTCGGCATCGTGCACGCCCCGGGCATGCACGGCACCGATTGGTTGACGGCGCCGGTCGGGCCCGACGGACGGTTCGTGGCCCTCGGACTGCGGCCGAACCGGCAGTACTCGGTGATGGCGCGGTCCCCCGGGCGCGGCGCACGCGTCTACCTGTTGCCGCGGTCGATCGGTGCCGGCGTCCGGCACGACGTCGGCGACCTGGTGCTGTTGCCCGCGGGCGGCATCGAGGGACGCGTGGTCGACGACCACGGGGCCCCGGTCGTGAAGGCCGAGGTGCAGGTCCGCGGCGCGAACGCGGACGCGGAATCGTGGGCGTCGCCGGGGCCCGCCAGCCTGCCGACGCAGTTCACGCATCGCGAGGTCGTCACGGACGCGAACGGTGTGTTCCGCATCGCCGGTGTCGCCGCTGGGGGGTACCGGGTCTCGGCGAGCGTGCCCGGGCTCGACGATTCCGAACCGCGAGAGGTCGCGGTCGAAGACGGCAAGATCGCCGAAGGAGTGCTGGTCGTCGTCGTGCGCGGGCTGTCGCTGCGCGGCGTGATGCGGCGCGCCGACGGCGTGGCGCTCGATGCCGAGCAGCGCGACGAGGTGTGGCTGCAAGCGGCGGATCCGACCGGTCAGACGCATTCGGCGCAGATCGACGCGCAGGGCGGGTTCACGATCCAGGGGCTGAAGCCGGGGAAGTGCTCGCTGATGGCGTTGCGCGCGCCGAAGGGCTGGTCGCTGGCGCCGATGGTGGTGGAGGCGGGAGCGAGCGATCTGCAGCTGGTGCTGCAGGCGAGTTCGTTCGTGTCGGGTCAGGTCGTCGACGCCGACGGCAAGCCGCTGCAGGCGAAGATCACGGTGTGGCCCGAAGGCGGCACGGGTGGTTCGCTGCTGCATGCGACGGATGCGGAAGGGAAGTTCCGGGTCGAGGTGCCGCCGACGTTCGTCGGCAGGGTGAACGCGCGGCATCCGGTCGATCCGTTCCGCGGCGCGGAGTTGAAAGACGTGCGGGCGGGGACGAGCGATCTGCGGATGGTCGTGAAACCGTTCGGGCGGTGATGGGGGCGGGCTCGGCGCGGCTGCGCGAGTTCACAGTCCCGCATCGCGAATCGCCGATTGCATGCGCGCCACTTCGTCGTCGGTCAGTTCGGCGAATGTGCTGCGCTTCGTCGCCGACAGGGTGCCGTCGTTGCCGAGGCAGAGCTTGACGAACAGCTCGAGACGTCGATCGGGCATGTCGACGATTTCGCGCAATGCCCGCCAGGCGGTGTCGAACCGGGTCAGGTAGTCGATCTCGTCACGCAGGTCGGTTTCGATCGTGTGTTCCACGGTTGCGTACAGGTACTCGGCCGCCGCCGTGGCGTCGAAGTACCGGTAGAACGAGGCGCTGTCGGTCAGCACGGTCATGGCGCCGTTCGCATCGATGCGCCAGTCGAGCAAGGCCAGCAGCGGAACGGAGAAGTTCTCGAGACACGCGTCGTAGTCACGAGGGCGCGCCAGCATCGTCGCCGAGATCGGCAGCACCATGTCGTGTGGCGTGAACCCGGTGCGCGACAGCACGTGGTGGATGAGGAACCGGTGCAGGCGCCCGTTCCCGTCGCCGAACGGGTGCAGGAATACGAAGCCGAAGCCGAGCACGGCCGCCTGCACGACCGGGTCGATGCGCGAAGTCGCCAAACGCTCGTTGCACGCCAGCCAGCCGGCCATCATGCCCGCGAGGTCTTCAGGCCGTGGGGCGATGAAGTGGATGCGCTCGCGGTAGCTGGCCAGGGTCTGCCCCACGTAATTCTGGTCGGTCCGGTAGTGGGCCTGCGCATACCGCGGATCGAGGATCGCTCGCTGCAGGTAGACGAGCCGATCGTGCGACAAATCGTGGATGGAGTGCGGTGTGCGCAGCAGTTCGACGAAGCGCAGGGTGCGCTGGCGATCGGGACGTTCGCGTTCGATCTCGAAGCTCGACTTCGTCTCCTTCAAGAACAGGAACTGCGCGACGCGATGCAGCAGGGCGGGGTCGTGCTCGGCGACGATCGCGCGCACGCGCTGCTCGAGACGCTTCACGGCGAACGTGTCGAGCGTCGGTGTGTGCCGCACCAACGGGCAGAAGTCGCGAGTGCCCGGAAGGTCGTCGCGCACGCGATGCCGCTGGCTGCGGATGGGGAGCGCGGCAAAGGCGTCGCCGCCGATGGCGTCTACGTACGGACCGTCCAGTGCATCGGGCACATCCAGGGTCCGTCCGGTGAGCCACTCGTAGAAGAACCAGATGCGGCGGGTGTACTTGCCCGTCGGGGTCGCCCGGACCCAGGCGCTGAGTTCCTTGGTGTCGACCTGGTCGAAGACTGCGCGCAGCACCTCGAGGTTGACGCCGTCGTATTTCAGGGCGAACTCGAGTTGGTTCGCGACCGAAGGATCCGGGCGATAGCGGGCTGGAAACGTCTGCTCCGTGCGGCCTCGATCCGTTTCGACCAGGCCGGACGCCTTGCGCCATGTGAAGGATGCATGCGCCAGTGGCATGCATCGGAGACCGAACTGGTCGACGAGGGCTTGGTATCCGGCGGGGAATCGTTCACCAGGACGTGGCATGCTGGGAAAACTGTGTCTCGACTGGGGAAACGTTCTGTTCGTTCCAGTGGAGTAGAAAAACAGTATCGGCCATGCGGAGTCGGAAAACGATCGCGGGGTGGGGAAACCTTCACGGAGTAGCTCGCACCGGCCCGTTCGAGACGGCGAGGCCTGGCGGCGTCTTGCACCTTGGTAGCGATCGGAACGGCGGCGAGCGGGAGTTGCTCGGCGGTCCATCGGGGAGCAGGGCGTAGAGCTGCAGCCCGTTGCGGTCCGGATCGCGAACGTGGAACTCGCGTGAGCCCCAGGCGGTATCGGCGACTGGCGCGCGGTCGAGGTTCGCGGCCGAGGCCGCGAACTCTAGGGCGAGGGTGTCCACGGTCCGACCAGGAAGCGGTAGGTCGGTCGATCGCCCGGCTACGACGACTTCAACCGGGTGACTTCGGCGCAAACCTGGTGGAGCACCTACCCGCATTCACCGGAGCGCAGCCGCCGAGCCTGGTCGAGGCGGTCGACGGCGACGAGTGCCGGGTTCACGATCGGCACGGTTCCTGACGGTGCGGGGAAGACTCCAAGGGCAACCGAACGGAAAGGTCGTACAATGACGACAATCCGGTGACGCCCCCGGCTCCGAATCTCACTCCCCTGAACCCTCCCGCCCTGCCGGGGCTAGGCCCATAACCTAGAGCATCACATATGCTTCTCCGACAGGTTCGTTGTGACCTTCTGCTCTTCTTTCTGTTGGTGCTCCATGGCCATGGTATCGCGCAAGTGACACCGGGCGATGCGCGTCGTGATGGACCGCTGCAGCAAGCGTTGGCAGCAAGCTACAGGGACTCGTTTGAGAGCGAGGAAACGCCGTTGGATGTGGTCATTCTTCCGGATGTTGCTGCCGAAGGGCTGCTCCACGCGTTCATGGATGTGCTGTATTATTCGCAGCAGTTGCTTCTGCGGCGACTGCGGTTGCAAGTTGCCGCTGACGACCCGCGTCTTGCTGAGGGGCTTGAGGTCTATCGATCTCGCGTGGGAATCGATGCCGCTGACTCGCCGGTTTGGCCGCGGAACCCAGATGGCCGAGCGTTAGAAGAGCACTGGTTTGCGTTTGGCCGCGCAGGAATCAAGCCCAATGCCTCTGTGCAGAACGCGGTGGAACGAATGAAGGGGCTGTGGGGCGATCGCTCTTGGGGTCCATTTGCACCATTTCGTATCGTTGAGGGTGATGGTGTCGACATCGGGTGGGTGGCGAGGTTCCCCGACGCAAGCGGTTGTTACGCAGCGATCATGCGATACGTGAGGTTGTCACTGGGTGATCGCTGTGTCGCCGAGATGGCGCTGGCAACGAGAGACTGGCCACGTCATGGCACCAACGAGTATTGGGGACTTCGAAGGTGGCCCACGCAGGAGCGTGAAATCTCTGCGATTCACACATTATGCGTAGGTGGTGCAAGGCCAGAATGGAAGCTCCTTGCGGCTGCCGGAGAAGATCTGAAGCGGTTTGGCCAAGACCTGGCCAAACAGTGTCGTTTGGAGCGTGGGGACGATGACCGGATGGCTGCAGATGTGCAGCTCGTTGTCGGCTGCGTCGAACGCATTGTCAGGGGATGCGTGGTTGCCGAGGCGAATTGCGGTCGCGATGTCGCCGCAGTTCGTGATTGGTCCCGCAGTGCCTCCGGTGTCCGTCCCCCTTCTGACTATGGCGCCATGCTATCGCTGTGCAGCGCTTCAGCAGGGCTGGCGGAACGGGTCGGCTGGCGTCCCATGCTTGACGGTGAGCGAGTTTCGGTGGAAGTGGCGGGGAAGCGACGGATTGGGGTTTCCTGGATCCGTTGATTCTCGGAACGTTGGCGATGCTGCCGGCATGCGGCCTGAACGTCGCCGAGAGGATGGGCGTGTCGTTGCCGACGCTCTACATGAGGCGTCGGAGGCTCGATACGCAATCATCCCGTGCAACGATCTCCGACCCGGAACGAGTCCAACCCCCGCCGCAAGCGACTCCACTTCGCCAGCCGTGCCTTTCGTGCCGACGCGAGATCTTTGGCGGTGCCTGTTCTGTTGCGTGATCTGGTCGAGACTCGCGCGCTGGCCGCGAACTGCGTGATCGCCTGATCCCGTTGGCCTACGCCGTCGACTCGTAGGCGATCTGAGGCAGCACCGAGTCGACTGCGGCGATGCGTTCGGCGATGCCGTCCAGCGTGCGGACTACCCGTCCAGCGATTCGGCAGCGAGCTGCGCCCATTCGGGACTCGAGATCAACCGCTCCGGCGACAACAGGGATCCGTCCCCGAAGGGCCACCGAGCGCCAATTCCCCGCTGCAGCCCCGCGGCGCCCGCCACCCCATGCAGAACCGAGCCCGAGTCGCCCTTCTGGGCGCCGTCGTCGTCCTTTTGGTCGCCCTTGCCGCCTGGTTCGGCTACGGCGCCGGCCCGGACCTAGCCCCGATCGACCCGAACGCCACCCAAGCGCCCACTGCCACCGCCGATCCCGCCAAGGCGAACCTCGATTCCGCCGCTGTCGCCCCTGCCGTCACCGCGAACGGCACTCCCGACCGCACCCAGGTCGCCAGCGCCAGGCCGACCGGCGTGCGCGGCATCGTGCTCGACGCCAAGACCGGCCAGCCGCTCGGTGGCATCGAGGTCCTGGCGGTCAAGGACGAGCCCTCGATCGAGCCCCTGATCGCCCGCTTCCGCGGCCTGTTCTCAGAGGGCATGTTCAAGGAGACCCGCGCCCCGCGCCGCGAACTCGGCCGGACCGTCAGCAATCCTGACGGCACCTTCGAACTGCTCGGCCTGCCCGAAGGTCGCGTGTTCCTCGACGGCGTGTCCGACGGCTGGTTCGTGCGTACCCCGGGCACCGCCCGTCTCGCCCAGGGCCACGTCCAGGAAGGCATCGAACTGCGCGCCTCGCCGGGCGGCCGCGTGCGCGGCATCGTGCTCGGCGCCGATGGTGGACCGGCGGCCGGCGCGCACGTCAGCGTGCGCCCGGGCCTCAATTCGTTCCTCGGCCAGATCACCGACCGCCAGTACCGCTGGCTCGAGGCCGTGACCGACGCCCAGGGCCGCTTCGACCTGCCCGGCGTGCCCGCTGGCCTCGGCTACACCGTCGCCGCGTCGTCGCCGAACATGGCGCTCGAGGAAGTGCACGGCGTCGACGTCGCGGTGGCGCAGGTCAGCGACGTCACGATCCGCGGCCACCAGGGTGCGATCGTCGGCGGCCGCGTCGTCGATCCGTCGGGCCAGCCGATCGTCGCCGCCAACGTCGCGATGGTCTACCTCGACATCAGCCGCGTGCTGTTCTCGGCCGACGGCCGGTCCGAGCCGGTCGTCACCGACGCGCAGGGTCGCTTCCGCCTGGAGCACGTCGCCGCCGGCCGCATCGCGATCGTCGCCGCGGCGAACGAACTCGCGCCGAGCCAGATCGAAGAGCTCGCCGTCGTCGACGGCGGCGTCTACGAGGACCTCGTGCTGCAGCTCGGCGAAGGCACGGCCCTCGCCGGCCGCGTCGTCGACGACCAGAAGCAGCCGGTCGCCAACGCCAACGTCGAGATCCGCCCGTTCGAGCGCCCGAACGATCCGCAGTTCCTCAAGATGATGCTGAAGGTGCGCCGCGTCGAGGTGAAGACCGACGCCGACGGCCGCTTCGTCGGCAAGGGGCTGACCGGCGAACGCGTCGTCGTGCAGGCGCAGAAGGACGGCTACACGACCGCGGTGCGCATGGGCGTCAAGCTCGACGAGAAGGACCTCGTCATCGAGGTGAAGCGCGGCGTCACCGTGCGCGGCAAGGTGCTGGCCGCGGGCCAGCCGGTGCCGCGCTTCCGCGTCGACACGCGCACGTCGGACATTCCCGCTCCTGCCGATGCGAAGGCGAAGGAAGGCGGCGAGGCGGCGAACGCGAACGCCGGTGGCGACGAGGAACGGCGCGGCCCGCCGTGGATGCGCGGTGGTCGCGGCGGCCGCGGCGGCGGCACGCGCCAGCTCGCCGAAGGCCAGACGATGATGGACCGCGGCTTCAACGGCATGGACGGCAACTGGAAGGAGATCGCCGCCGCCGACGGGGCGTTCGAACTGCACGGCATCCCGCCGGGCCGCGTGCGCGTGCGCGTGCGGGCCGAGGGCTTCCTCGAGCCGCAGAACCAGGAAGTCGACCTGCAGCCGGGCCAGGTCGGCGACGTGCTGACGTTCACGCTCGAACCGGGCACGCCGGTCGCGGGCCGCGTCGTCGACGAGACCGGCAAGCCGGTCAGCGACGCGCAGGTCACCGCCTACAAGCAGCGCGACGGCGGCGGTGGCCGCGGCCCGCTCAACTTCCAGATCGACGCCGAGGACTTCGACTTCCTGGCCCTGTCGTCGTCGACCAACGCGCGCAGCGCCTTGAGCGACAGCAAGGGCCACTTCGAAGTGAAGGCGCTCGAGCCTGGCAAATACCGCTTCACCGCGCGCCATCCCGACCTCGCGAAGTCGTCGAACAAGGACGTCGAGGTGAAGGCCGGTGAACCCACGCCGGCGATCGAGATCGTGCTCGACGCGGGCGGCGGCGTCGAAGGCAACGTCACCGGGCTCGGCATGCGGCCGCTGCCGGAAGCGCTGATGGTCGCGTTCAGTCTGCAGGCGGGTTCGATGCGCAGCGCCACGACCGACAAGAGCGGCTTCTACCGCATCGACGGCCTGCCGCCCGGCCAGTACGTGGTGTTCAAGTCGAAGCTCGACGTGCGCGCCGACAACATCCCGCTCGAGCTGATGAGCAACATGCGGCTCAAGACGGTGACGGTGAAGCAGGGCAAGTTCGCGCGCCTCGACGTGCACGACGACAGCGAGGACGGCGTGCGCGTGTTCGGCACGGTGCGCGAAGCCGGAGCTCCGGTGCCGCGCGCGCTGGTGACCCTGCTCGGCAGCGACAAGGACGGCTTGCTCGGCATGGGCGTGCGCGCCAACGCCGCCGACATGAACGGCCGCTACGAACTGATCGGCATCAAGCCGGGCAGCTACGTGATGCAGGTGACGCGATTCCAGGGCCAGCCGGTGCAGACGACGTTCGAGATCGAAGTGCCCGAGGAGGTGCGCGACTACGCGTTCGACGTCACGCTGCCGACCAGTTCGATCCAGGGACGCGTGCTGGACACGCGCGGCCAGCCGGTCGCCGGCATCCAGGTGTCGCTCGGCTCCACCGACAGCGGTTTGTCGGGGTCCGAAGGGCTGATGGGCCTCATCGCGCAGAACGGGCTGGCGCAGGCGCGGACCAACCAGGCCGGCGAGTTCACGCTGCGTTCGGTCGCCGCCGGCAGCTACCGGCTCACCGCGGGCCGCGGCTTCGGGCCGGGGCGGCGCGGCGGCCCCGGTGGCGGCGGCAATGATGCGGGCGGCGAACGGAAGCAGCACGGCGAAGGCAGCCTCGACGGCGTGCTCGTCGACGGCCAGACCAACCTGCAGGACATCGTGATCACCGTGCCGCTCGCCGGCCGCATCACGGGCATCGTCGTCGACGGCAGCAACCAGCCGGTGTCCGGCGCCGAGGTCGTCTACGCCGAGACCACGCCCGGCAAGAAGCGGCCACGCAGCAACCCGCTGCTCGACCTCGTCGGCGCGCAGGGGCGGCCGATCCGCAGCGGCACCGACGGGCGCTTCGAGATCACCGGGCTCACGCCGGGCACCTACTCGCTGAAGGTCGAGAACGAAGCGCTGCAGGCCGGCAAGCTCGACGACATCGCGGTCGCCGAGGACGCCACGGCGGACGTGACGCTGCGCATGGTGCGCGGCGCCACGCTGCGCGTGCGCGCGACCAACGTCGACAAGCAGGCGATCCCGTTCGCGCAGATGAGCCTGCTCGACGGCCAGGGCAAGCCGGTGGTGTCGCGTGTGTCGACGTTGACGGTGATGAAGCGGCTGATGGCCAACCGCGACGAGGTGGCGAACTCCGGCTGGTACGAGTTCGGCTCGATCCCGCCGGACACCTACACCGCGGTGATCACCGAGCCCGGCAAGCCCGAGCTGCGCATCGTGCGCACGATCGCCGACGGCGAGACGGTCGAGTGGGACGTCGACGTCGCCGCCGAGCTGGCGGCTCGGGAAGCGGCCAACAAGAAGTGACGGGCGACGGTCCGGCCTCCACTGTCTGACGAACGGCTGACCCACCACGGACGCCGCGGTGGGTTACCGTCGCTTGTCCAAGGAGTATTCGCGCCCATGCACTGGTTGCCGATGTCGCTGCCGTTCGTGTTCGCTGCATCGCTCGCCGCACAGGGTGTAACGGCGGCCGGCGACCCGGTAGCCGCGCTCGCGGCGATGGCTGCGGCGGACACGACGCCTGAGCGGCGCGCAGAACTGCACGCCGCGTTGCTTGCCGCCGAGTTCCGGACCTTCGGCGGTGAACTCGCCCGATTGCTCGACAAGCACCCGTTCCTGTCGGGGATCGGCTGGTCGACGGCGACGCCATGGCTCGAGCCGCGGTTGACGCCAGGCGACCGCATCGCGGCCACGCTGCGCACGATCTGGGACGCGCACACGCCAAATCCCCTGCCGCCGGGGGTCGCCGAAGTGCTGCTCGACGTGCTCGACGACGAAAGTGCCGGCTACGGCCGTTCGCTGGCCCTGCAATGCCTCTCCTATGCGCCGCCGATGCGCGAACGGCTCGGCGTGACCGAGGCCTTCCATCCAGGCGCCCCGTTCCTGGAACGCGCCCTGAAGCGCGTACGCATCGATGCGTCGCCGGCGTTCCGCGCCGAACTGGTCTGTGTCTTGGCCCATTGGCTCGCGGCCGACGTTCTCGCCGATGCGGCGCTCGACTCCGCGCGTTCGGCGAAGGCGATCCACATCGAGTACGAATTGTGGTGCCGCACCGGACTGATGGGCCGTCTCGAGGAACTGCAGCCGGCGACGCGGCGGCGGGTGGTGCATTACGCGGTCGACCTGATGCACCGGGCGGAAGCGGCGCGGCCCGGTGGGGCGGCCCACCTCGTGGGCCTGCTCGAGACGACGTTCGGCATGCGTCGCGACGCGCAGTCGGCGTGGACGATGGAATCCGTGCAGCGTTCGCTCGCCAGCGTCGACGCCTTCGTGGCCCGGGGACGGCCGTTCCTCGAGACCGGCGAGGTGCTGGCGCATCGTGTGCGCGGCGTGGCGCAGGTGGACTGCCGCTCGCAATGGCGTGCGCTCGACGCCCACCCGATGCGGGCGACCGGTGTGCTGCAGCTCGGCCTCGTCGAGCTCGAGCCGCTGTTGCCGAGTGAGTGGCCGTTGCCGGCAGGCACGAGCCACACCGTGCGGGGCGAACGGCTGGCAGCGCTCGCGAAGCGCCTGTCGAAACTGTCGTGGAACGACGGTGCCGGTGGCACCAAGTGGGGCTGGAGCCTGCACGAACACACGCACGCAACCGCCGGCGAACTCGTCGTCACCGTCGAACGTCGCGGTGACGTTCTCGGGCTCATCGCCGCGGGCAAACTCGTCTTGCGCGAGAAGGGACGCGCGGGCAGTCGCTATGGCCCGAACGACCTCACCTGCGAGTCGAACCACAAGCTCGCCCTGTGGTTGCCGCTCGACACGAACTCGCACATCACCGGGTTCGAGTTCGCCGACGACGCGAGCGTCGCAGGCAACTTCGACAGCGAACGCTTCACGCAATCGTGGCGGATCGAGGCGAAGCCCGGCGATTGGCTCGACGCCGACGAACGGCGCGACTGCGGCGATGCCCTGGTGCGGTTCGTGCGCGGCGACGGCACCGCGGCTGCTCGACTCGTGGATCTGGGCCAGGCCGCTTGCGCCGAGATTCTCGTGGCGATCGCGCAGACGGACGACGTCGGCGCGAAGTGCCGTTTGACCTCGCTGCTGCGACGCCAGCTCGGCTCCGCGCCCTGAGGCGGCCCTACTTGCCGGATTGCATCGCCCGCTGCGCCGCCTGCGCGGCGGCGGCCAAGTCGGCGTTCTTGCTGCGCGCGAGCGGCCGCAGGGCCCTTTCGAACCAGCCGCGCTCCTCGTGCCCGATCTCGGGGTGGGCTGCGAACAACTTGCCGGTCGCGATCACGGCGCCGAGGCGCCCACGGAACGCTTCGTTGCCGACGGCGACGATCAACGGTTGGGCAGCGGCGACACCGAGCGCGGCGAGCCGATCGGCGAGGGCATCGCGGGCCTTTTCGTCGGCGTTCGCCAGCTGCACGACGAAGCTGTCGGCGGTCTCGAGCGGGTCGATCGCCGGCGGTTCCCGGCGCGGCAGCTGCACGTCGGCTTCGCCCTCGGCGGCTTTCTTCGCGGCCGCGTGGTCGAAATCGCCGGCCTGCAGCCGTTCGCGCAGTCGCTCGTAACTGCGGAAGGCCTTCTTTACGCCGCCGTCGAGCGCGTCGGGGCCGACCGGGCCGGTGCGTGGTTCGAAGCCACCGAGTTCGCTGTTCGGATACGGGAACGCTTCGGCGCCGGCGGCGAGTCGCGCGCGCATCGCCATGCGGTCGTCGGGACGCTGGTCGAGGACCCAGCACCAGTGCGCCTTGGCCCAGTCGCGATCGTCCGCGAACCAGCACGCGCGGCCGGCTTCGTAGTGCAGTTCGGCGAGTCGCGGCGAGTTCGCTGCGCCGGCGATCGCCGACTCGAGCACGATGCGAGCCCGCGCGAACTGTCGTGTTGCGAGGGCGCGCAGGCCTCGTTCGATGGCCAGGTCGGTCGTCAGCAGGGTCGCTTCGCCGCTCGCCGCGGCGGTGGCGAGCGCTTCTGCGTGGGCTGGCCAGTCGCCTTCGGCACGTTGGATGCGCAGCCGTCCACGGTGCGCCTCTGCGCGCTGCTGCGGGTCGCCGACGGCGAGCACGCGGGCGTAGGCGCGTTCACTGTCGGCGTACCACGTGAGCCGTTCGCATTGCTGCGCGATCGCGAGTGCTTCCTCGGCGGCGACGTCGGTGCCCGCCTTCGCGCGCGCCGCGGCCTCCGCCTCGGTCGGTCGATCGAACTCGGGATGGCGACGCAGCAGCGCCCGCAGCCACGCGAACACTTGCTCAGTGCCGTCGTAGATGCCGGTCTGCGCCAGGATGCGGCCATCCGGCGCGAACGCGGCGAAGTAGGCCCAGCGGTTGGGCACCTTGCCGGCAACGAACTCCTTCGCCGCGTCGTCGTGGCCTTCGCCCGGCCCGCCGGTGTTGAAGAAGAACGGCACGAAGCGGTGGTTGAGCAGATCGATCACCCGCGTTTCCGAGAAGGGACCCCCTCTCATCGGTTCGGCGCCGGGTCACCAGACGCCTTTGGTTGCGCACGTGGCACCGGCGGTGTCGACACCGAACGAGATCCCCTTCACGACGAGGATGCGCTGTTCCTTCTGCGCACGTTCGAGCGCCTTTGGGAAGTCACCGGGCAACACCCAGGCGATTGCGTTGGGGTCGCATGGGGTCGTGGCAACGGACGGGTCTTGACCGACCGCCAATGCAGTGAGGCAACCGAAGGCGAACAGGGCGCGAAGGTCTGGGAACGTCGGCATCGTGGTCTCCGTGGGGTTCGTCGCATCACGACTCGATCGTCTACTACCAAGGTAGTCAAGCGGTGGTGTGCGATCGCGGCACGGCGCCCGGGGCTGCCGCGCCGCGGTTCGGGGCTGGACGCCTTTGCACGCCCCCCGACAATCGCGCGCCGCCATGCCGTTCCTCCGTCCGCTCGTCGCGTTCCTGTTCGCGCTCTGCGCCCTCGCCTCGCCGGCCCTCGCGACATGGTCGATCGTGATCGTCGACCTCGCCACCGGCGAAGTGGCGCTCGGCATCGCGACGTGCCTGACCGGCTTCGACCTGCGGCCCAACACCGTCGTCGTCGTGCCCGGACTCGGTGTCGCCTGCGCGCAGTCGTTCGTCGGCCCGTTGACGCTGCGCGAACTGATCCGAACCGGGCTGCTGAACGGTACGCCGGCGAGCCAGATCCTGGCGCAGCTCGCGGCCGCCGACGGTGCCGCACACCAGACGCGCCAGTACGGCATCGCCAGCCTGGTCGGCGGCACCGTGACGTTCACCGGCAACCAGGCCGGGCCGTGGGCCGGCGGCGTCACCGGCCAGGTCGGTTCGCTGGTCTATGCGATCCAGGGCAACGTGCTCACGGGGCAACCGGTCGTCACCGCCGCCGAACAGGCGCTGCAGACGACGGTCGGCTCGCTCGGCGACAAGCTGATGGCGGCGATGCAGGCGGCGCGGCAGTTCGGCGGCGACGGCCGTTGCTCGTGCAATCCGGGCGCGCCGACTTCGTGCGGTTCGCCGCCGCCGTCGTTCGCCAAGTCGTCGCACATCGGTCTGATGATCCTGAGCCGGCCGAGCGACGTCGATGCCGCGTGCAACGGGACGCTCGGCTGTGGTGCGGGCCAGTACTGGATGGACCTGAACGTCGCCAACCAGCCGGCTTCGGCTCCGGACGCGGTCGTGCAGCTGCAGGCGCTCTACAACACGTGGAAGGCGAACCAGGTCGGCCGCCCGGACCACTTCCAGTCGACGGTGACGATGAGTTCCTCGTCGCTGCGCGCGAACGGGCTCGACACGCTGACCGGCACGGTGTGGCTGCGCGACGCCGCCGGCAATTCCCTCGGCAACTCGTTGCCGGTCACCGTCGGTCTGCGCCCCGGCAGCACCGCGAACGCGATCACGTTCTCGTCGGTGACGCCGCAAGCGAACGGCAGCTACACGTTCACGATGCGCGGTGAGTTCGACGCCGGCACGGCGATCCTCGATGTCGCGACGACGGACGCGTTCGGCCGGGTCGGCATCTGGCCGCAGCCGGCGATCACGGTGACCGACGTGTTCGGGGCGTGCGGCAGCGGCGCCCTGCCCAACGGCGGCGGCAACCCGCTCGACGTGCTGCGCATCGGCGGCAGCTCCGGCACCGACCGTGTCGTGCCGGTCGGCTTCGGGCAGCCGTTCACGCTCTCGGTGGATCCGCCCGCGGGCGGCACGCCGGTGCCGCCGGTGGGGCTGTTCGCACTCTGGGCGCACCTCGGTGTGCCGGCCCCGGGAACGGAAGTGCCGCTCGGTCCCGGTCTCGGCTCGTTGTGTTTCACGCCGTTCCCGTTCGGGCCGTCGCCGTCGCTGCTGCTCGCCGATTCGTTCGGGCTCGGCGGCACCTTCTACGCACCGGGCGCGCCGTGGTCGGTGGTGATCCCGGGCGTGCCGGCGCTGCTCGACTTCGCGCTGCAAGGGGTGATGGCGGTCGACCCGGCGGCGTCGTTCGCGGCGACCAACGCGGTGATGCTGCGGCTGCGGCCATTGCCGGCGCCGACGCTGGTGTCGGTGACGCCGACGTCGCCGACGCCGGGGCAGACGGTGACGATCGTTGGAACGGGATTCCTCGCCGGGCTGTCGGGTGCGGTGTCGGGCACGGCGGTGGCGATGAACGTCGTGTCGGCGACGCAGGCGACGTTCACGATGCCGAACGGGGCGCCGTGCGATGCGGTGCTCACGGTGCAGAACCTCGGCTCGACGTCGGCGCAGCGGCCGATCAACCCGACCCCGGTCGTCGTCAACTCGACGCCGAGCGGGCTGTCGGCGGGCGGCACGCAGCTGCTGTTCACCGGCAACAACCTGCTCGGCACGACGGTGACGTTGAACGGGGTGCCGGTGACGATCACGAGCCAGTTCAACGCGGCGATCTTCGCCGTTCTGCCGCCGGGATCGCCTGGGCCGGCGACGTTCGTGATCCGCAATCCGAACGGCTGCCAGACGATGCGGCCGTTCACGTATCTGTGATGGGGGGGTGGGGAGGTCGAAGCTGAATCTTGGCTGTGGTAGCGGGATCGCGGGTTTGGCTATGTCGGAGGGGTTGTCGGTTGCAGCGCTGTCGCTAGAGTCCGGAGAGCAAGGAGCGAGCCATGGTGAAGGACGATGGTGCCCCCGATCCCCGATCCCCGATCCCCGATCCCCGACCCCCGATGGGATCGTGTGGTGGAATTGCTGCCGCTGATCCGCGAAGTCCTGCGTGCTTGCCGCGCCAAAGCGGATGACGTGGACGACATCGCCCAGGATGTCGCTATGCGACTGTGGAAGGCCTCGGAGCGGCTCGCAGCCGCCGATGATGGACGCAAGTTCGCTGCGCAGGCGGCCAGGAACGCCTTCCTGTCCGAGTGCACGGCCGCGAAGAGTCGTCAAGTTCGGCTCGTGATCACCGACATCGAAGGGCATGCCGCGAAGCGGCGCGAGGTTGGGCCGGTCGTCGACTGTGACTACGTCATCGCTCGACTGGCGGTGCGCGAGCAGGAGGTGTGGAGGAAGTGGCGAGAGACTGGCGCCGTCAAGACCACCGCGCGGTCGCTGCGTCTGGACGTTCGGCAGGTTAAGCGCAGCCTTGAGAAGGTAGCCTCTGCATTGCTGATAACTGGATTCTCGTCCCCCTCATGAGTCTAAGCATGCAAGACCGCACTCTTCGGAGTGTGGTTGTGACGGTCTCCCCCCTCGGAAGCAGCTTGGTCGAATGGTGACAATGGTTGGTCGGTTGCGAGTCGCAGACCATGAACAACATATCGAAAGCAGTTCTCGGGCTCTTGGCTGTGACTGCGGTTGCATGCTGTGCTTTGATCTACTTTGAGTCTGCAGGGCCGATCCACTCGATACCTGTTCGCAAAGAAGGAGATAGCCAGGGGGCGGTGACCGTAGACCGTGGTAGTGGCTCGGATCTGGTGATCGAATCAGCGAGACGAGAGGCGACTTCGGAGATCGGCAATGAGGCTTCGACCAGAGCAGGGCAGGTCACAGGTAGTGAGGGTGTGGCTGCAACATCCGAGGCAGCACGGAAGGCAGTTGTAGCAGCTGAAAGGAGTGGAGTTGTTCCGGCCGGGCTGAGGCTGCCCGACGAGAGGGCTTGGGAGCAGTTTGCGTCCGTTTGGAGTGCATCTTCGGATCCTGTCATCAACGCTCGGCATGCGCGAAACAAGGTCGGTACTTCGCTGTCTGAGGCTCGATTCGAGTCTGGTAGGTTCGAAGAAACGCTTTTTGATGAGTCCCAACGAGTCAATGGTGGCTTTCCAACCGAAGGTCTGACTAGGCTAAGGCATCCAGATGAGTGGGTGAGTCTGCGCATGCTGTATCGAGAAGGTGGCGGGCAGAGATTCCACACGGTTCGAGTAATGCCAGGGGATGATGCTCGTCTGGATGAAGCCACAATGGAGTTACGGCTAGCAGAGAGACTACGGTCCGATGCTATTGAGCGACTCATCGGTGATCTCCGCCAAGCTGGCAAGTAGTAGCCGGGCGGGAATGGTAGTCGAGTGCACACCGCATCCCTGCCGGTGCGTATTCGAGTCCAAATGCAGGGTGAATTCGCGAGTGCAATCAGACTCGCAAAGTGGGAATCATGAAGATGCTTGCATTGGCGATGTTCGTCGCCGTACCCGTAACTCTCTTCCCGGCTCCGGATGCCAGTGTGGCTGCGCTGCCGATCCAGGAGTGTACGGCATGCACGGGCACGCCACACACTGCCTACAACAACTCACCGTGCATCGCAGTGACTTGGAGTGTCGCGCAGTCCATCAGCTCCGGGACGTGCAATCCCACATCGTGTTCGCAGACTGCTGGATGCCCGCTCGGCGGCACGGTCACGATTTCCAATACCGGAGCATCCGGATGTGGTGACATTCTCGTCCGAACCCGCATCGATGGATCATGCGGCCCAACGGTCACGCTTGGCCCAGGGAAGTCGGGAGATGCAACTGACTACAGCGATGTCGAGTTGGCGTGTGGGACCTACTACCAAGTAGTCGTGTACACCAGCCCGACTCAGGCGGCGAACTGCAACGCAACGGGGGCGGCGGGATTCGGGTGGACTTGCGTCAAGTGTGAACGCACACACTGATCAACAGTGACCCGAATCAACTGTTGGTAACGGCTTTGAGCCATCTTGTGGGCCGCCGGTCGGCAGCGGCCACCTCGCGGTCGAGGCGCCAGAAGCCGCGCGCGTTGCTGGGGTCGTCGCGTGTGATCCAGGCGACGTCGTCGGTCGTTAGCCCGAACGCGCGGCCGACCAGCACGTCGATGCTCGTGTAGAGCGACCGCCGCGCGACGGCATCCAGGGTCGGCACGTCACCGGACACCCAGCCCTCGGACCGCGCCATCTCCCACAGTCCGGCACACACCGGCACCGACGCACACAGATGCAGTGCCGACTTCGCCAGCTCCAGCGCCACCGCCGCATCCAGCTCCGGCAGCACACAGTCGCCGAGCACGAACGCGTTCAGGTTGGTGCCCGACAGCCGCAGCCGCAGCGCGTGGTCGAACGCGAGTGACGACAGCACCGCCGCGACCGTCGCCAGTTCTCGCAGCGGTGTTGCCGAGGCCAGTCGTGGTTCGAGCACCCCGAGCGAGTTGCCGCACGGCACATCGGGCAACAGGCACGCGATCGCCGTGCGTTCGTTGGTCGCGTTCGACAGCGCCCGCAGCACCAGCCGCGCACGGCAGCGTTGCAGAGCCGACGCCCGCCACGCCTGCGCGTCGACCAGATACAGCGGCTGCAGCCGCGAACGGTCCGCCGGCGCCGCCCACGTCGTCTCGTGCCCCGTGCCACGCACGTGCGCCCCGGTGTTCGGTTCGAGGTCGTAGACCATCGCCCCCTGCCACAGCGCGAGCAGGTCGCCGTGCCCGGCGCGCCGCCAGACTCCGTCGGGGCCGCCGTTCCAGCCGTTCGCTTCGGCTTCGCTGCGCAGCACGAACTGCCCGCGGTCGCTGGTCATGTTGAAGTCGCCCTGCCGCCACGTGCAGACCCCCTGCTCGCCGAGCAGCGGCCGCCCCCGCGCGTGCATGCGCTGCAGGATCTCGAGGTCGCGCCGGTGTTCGATCGCCGCGAACGCGCCGGAACGTGGACTCACCGAGCCGAGCTCCGCGTGCGACCACAGCACGTGCGGTGGTTCCTCCTTGGCCCATTCCGATGGATCGACGCGATCGAACGCGGCGCGCACGGCCGTCGTGCGCCCACCTTTCGCGGCGATGACGACGCCGAAGCGGTAACGGCTGTCGATGGCGAAGACCTTGCGCCGGTTCTCCATCCCGAACAACCACTCCCACGCGCACTCGTCGAGCAAGAGCCGACGCAGCGGCTCGGCGTCGCGGTCGAACCACAGGCTCGCCGGCACCACGAGGCCGAGTCGGCCGCCTTCGCGCAGCAGCTGGTGCGCGCGTTCGACGAACAGCCGGTAGGTGAACAGCTTGCCCCGCCCCTGATGGTGAAAGCGTGGCCGCAGCGCGCGCACCCGCGCCGGCGCGTCCGTACCGGTCTGCATCGTCTCCCACGGCGGGTTGGTGAGCACCGCGTCGAACGTGCCGGCGGCGAGGTCGGTGAGTCCGTCACCGGCGCGGATCCGTTCGGCGAGTTGCAGCGGGTCGAGCGAGCGGTCGCCGGCCGCTTCCCACACCGCGAGTGCGGCGAGCGCTGCGGCCGTGGGGTCGAGGTCGACGCCGTGCAGGCAGCCGACCGCCTGGGCGGGCGTGAGCCCGGCGGTGCGGAGCGTGCGCAGGGCGGCGCGCAGGAACGTGCCGCCGCCGACGGCCGGATCGACGATGCGCAGCGACGGGCCGCGCGACTGCAGCAAGGGCAGCAGCGTGCGTTCGGCGGTCGGTTGCGCCAGCGAGTCCGGCGTGAACCACGCGCCGGCGACCTTGCGCCGCTCGCCCGCGAGCAACGACGGATAGAGGTCGGCCAACGCCACGAACGAAGCCGGCAGTGCCGGTGCCTCGACAGCGGCGGGCGCATCGACGGCGGTCGTCGCCTCACCGAACAGCGCGGCCGCCACTAGCGGCGACAGCCGGGTGCTTGCGTGCTGCGCCAACCGTTTCCGCAGTGCCTCGCTCGTCACTGCCAGCTGCGCATCAGCTTCGCGCGCGTCTCGTCGTCGTATTTTTCCGGGAACGGAACCTGCTTGCGGGCCAGCTTCGCGAGCGCCTCGTGCACGTTCTTCGCCAGTGCTTCGCACATGCGTTGCTCGCGTCCGGCCTCGGTGCCGGTCGGCAGCGGCGGGTACGCACGGGCGAGGATCGCGACCGCTTCGGTCGTGGCCTTGGCGTCGCGTTCGGCGATCGCGACCACGGTCTGGATCGCGGTGTTGGTGAGTCCATTGCGGTATTCGCCGCTGGCGGCGAACGGCGCCACGACCGCGAGCGACGACGCGTCGCCGCAGCGCGCCAGGGCCTTGGTGGCGCGGATGCGCAGCACGTTCGGGTTCTCGCTGTGGGCCGGGCTGCGCACGAGCGCGTGCAGCGCGTCGCGCGCCGCGCCGTCGCCGAGGGCAGACAACGCATCGCAGGTGGCGCCGCGGATCTGGTCGTTCGGCACCGCGAGCAGGCGGCCGGCTTCGGCGACGAGTTCCTCCGGCGCCTGCTTCGCGAGCGTCTGCATCGCCCGGAACGCGACCACGCGGTCCTCGTGCAATAGGTGTTTCTTGGCGGTGGCGACGTCGGCGTTCGCCTCCAGCGAGGCCGCCAGCTCGTCGAGCGCGGCGAGTTCCTCGACCGACGGCTTCGGCGCACCGGCTGCGACCTCGGCCTTGGTGACCGCGGCGCGGAACGACTCGAGGTTGCGGCCGGTGTCGCCGACCTTCGCCAGCGTGGTCGGATCGACCAGGAAGTGCTGCGGCCACGAACTGATGCCGAAGCGGATCGCGATGCGTTCGGCGGCGCGGTCGGCGTCACTGTGCGTGAAGTCCTGGAACAGGTACATCCACACCACGCCGTCGTAGTCCTTCGCCAGTTGCGGATCGGAGAGGAGACCCCTCTCCATGACGACGCAGTGCGGTCAATACGTCTTCGTCGAGTAGACGAAGATCGGCTTGTTCGCCGCGAGCGCCGCGGCGCGCGCCGCCGCGAAGTCCGTGACCCACGGCGGGCCCTTCGGCGGCGTCTTGCTGGTGTGGGCGTCGCTGACCTGCGCGTGCAGGGCGACGGCTCCGGTGAGGAGGAACGAGGCCAACAGCGGGAACGCTCGGCGCATGGCGGGCACGTTACCCGCGGTCGTGGCGAACGGTCACAGCGACTGCGCCGGAAAGCCCGCGCCCTGCAGCGTGGCCAGGATCTGTTCGACGTGCGTCTTGCCGCGCGTCTCCATGACCACGTGCAGTTCGGCCTGGCGCGGCGCCAACCCCGTGAACAGCCGCTGGTGTTCGATGTCGATGATGTCGGCGCCGGCCGCGCCGATCATCTGCGTCACGCGCGCCAGCACGCCGGGCACGTCGTTGATCGAGATGTGCAGCTTGGCGATCTTGCCGTCGCGCTTCAGGCCGCGCAGCAGCACCGTCGACAGCATGCGCCGGTCGATGTTGCCGCCGCAGACGACGACGCCGACGTCGCGGCCGGCGAACTGCTGCGAATGCCGCATCACCGCGGCGAGGCCGGCGGCGCCCGCACCCTCGGCGACGACCTTCATCTGCGACGCCAGCACCTGCACCGCGGTCTCGATGTCGGTCTCGTCGACCAGCAGGATGTCGTCGACCAGTTCCTTGATGATCGGCGCGGTGATCGCACCGGGCGTCTTCACCGCGATGCCGTCGGCGAGCGTGTGCGTGTGCAGGTTCGGCATCGGCAGCCCTTTCACCTTCGCCAGCATCGACGGGCACATCGACGTCTGCACGCCGACCATGCGCAGCCACGGCTTGCAGTGCTTGGCCCACAACGCGATGCCGGCGCACAGGCCGCCGCCGCCGATCGGCACCACCAGCGTGTCG
>JAEUHV010000404.1 GCA_016794485.1 Planctomycetota bacterium
TGACGATCAGCGGCACCTTCACGCCGCCCTGGTAGACCGTGCCCTTGCTGCGCTGCGGGTCGAACGGCGCCTGCACGACCTGCGACGCGGTGCCGTTGTCGCCGAGGAACACGATGTTGGTGTTGGCGCGCACCGCTGGCGGCATCGTCGCGAGCAGGCGGCCGAGTTCGGTGTCCATCGCTTCGACCATCGCCTTGTAGAACGGCACCGGCGTGGTCTGCGGGTCGAGTCCGGTGAGGTTCTGCGTGTGCAGGCCGGCGGGCGGCGCGTGCAGCGGCGTGTGGCCGGCGTGGAACGCGAGCATCAGGAACCACGGCTGCGACGTGCTGCCGACGAACGCGAGCGCTTCGTCGACGCAGTCGGTCGTCGCATAGGTCGTCGACAGCGACGTCGTGCCGTTCTCGACCTTGGGCCAGTTGAAGTAGTTGTTGAGTGCGCCCTGCAAGGCGCCGGTGAACAGGCCGAAGCCCTCGGCGGTGGGCGTCGCGGCACCGAGGTCGTCGCCGAGGTGCCACTTGCCGATCAGCGCGGTGTGGATGCCGGCTGGCGCCAGGACCTCGGGCAGCAGGGTTTCGGTCGCGGCGAGGCCGGCGTCGTTGTTCGCCAGTGCCCGGCCGATGCCGGTGCGGAAGCCGTGGCGGCCGGTGAGCAGCGAGGCGCGCGTCGGCGAGCACAGGGGGCAGGCCTGCGCGTTGGTGAAGCGCACGCCGGCGGCGGCGAGGCCGTCGATGGTCGGCGTCGGCGGCGGATTGCTGCCGAGCCCGTAACACGCGACCGAGTCGACACCGACGTCGTCGGCGACGACGAGCATCACGTTCTGCGTTTGCGCGATGGCAGCGGTCGCGAGGAACAGGAACGGCAGGGGACGCAGCATGGGGAAGGCCTCGATGGAGTCGCCGCCGGTTGGCGGAGCGGTCGGCAACGGGGACAGCGCAGGCGTTCCCACCGAAGGCTCAACGACGCGGTGCGTGCAGCATGTCGACGATGCGACGGGCCGCGTCGCCGAGGTGTTCGCCGGCGACGCCGCGGCCTGCCGGTGCCACGCCGTCCTGCGCCAGCATCACGACGTGCACGCGCGCGCCGTCGGGGCCCTCGCGCCAACCGGCGTCGACGCGGGTCACCGGATCGCTGTCGAGAGCACCACCCTTGTAGAAGCGGGCGCGGCCGTCGCCGGCATCGGCGATGCGCAGCACGGCGCGGGCGGCGTCGATCGCGGCGGGTGCGACTCCAGCGAGGTCGTGCGCCGCGAGGGCAGCGTGCACGGCGGCGAGCGAACGCGCCGAGCACTCGTTGTCGCCGTTCATCGTGCGGCTGGCGAGCATGTAGCGGCGCACGTGCAGGCCGTGCCAGTCGGGATCGCGCGCGTGCAACTTCGCGTCGAGCCCGACCGGACCGCCGAGGTGGGCGGTGACGAGGTTGGCGGCGATGTTGTAGGTGACGTTGTCGACGCCCTTGCCGGTGATCATCGCTTCGGCGATGCGGCGCGTGCTCGCGGTCGCGAGGGCCTGCGCAGCGGTCGTTCGCTGGGCTGCGGTGAAGTGGGCGACGGCCGGATGCTGCGCGTCGGCGAGCGTGGCCGCAGCACCCGGCAGCGGGGCGTCGAGTGCACTGGCCCGGTCGGCGAACAGTTCGACGAGGTACGCGGCCTTGATCGCCGACGCACACGGCAACGGCGTCTCGACGTTCCAGGCCAGTTGCGGGGTCTCGCCCGGCCGGCCGAGCCAGACCGCTGCGCGCACGCCGGGGCCGAGTGCGGCCACGGCCTGGCGAACGTCCGCGAGCAAGCGCGGGTCGTCGGCGCGATCGGCGATCGGGGCACGGGTGGCACAGGCGGCCAGCAGCAGCGTGAACGTGGTTGCAGCGAGGTTGCGCATGCGGAAGTCTCCTTGGCGGCGCATGATCGTCGCCGATGGCCATTCGCACACTCGGAACGTGGGTTTCGGTCGCCGTTGCCCTGGTGTCGGTGCTGGCAGCGCAGGATGCCGATGCAGGGGTTTCGCTCCAGCCGGCGTCGCACGATCTCGGCGAGGTCGCAGTCGGGGCCGTGACCGAGTTCAGCTTCGGCGTCCATTGGCCCGACGACGCGGCCGTGCGCACGGAGCCCGAGGTTCGGCTGCCGGAAGGCCTGCATCTGCTGCGGGTGAAGTCGTTCCGCGAAAAGGACGGCAAGTCGACCTCGGTGGTCGCGGTGGCACTGCGGGTCGACCACGCGGGCAACCTCGCCGCACGATGTGAGGTTCGGCTCGGAACCCGTACGGCGACGTTCCCGGTCCAGGCCAAGGTCGTGGCGCGGCCGAAGGGCGGCACGCGCGTGCTGGTGTTGGAGTCGCCGTTCGGTTGGCAATCCGGCGATCCGGAGGACTTCGTCGCGTGGCGCCGCCTGGTCGCGGCGGCCGCGCTCGACGTCGACCAACGCGTCCGGATGCGCGGCCGGGCCACCGTGGAAGTGGCGGCCCTGCAGCGGGTCGACATCGTCTGGATCGCCGAGGGTTCGCTGTTGGACCTGGATGCCGGCGAGCGCGCGCTGCTGCAGGGGTTCGTCTGTGGCGGCGGCCGGCTCGTCGTCGTGGCCAGCGCGTTCTTCGACGGCACCCCGGCCGCAGCCTCGCTGTTGTGCGAACCGTTCGGGCTCTGCATCCAGGACAAGGAGCCGGCGGTTGGCATGGCGGCGGTCGCCACTGGTGACGGCATCGCCCGGCACCCGCTCACGGTGGGCGTCGAGTCGATCCGCTTGCTGCGACCGTCGCCCGTGGCCAGCGCCGAAGCAGGCAAGGCGACGGAGCTGGTGCGGTTCGATGGCGACGTGCAGCAGGTCTTCGCGGCGATGGCGACGACGGGGGGCGGTGGCGAAGTGGTCGCGGTCGGAGCCTGTCTGTGGTGGAACGACCTGGGGAGATGCCCTGGGTTCGAGCGGCTCGTGCGCAACCTCATGTCGCGGGCACCGCGGCTGCGGTGAAATGCGGTGCGCCGGGCCGGGTGTGGCGGACTCGATACTTCAACCCAGGTGGAATGGCGACTTGCCAGCCTGCGACGCCGTGCGACGATGCGCGCGCCATGCTCAAGCCTTGCACACTCGCGTTCCTTCTCGGCTCCACGGGTTTCGCCTCCGCCCAGTCGGCGGCGTATCTCGTCGACACCACCCTCGACCAGTTGTTCCAGGTCGACCTGTCCACGGGCGCACTGACCCTGGTCGGCAGCGTGCTGCCGGGACCGGGCACCTGCGCCGACCTCGCCTGGCGCGAGGACACGCGCGAGCTGTGGACGCTCGACCTCGGTGGTGTCGGCCTCGGCAAGCTCGACCTCGCCACGGGTGCCTGGACGGTGGTCTGGCCCGCCAATCCGACCACGGGCTGGCAAGGGCTCGCCTGGGATCCGACGACGCAGAACTTCTTCGCCTCGAACCAATCCGACGCGCTGTACCGCATCGATCCGTTGACCGGCACCTTCACGCTCGTCGGCACGACGAACACCGCCTACCTGATCACGGCGTTGACCGTCGACGCGCGCGGCAACCTCTACGGCATCGACTTCAGCAGCGGCACGATCGCGCAGATCGACAAGAACACCGCCGTTACGACGCCGATCGTGGTCGGCATGAACAACATCCAGGGGATCGACGTCTCGCCCGAAGGTGTCTGGTACGGCGTCAACACCACGACCGACTCGCTCTACACGTTCGACCTGGTGAACGGCGGCTCCACGCTGGTCGGGCCGTGCACCGGCAGCCAGTTCGCGAAGGGCTTCCAGATCATCGACACCGCGATCGTCCGCGGCGGCTCGGCCTGCGCCGACGGCAACGGCAGCGTGCGCAAGATGACGTGGAGTGGTTCGTCGGCGGTCGGCAACACGGTGACCTACGACGTCGAGGCGGGCTCGTCGCCGATGCTCGCGGTGGTGTTCCTCGGGCTGTCGGCCGAGTCCTATGGCCCGCTGCCGCTGCCGTTCGATCTGGCACCGCTCGGCGCGCCGGGCTGCAGCCTGCACACGTCGAGCGAAATCGGCCTCGGCCCGGTCGTCGCGGGCATCGGCGGCGGTGTTCCGTTCGCGATCCCGGCAGCGCCGGGCATCGCCGGCTTCCAGTTCTTCGCCCAGGGCGTCGTGCTCGACGCGAGTCCGACGCCGAACCCGCTCGGCCTCGCGTTCACGGACTTCCTGCGCACGGTCGTGACCCTCTGACGTGACCATTGCGGAGCCCGGGCCGCGTGGCATGCTGCGCGCGGCGGCGCCGAGTCCGGTGCTGTGGGCTCCATGCGCATCCTCCACACCGCGGATTGGCACCTCGGCCACACGCTGCGCGACCATTCGCGCGCGGCCGAGCACGAGCACTTCCTGCGGTGGCTGGTGCAGACCGTGGTCGACCGTGAGGTCGACGCGCTGCTGCTCGCCGGCGACGTGTTCGATTCGGCCAACCCGCCGCCGGCCGCGCTGCGCACGTGGTTCCGGTTCCTCGGCGACCTGAAGCAGGCGCGGCCATCGGTGCAGGTGGTCGTGATCGCCGGCAACCACGATTCGGCGGCGCGGCTGCTGGCGCCGCGCGAACTGCTGGCGGCGTTCGACGTGCGCGTGGTCGGCGTGGTCGAGCGCGGCCGCGATGGCCGGCTGCAGGCCGACGAACTGCTGGTGCCCCTGCGCGGGCCGTCGGGGGCCGTCGAGGCGTTCTGCGTCGCGATCCCGTTCCTGCGCGCGTCCGACGTGTTGTCGCTCGTGCCGCCGCCGGTGGCCGAGGCGCCGCCGGCGGAACGGGCCAACGGTGACTACGTGCTGCCGCGCCCGGTGGCCGAGGTCGCTGCGGCCGACGATCGCGATCCGTTGCTCGACGGCATGCGTGCCCTGCACGCGGAACTGTTCACCGCGGCGCGCGCGCGACGACAGCCGGGCCAGGCGCTCGTCGCGATCGCACACGGCTACCTCGTCGGCGGGGCCCTGAGTGAACTGAGCGAGCGCAAGGTGCTCGGCGGCAACCAGCACGCGCTGCCGCTCGACCTGTTCCCGCCGGACTGCGCCTACGTGGCACTCGGCCATCTGCATCGGCCGCAGCCGCTCGCCGGACTCGACCACGTGCGGTACTCGGGCTCGCCGATCCCGTTGTCGATGCCCGAACGGTTGCACGCCCACCACGTCGTGTTCGCCGATTTGGCCGCTGGCGCGCTGCAGAAGGTGTGGTCGCTGCGCGTGCCGCGCCTCGTGCCGCTGCTGCGGCTGCCCGAACACGGCGCCCTGGCGCCCGACGACGCGCTCGCTGCGGTGGCGGCGCTGCCGGCGCGCGTGGCCGGTAAGCACGAGGAGTTGCGGCCGCTGGTCGAGGTGGCGGTGCGGATGGCGCAGCCGTCGCCGCAGTTCGCCGAACGCATCGCGCGGGCGATCGCCGATCGCGACGCGCGGCTCGTGCGCATCGAGATCGTCGCCGAGGTGCGCCCCGACGCGGCCCTCGGTGCCGAGCGCGCCCCGCCGGTCGAGCTGCGTTCGCTGGAGCCCGAGGAAGTGTTCGCGCGGCGCTACGCCAAGGACTTCCCGTCCGCGGTGCCCGACCAGCTGCTGGCCGCGTTCCGCGAACTGCTCGACTTCGTGCAGCGGGGTGGCGAGTGAAGATCCTCGCGATCCGCGGCGAGAACCTCGCCAGCCTGCAGGCCCCGTTCGCCCTGGAGCTGGAGCGGGCCCCACTCGCGACCGCCGGCATCTTCGCAATCACCGGTCCGGTCGGGGCCGGCAAGAGCACGCTGCTCGACGCGTTGTGCCTGCCGTTGTTCGACCGCACGCCGCGTCTCACCGGCAAGAGCAGCGTGCGCGTGGGCGATGCCACCGCGGGCGAGGAACATTGGCTCGGCGAACGCGATCCGCGCACGTTGCTGCGCCGCGAGGCGATGGCGGGGTTCGCCGAAGTGGACTTCCGCGGCCGCGACGGCGTGCGCTACCGGGCCCGCTGGTCGGTGCGGCGCGCGCGCCGCGGTTCGGGCCGGCTGCAGCAGCAGGAACTGGCGTTGCACGACCTCGACCGCGGCCACGTGGTCAGTGCCGGCAGTCGCAGCGAGGTGCTCGCGGCGATCCAGGCGCGACTCGGCCTCGACTTCGCCCAGTTCTGCCGTTCGGTGCTGTTGGCGCAGGGTGAGTTCGCGGCGTTCCTGCGGGCCAAGCCGGAGGAACGGGCGAAGCTGCTGGAGACGCTGACGGGCGCCGACGTGTATCGGCGGTTGTCGAAGGCGGCGCACGAGCGGGCGCGGTCGAGCCAGCACCAGGTCGAGGTGTTGCGCAGCCAGATGGAAGTGCAGCAGCCGCTGGCCGTCGACGAACGCACGGCGCTCGAACGGACCGAGCAGGCGCTGGTGCAGGAGCACGCCTTCGCCCTCGAAGGCATCCGCCTCGCGCTGCGCTACGTCACCTGGCACCAGGCCGCCGAGCAGCATCGCCTGCGCGAGAGCCAGGCCGTGGGCGACCTGCAGCAGGCCCAGCGCGCGTTCGACGCGGCTGCGACAAGGCGCGAGCTGCTGGCGCGGCGGCAGCGCGCGGTCGCGGTGGTGCCGCGCTGGGAAATGGCGGTGGCGGCACGCGACGCGGTGGCCAGGTGCAGGGCCGTGGCGGCGACGACCGCGGCCGGATTGGCGCAGGCGACGGAACGTGCGGCAGTGGCGCAACGCCGGTTCGCGGCCACGTTCGCCGACCTGTTCGGAGTGGGGCCCGGCGACGCGGTGCCGGCGGTGGTGCGCGAACTGGCACATTGGGAGCCGTTGCTGCAGCAGTGGGAGCAGGCCGAACTGGCGGCGGCGGCAGCGGTCGCGGCGGGACCCGAACGCGAGGCTGCGGTCGTTGCGGCTGACGCGAATCTGGTGGCACTCGAGCCGCGACTGCAGGAGGTCGCGCGCGTTGCCGAACGCGCCAAGGAAGCGCTGGTCGCGGCGCAGGCCGCCGTCGGGGCGATCGACGGCGAAGCCTTGCACGAACGTCGGCTACGGCTCGACGAACGGGCGCGGCAGCACGCCTCGCTGCGCGCGGTGCTGGTCGCCTGGCAAGGAGCGATGCAGGCGTGGACGACGGCGGGTGCAGCGTTGGCAACGGCGCGCCAGGCTGCGGCCACGGCCGCGGCGGGATTGCCGATGGCGCTCGTTCAACAGCAGGCAGCGATCGCCGCGACCGCTGCGGCGACGCGGTCGCTCGATGCGGCGCGGACGCGGGCCGGGCTGCACGGGTTGCGCGAGCAGCTGGTCGATGGCGAAGCGTGTCCGCTGTGCGGGTCGCACGAGCATCCGGCCGCGCACGCCGGTGGCGATGCAGCCCAGCGCCTGCTCGCAGCCGAGCAGGCGCTCGCGCAGTGCCGTTCCGACGAGACGAAGGCGACGCAGCAGGTCGCCGCGCTCGAAGCGAAGGTGGCCGCCGCGCAGGATGCCGTTGGTCAGGCCGAGGCGTCGGTCGCCGCGCGACGGCGCGAGCTCGAACGGGCGCGCGGCGGCGTTCCTGGTGCGGACGGCGAGGAGCCGGCCGTGGCGCTCGCGGCGCTGGCGGCGGAGCACGCCGCGGACGAGGCCGCGATGCTGGAGTTGGCGCGCGACGAACGGCGGGCCCGGGACGCAACGACTGCGCTGCACAAGGCGAGCACGATCGCCGCCGATGCGGAGCGGCAGGTGCAGGCGACCACGGTGGCGCACGGTGCTGCGGTGGCGGCCCTGCGCAGTGCACAGGAACGGCTCGCCGAACTGCAGCGGGCGCTCGCTGGAGCCCGCCAGCGCGGTGACGACGCGGCGGCGGCGTTGGCGGGTGCGTGTGCGGGCGTCGTCGATGGTCTGGAGCGGTTGCGTGCGGTCGGCGGCGCACGGCGGCAACGTTTGCGGATCGTGCACGACGACCATCGCGCGTGGTCGCTGGCTGCAACGGCAGCGGCGGCCGCTGCCAAGGCCCACGCCGAAGCGGAGCGCGCCGTGGCGCAGGCCCTCGCCGACGAGGCGGGTGCCGGCAAGGCCCTCGAGCGCATGCTCGCCATCGAGACTCTCGAGCTCGCCGACGTCGAGGCCGCGGCCCGGCTCGGCCCCGACGAACTCGCGGCCGAAGCGCGTGCCTTGGACGAACTCGCCACCGAGGTCGCGCGCCGCCGGGCCGTCGTCAGCGATCGCCACGAGCAGCGCAAGGCCCAAGAGGACCACGATCGGCCGTCGCTGGACGCCGCCGAAGCCGAGGCGGCACTGCAGGACGCGCGCACCGCGGCCGACGTGCTGGAAAAGCGTCTGCAGGACGTGCGTTCGCGGCGTTTCGCCGACGACCAGATCCAGAAGCACCGCGCCGAACTGCAGCCGCGCCTCGATGCCGCCGAGGCGGCCGCGGCGACGTGGCTCGCACTCGACGAACTGATCGGCAGCAGCACCGGCGACGCGTTCGCGGTGTTCGCGCAGGAGATGACGCTCGACCTGTTGCTGCTCGAAGCGAACCGGCGCCTGTGCGAGCTGGCGCGGCGTTACCGGCTGCGGCGCAATCCGGTCGGCGAACTCGACTTCGTCGTCGTTGATCTCGACCTCGGCGAGACCACGCGCAGCGTGTGGACGCTGTCGGGCGGTGAGACGTTCCTGGTGTCGCTGGCGTTGGCGCTGGCCCTGGCGACGCTGGCGGCGCCGAAGTCGCGGGTCGAAACGCTGTTCCTCGACGAAGGCTTCGGCACGCTGGATGCGCAGGCACTCGAGACCGCGCTCGGGGCGCTCGATTCGCTGCAGGCGCTGGGCTGCCAGGTCGGGGTGATCTCGCACGTCGACGGCATCGCCGAACGCATCGGTGTGCAGGTCGCGGTGCAGCCGGAAGGCGGCGGCAAGAGCCGGGTCGTGGCCCAGGTGCCTTGAGGCGTTTGCCGATCCTGCGATTGCCCTTCGCCGGCGTTCCGATCCACCAGCGTCGATCCAGGAGCTTCGCCCGTCTGCGAACCGATCGCGTCGCTCGGCGTTCGCGCCGCGCATGGTAGACCTGTCCCGCATGCTCGGCCTCGCCCGGTGCTGGTTGTTCGGATTGCTCGTGGGTTTGGCCGCAGCCCAGCAGGCGGCGGTGGCGCGCCGGTTGAACGTGTGGCTGGTCGGCGACGAGCAATCGGCCCGGTCGCAGGCCCTGCTGGCGACCTTGCGTGGCGCTGGTCTGCAGGTTCGTGTGCTGCATCGCGCCGACTGCACCCCCGAAGCGCTGCGCACCGCGCACGTCGTGGTCGTCGATTGGCCCGCCACGGACCCGCTCGGCCCGCGGCTCCCGCTCGGCCCGTACGAACGTTGGGATCGTCCGACGGTGTTCGTCGGGTCCTGCGGCGCGCGCTTCGCCGAGTCCTGGGGACTGCCGACGCCGACGACGATGGCGGCCATGGCAGCTGCCGATCGTGGGCCGGAGATGCAGGCGTTCCCGCCGACCGCCCCGGCGCGCAGCGTGGTGTGGCGGCAGGGCAACCTGGTCCACTTCGACGACGATCCGGCCGAGCCCTTGGCCGAGTCCGAGCGGGCGTGGTTCGTCCAGACGGTGCTGGCGGCCACCACGTTCGTCTCGGATCGGCCGATCTTCGCCCACGGCGTGCCCGCCGGCGCGGAACCGTCCCCGACCGAACGGGAGCGGCGGCAACGTGTGTACGCGGGCATGCCACGCGATCCGACGCCGGCGCAGGCGGCCGAAGCGCTGCGCCAGGCCATCGAGCGGCTCGATGGTCCCGAAGCGAAGGTTGCGGAAGCCTGGCTGGTCGACGCGGTGCCGGGCAGCCAGCCGTTGGGCACGTCGCGCAACAACTGGCGGAACTGGTTCCGGTCGCGGTTGGCAGCGCTCGTCTGGGATCCACTGTCCGTGCGCTGGCGCGTGGACGAGTTGGCGTTCTGGCGGCAGGTGGAGAGTTCGGGGTTGCGCGGCGACGCGCGCGCCGAAGGTGCGCCCGAAGACGCGGCGGCGGCGGCGCTGGCGGCGAAGGTCGTGCAACGCCACGGTGGCGCGGCGTTCGGTGACTTGAAGACGTTTTCGTGTTGGCTGGGCGAACGGTTCTGCCAGTGGGATCGCCGGGCCGGGGTCCTGCGCGTCGAGAACTTCGCCGAGATCCCGGCCGGCAACCTGGCCACGCCGTGGGAGGTCGCAGTGTTCGACACGACGGCCGACGCCGACCTGGTCCGCGGCGGCGGGCCCGAGCCGCGGCCGTTCGTGTCGGCGCGCGGCACCTACCGGGAACTCGTCGAGCAGCTGTTCCTGCCGGTGCTGCTGCTCGAGCCGGGCGTCACGGTGCGGCGGGCTCCGGACGAGGACACCGACGGCAAGCAGGCGCTGCACGTGCGGCTGATGCTGCGGGGCATGGATCCGAAAGCCCTGCACGTGCTGTTCGTCGATCCCGCGACCGGGGCCGTCGATTTCCACCATCGCGTGGTGGGAGCACGCGTGCAGCGTGGCTTTCGCATCGATGCGACTGCAGCGTGCGGGCCGCTGCTCCTTCCGGCCGAAGCGCGGATCGAGCAGGGGCGCAACCGACGGCCGATCACGTTCGCCGAAGCGAAGTGGAACCCGGAGCTGCCCGCCGATCTGGCGACCGCGACCGGACGTCGCGCCACGCCGCGCGACAAGTGAGGCGCCTCATCCGCCGCCGCCGCCGCCGCCGCCGGAGCACGGCGCCTCGGAGCGATCGAGCACGTAGCCCATCGTCGTCACGCGCCACGGCACGACCGGCACCAGCAGCCAGCCGGTGCACTTCCAAGCCACCAGGATGCGCGGCTGCGCCGTGGCGTCACCGGGGGTGAAGCCCGGGTGCGGCACCGGTTCGCGGTGGTACGGCGTGAACAGGTGCCATTGCGGCCAGCCCGGTGCCGTGGCGCACGCCAGCGGCAGCGGGCTCGGGTCGATGCGGGCCGGCGTCGGCACCGAGCCCTGGTCGGGGCAGGACTGCGCGCGCGCCGGGGCGAGCGCTGTGCTCAGGCAGAGAACAGTCGGGAAGATGATGCGATGGTCCATGCCCATGGGGGCACGGCGGGCCCGACTTCTGGCCGAAAATCCGGCCGACCGCCTCGCAGCCTCACTTGTTCTTGTCGAACGCGGTCTTCTTGCCGGCCTCGTCCATCGCCGCGAACTTCGCCGCGCACTTGTCGCAGCAGAAGCCGACCTTGCCACCCATGTAGTCGGCGGTGACGGCGTCGGCGCCGAGGGCGTCGCCCGAGACGGCGCACTTGCTGTTGAGCAGGCCGGGTGCTGCCACCTGCTTCTGGCCGGCGCAACCGGCGACCGCCAGGAGGGCGAGGAACGCGACGAGCGAACGCGTGAGGTTCTTCATGGCGGCATCTTGGCGAGTGCGAGGGGGCAACGGAAGGGCGAGCGTGGTCGGAGGCCCTGCCCGCGCCGCGCAGTGGCAACCACGCCGCGCCTCTGATCCACTCCGTGGCATGAAGATGACGCCAACCGAACGCATGGACCTGATGCGGTTCGTGTGCTCGTTCGTGTGGACCGACCTCAAGGTCGCGCAGCAGGAGCGCGACCTCGTCATGCGCATCGCCGGGCGCCTCGGCCTGACCGAAGCCGAGAGCCGGCAGGTGGCCCAGTGGCTCCAGGTGCCGCCGAACGTCGAAGAAGTCGACCCCGGGGCCATTCCCGCCGCGCATCGCCAGCTGTTCCTGCAGGCCGCCGAACTGGTGGTCAAGGCCGACGGCCGCGTCGTGCCGGCCGAACGCGATTCGTTGGCCCTGTTCCGCGATCTGCTCGAAGGCTGATCCGTCGCAAAGGCCGCCGGCGGTGGCGGCCATCGTGGCGGGTTCGCATGATGCCCGGCGCGGCCAGGCCCTGGTCGCATGTTGCCGATGCGCCCTCTTCCGCCCTCGTGCGTGCTCGCGCTGACCTTCGCGTCGGCCTGCGTTGCGTACGAGCCCGTCGATGCCGACCTCGAACGGCTCGCCGCCGCATCGCGGCGCGGCGACGGGGGCACGTTCTCGTTCGCGTCGGCGGCAGCCGTGGCCATGCGCGACAACCCCGAGTTGCGCGCGGCTGCGGCACGGGCGCGGGCGGTCGGGGTGGACACGGTGCCGTTCGACGTCGAAGCCGAATGGCGCGGCAACGAGGACATGCTCGCACTGCTGGTCGATCCGCTCGAGTTGCTCGGCGTCGGCCCGCGCGCGGGGGCCGTGGCCGAGGTCGCGGCGGAAGCGTCGGCGGCGGCGGTGGAGCTGGCGCAGGTCCGGTGGCGCGTGTTCGGCGAGTTGCTGGAGCTGTTCCTGCGCCAGCGCGAAGTGGCGACGCTGACCGTGCCAGCCCTCGACTTCGATGCCGCAGCGTGGGAACGCAGCGGCGTCGCCGCACCTGCGGAAGTCGGCAAGCTGCGCGCGGCGCAGGCGCGCGCCGTGGCGATGAAGGCCTGGCTCGACGCGCTGCAGCGCCAGGATCGCGCCGCACTGGCGCGCGTGCTGGGCCGCCATCCCGACGTGGCGGTGGCGTTCGACCTCGCGCTGGATCCGCTGCGGGATCCCGTGCCGGCCGACGATGCCGCGTTGCTGCGCCGGCCGGACCTGCGGCTCACGGCGGCGCGGCTGCAGATCGCCGAGGCGACGTTCCGGCGTGCGGTCGCCGAACAGTATCCGGCGGTGAAGCTCGGTCCCGACCTGCCGCTCGACGGCGGTGGAGTGCAGGGCATGGCGGTGTTGCGGCTGCCGTTCCATGCCGTGGGCCGGGCCGAGGCGGCGCGCGAACGGCGCGATGCTGCGTTCGCCGACCTGTCGGCGGCGTGGCTCGCGGTGAGCCAGGAGGCGGTTGCCGCCACCGCGGAGCTCGAGGTGGCGGCGGCCGAGGAACGTGCCGCGGAAGCCGCGCGCGACGCAGCCGAACAGGCGCTGCGCAGTGCCGCCGCCGCGGCGCGCACCGAGATCGACGGGTTCGGCATGTTCGGGGAACGCGCCGTGATGGCACTCGCCGAGACCGAGCAACACCACCGTGCGGTGCTGGCGCGCGTGCGCGCGCAGGCCCGCTTCGCATTCGTGCACGGCTGGCCGCTCGGAGCTCGCGGCCTGCCGGAGGTTCGCCCATGAACAACGTCGACCTGTCCAAGCTTCGCATCGAGGATGCGGCGACCGCGATGCCGAAGCGCCCCGTCGGCGCGCGGCTGCTGGTGCTCGGGGTCGTGCTGCTGGGGCTCGGCGTCGCGGCGACGTTCGTGTGGCCGCTGCTGCGGCCGGAGCGTGCCGTGCCGATGGCGCGGGTGCGCGCGGCGGGGCAGGCGACGGCGGCCAGCCAGGCCGCGGCGGAAGCGGTCGGCTGGGTCGAGCCAGACCCGTTCCCGCAGTTCGTGCTGCCGCTGGTCGACGGCCGCGTCGGTGCGATCGAAGTGCTCGAAGGTGCCGCCGTCGTGGCCGACCAGACGGTGCTGGCGCGGCTCGACAACGCAGCATTGCTCGCGGCCAAGGACCGGGCCGTCGTGGCCGTCGCCGAACGCGAAGCGGCCCTGCGGGCGGCGGACGTCGCGGCGGCGGCGGCGGCGCGCGCGCGGCAGCAGAACATCGAGCGCCAGTCCGCCCTCGCCGAGGCGCGGCTCGCCGCAGCCGAGCAGCAGCGTGCGGTGGCCACGGCCAACGGCGACCTGCAGCGCGCGGAAGCCGAGGAACGGGGTGCGCGTGCGGCCCTGCAGGCCCAGCAGGAACTCGCCGCCGCGGGTGGCAGCAACACGATCGCCGTGGCCCGCGCCGCCGCCGCGGTCGACGCCGCCATGGCCGTGGTCGCTGCCGCGCGCGGCAGCGTGGACGCGGTTGCAAAGGCCGCCGCCGCCGCGAGCCAGCTCCAGGAACTCGCCGCGATCTGGGCGCAGGATCCGGCCGAACTGCAGGGTGCTGCCGACGTCGCCGCCGCTGCCGTCGCGACCGCGCGTGCGGCGCTGGCGACGGCCCGCGCCGAACTGGCCATCGCCGAACGCGAACTCGGCTGGTGCACGGTGAAGGCACCGGGCAACGGCGTCGTGTTGAAGCTGCTGGCGGCACCAGGCGGCGTCGTCGGGCCCGACCGCGGTCCGTTGTTGTCGCTCTACGATCCGGCGCGACTGCGGGCCCGCATCGACGTGCCGCTGGCGTCGGTCGCGGCGGTGGCGGTCGGCCAGGACGTCGAATTGCGCAGCGAGGTCACCGGCAACCTGGTCGTGCACGGCACCGTGCAGCGCGTGCAGCACGAGTCGGACCTGCTGAAGAACACGCTGCAGGTGAAGGTCGGCATCGCGGCGCCGCCGCCGTTGTGGCGGCCGGAGACGCTGGTGCGCGCCCGCTTCCTCGGCGGCGGGGCGCCTGGAGCCGAAGCACACGCGGTCGTGGCGACGTTCCTGCTGCCGAAAGTGGCGCTGCGCGACGGCGTGGTGTTCGTGTTCGATCCGGCGGCGCGCGCCGCGCGTGCGGTGCCGGTCGAGAAGGTCGGCGATTCCGGCGACGACGTGGTCGTTCGCGGCGAGCTGTCGGTCGCGCAGCGCGTGGTCACCGTTCCGGTGCAGCCGGGCGAACGCGTGCGGCCGGAGGACGGACGATGAGCCTGATCGAGGTGCGTGGCGTGACCAAGTCGTTCGCCAGCGGCAGCGAGACCGTGACGCCGCTGCAGGCACTCGACCTCACCGTCGCGCAGGGCGAGTTCGTCTGCCTGATGGGGCCGTCGGGCAGCGGCAAGACCACGTTGCTGCACCTGCTCGCTGGCATCGACCGGCCGACCGCGGGCACGGTGCACGTCGCCGGCGTCGAAGTGTCGGCACTGTCGGCCAACGAGCTGGCGCGCTGGCGCACGCGTTCGGTCGGCTACGTGTTCCAGCAGTACAACCTGATCCCGGTGCTGACGGCGTACGAGAACGTCGAGGTGCCGTTGCTGCTGCTGCGCATGGCGGCAGCCGATCGCCGCCGCCGCGTCGCCACGGCACTCGCGGCGGTCGGGCTCACCGACCGGGCGCACCACCTGCCGCGCCAGCTGTCGGGCGGCCAGCAGCAGCGGGTCGCGATCGCGCGGGCGATCGTCGCCGATCCGGCCGCGGTGTTCGCCGACGAACCGACCGGCAACCTCGACCGCGTCGCTGCCGCCGCCACGGTCGAGTTGCTCCGGCGCCTCGTGCGCGAGTTCGGCAAGACGCTGGTGATGGTCACGCACGACCCGATCACCGCGCAGGCAGCCGACCGCGTCGTGCACCTCGACAAGGGCCGCATCGTCGCGGAGCCGTCGCATGCGTGAGCTGCTGGCGTTCCTGCCGTACGTGTGGCGCACGACCACGCGCGCGCGCATGCGGTCGCTGCTGACGCTGCTCGGGGCCGGGCTGGCGATGGCGTTGTTCGCGTTCGTGCGCGCCGTCGACGGCGGCGTGGC
>JAEUHV010000416.1 GCA_016794485.1 Planctomycetota bacterium
GAGCGATCCGTTGGTCCGGTTGTTCGGGGCCCTGTCGCTCGAACTCGCCGCGACGGCGCTCGACGACGCGTGGCTCGCGGCGGTTCCGCCGGACCAACTCGCGGCGTTCGCCGAGGTGCTCGCGCGGATCGATCCGCCGACGTTGCCGACCCTCGCGCCCGCGGCGGCGTGTGCAGGCGTCGTGTTGCACCTCGCCGGCAGCGGCGACGTCGATCCGAACATGCTCGGCATGCACAGCCCGTTGGCCGCGTGGCGGAACGGGTTCTCGCTGCGGCGCGCCGGCATGGACCGGGCGTTGGAGGTGGCGGCGACCGTGCAGCAGTTCGACGAAGCGACTCCGGTGGACGAGCCCTGGCCGGAACGCAGGCTGCGGTTGGCCGCCTTGATCGCGCGGGAAGCGGCGGCGGGCGGCTACGCCTACATGTCGTGGTTTGCCGGCCTCGACGAACACGAAGCGGCGGCGCGGCGCGGGGTCGCGAACTTGCGCCTCCTGCGCGTCGCGGTGGCCGCGCGGCTGGGCCAGCCGCTGCCGGTCGTCGCCGATCCGCTCGGCCGCGGCCCGGTGCGCCTCGAGTCGGTGGACGGCGTCGACTTCGCGGTGTGCGGTGACGACCCTGCCGTGCGGCGCCGCGTGCGGCGATGAACGGTCGGCGCGGTCCGGAGTTGGCGGGGGCGGCGTGTCCGGCCAAGATGCGGGCCATGCAGGCACTCCGCATGTTCGCGTCGTCCGTCGCTTCGGCGTTGTTGGTGGGCATCGCGTGTTGCCAGACCGGCGCCAGGCCTCCGGAAGTGCACGGCCGCGTCGAGACGCACCAGGGCCTGAAGCTGCTGCGGGTGTGGGGCACGCCGCACGAACGCGGCTACGCGCACGGTTCGCTGCTGGCCAAGGAGTTCGCGGCGATGGCGCTGACCGAGTTCGCGGCGCGGTTCGCGCGCAAGCAGCCGCTGCTGCAGCAGGCGCGCGCCGCGGTCGGCCGCCTGATCGAGTACCCCGCGGACGTACAGCAAGAACTCGACGGCCTGTGGCAGGGCCTCGTCGACAGCAAGGTCGACCTGCAGATGCCCGAGCTCGAGCGTGCGTTCGACAAGACCGACCTGCTGATCGCGAACGCGCTCGACGTGTTCGGCCTGATGGGCTGCAGCAGCTTCACGGTGTGGGGCGAACGGGTCGACGGCGGCGGCGTGCTGACTGCGCGCAACTTCGACTGGCCGCTGACCGGCCCGCACATGCTCGACCACACGATCGTCGTCGTGCAGCACTTCGCCGACGGCAAGGCGGTCGCGTCGGTGTCGTGGCCCGGCTACGTCGGCACCGTGACCGGGGTGAGCAGCGACGGCATGGCCGCGTTCCTGCACGTCGGCACCGGTGCGATCACCTACACGCCCGAGCCGTCGTCGTGGCCGACCGCGGTCGCGGCGCGCGCGCTGCTCGCGGCCGGGGTCTGCGACCGGACGGCGATGCTGGCGAGAGGCAAGGACCTGCTCGGCTACACGAGTCCGCCGGCGGGGTTCCTGACCCACGTCGTCCTGCCCGTGGTGCCGGCCGACGGCACGCCGGCCCTGGTGTTCGAGACCGACGCGAAGAAGTGCGTGCCCGCGACCGCCGGGGCCGGCTGCGAAGTGCTGACGAACCACTTCCGCACCCGCACCGACGGCCGCACCGCCAGCAAGGACAGCGTCGACCGCGAACAGAGCCTGCAGAAGGGCATCGCCGGCTGCATCGAGGTCGCCGACAAGAAGGTGTCGGTGGCGGAGGCGTGGGACGTGCTGGCGACCGTCGACCGCGGCGGCAAGCGCGGCTTCGGCACGCTGCACGCGCTGGTGTTCCGCCACGAGCCGTGGTGCTTCGAACTGCGCGTCGGCGAGACCAAGGACTCGGGGCTGGTCGCGGCGCCGGTGAGTTCGCGGCAGTACGTGTTGTCGCGGGCCGAGCTGTTCGCGCCGGACGAACGGTTCGGCCGCTGATCCGGGCGGCGAGGCGCCGCTCGCATCGGGGCTTGGGGCCGGGGTCTTTTCTCGTTCCGCCCCCGCAGCCGCGGGCTACCTTCTTCCGGCCTTTTCTCCCGCCGGACGATCCGTATCCATGAACGTCATTCCGGAACGCAAGGTGCCGTGGGGCATGTTCCTCGGCATCGCCGTGCTGTCGGCGTCCTTGCTCGCCTTCCAGGTCCTGCTGACGCGCGTCTGCGCGCTGCGCCTGGCGTTCCACTTCAGCTTCCTGATCATCAGCAACAGCCTGCTCGGCATCGGCGCGTCGGGCACGGTGCTGACCCTGCTCGAGGGGCGCTGGCGCAAGAACCCGGAAGCGTGGGTGTTCGGCTGGACGGTCGCCTACGTGCTGAGCCTCGGCCTCGTGTGGTGGTTCGCGCTGGCGATGCCGGTGCCCGAACGCATCCAGTTCGGCTTCTCGGGCGCGGAGCTGCAGCAGTTCCTGTTGTTCGCCGGCTTCAACCTCGGCCTGTCGGTGCCGTTCTTCTTCGGTGGCGGGGCCGTCGGCCTGATCTTGTCGGCGTGGGCGCACCGCGTGCACGCGGTCTACGCCAGCGACCTGCTCGGGGCCGGGCTCGGTTGCCTCCTGTGCCCGATCCTGCTGTGGCCGCTCGGTGCGGGTGGTTGCCTGTGCGCGGTGGCGGTGCTCGGGGTGCTCGCCTGCGCGGTCACCGCGCCCGAACGGTTGCGGACGCGCGCGGCCATCGTCGGCGCCGTCGCCGCGGTCGGCTTGCTGGCGTGGATGCCGTCGTTCGACGCGACGTTCCCGGTGCCGGGCAAGAAGTTCCTGCAGATGACGAAGGCGCAGGGGATCGCGTTGGACGGCCCGCACGAGTTTTCGCGGTGGAGTGCGAACAGCCGCATCGACGTGGTGAAGAGTCCGTTCCCGCACTGGTACGCCTACTCGCTCGGCGCCAACGACCGCGAGTTCGGCCTGGACCCGAAGAACGCCCCGGTGCTCGGCGCGCAGAAGTGGATCATGCAGGACGGCGACGCCGGCACCTTCGTGACCGACTACACCAACGCCAAGACCGGCCGCGAGTATCTGCTGCGTACGCTGTACGCACTCGGCGCCACGGTGAAGGAAGGCACGAAACCGCGCGTGTTCGTGATCGGCGTCGGCGGCGGCCCCGATGTGTGGGCGCACAAGCTGATGGGCGCCTCGCACGTGAAGGGCATCGAGCTCAACCGCGGCGTGCTCGAGATCCACTCGACGGTCGCCAAGGAGTTCTCGCGCGGCCTGCTCGACGACCCGACGATCGAACTGGTCTGCGACGAAGGCCGGTCGGCGCTGATGCGCGACCCGAACCGATACGACGTGATCCAGATGACCGGCATCGACACCTGGACATCGCTGGCGTCCGGGGCGTACGTGCTGGCCGAGAACTACCTGTACACCGTCGAGGCGGTGCAGCAGATGGTCGAGCACCTGGCCGACGGCGGGTTGCTGCAGATCACGCGCATGGGAGCGGAGATGGAGAAGCTGCGCCTGCTGGTGAACGTCCAGACGGCGTTCGTCCACATGGGGCTCGGCGACATCGCGCCGTCGGTGGTCGTGGTGACCGCACCGATCGACCAGCTCACGACCGTGCTGGTGAAGCGCGGCGCGTTCACCGAAGCCGAGGTCGCGCGCATCGAGGCCTTCTGCGAACGGTCGGGCCACCTGCGCACGTACCTGCCGCTGCGCCAGCTCGACGCCAACATCGTCGAACGGTTCGTGCACCTGTCGGTCGCCGACAAGGAGAAGTTCGTGCGCGACTTCCCGCGCCGGATCACGCCGACCACCGACGACCAGCCGTACTTCTTCAACTTCACGCGCTGGGACACGCCGACCGACGAGGCCAAGAAGCTGCTCGCCGAGGCGACCGAGGTGTCGCAGGGCAACCCGCTGTTCCTGTGGGGCCAGCTCGGCTTCTCGACGCTGGTGGCGGTGCTGCTGATCGTGCTGCCGCTGGTGTTCCGCCGCGCCGCTGCGCGCGGCGCCCACGTCGGCCGGTTCCTGGTCTACTTCGCCGGCATCGGCGTCGGCTTCATCTTCCTCGAGATCGCGTTGATCCAGAAGTTGACGCTGTTGCTCGGCCAACCGCTCTACTCGATCGTCGTCACGCTGCTGTCGATCCTGCTGTGCACGGGGCTCGGCAGCTTCCTGTCGGGGCGCTGGCTCGCCGGCGGCGTCTGGCGCGCGCGTTCGGTGGCGCTGGGCATCGTCGTCGTCGCGGGCGGCATCGTGCTGGTGGCGCAGCCGATCGTCGACGCGGCGATCGGCCAGTCCCTGCCGGTGCGCGCCGCGGTTGCGGCCCTGCTGGTGGCGCCGATCGGGGTATTGCTCGGCATGCCGTTCGCCCACGGCATCGGCCTCCTGCGCAAGGTCAACCCGGCGTTCGTGCCGTGGGCCTGGGCGGTGAACGGTTCGGCGACGGTGGTCGGTTCGGTCGTCACGGTGATCGTGTCGATGAACTTCGGCTTCAACGCGGTGCTGCTGTTCGCCGCCGCGATCTACGTGGTGGTGTTCCTCGCGGTCGACAAACTGGCGCGCTGAACGGATGCGGGCAATCCCCGGAACGGCGCCCCCGCGGTATCGTCCGGCGCGCATGTTCCGGAGCCACGTCGTCGCGTCCGCCTTCGTCCGTGTCGTCGCCGTGCTCGCCGCCGTGCCGCTCGCGGCGCAGGCGCCGGCCGGTTTCCGCACGTGGGAGAACAAGCTGCAGGCGCTCACGTTCGCCTACCCCGGCACCTACCAGGAAGTGCCGCTGCCGCCGACCGAGCAGGTCGATGTCGCGAAGTTCGTGCTCACGAACAAGCCCGAGGAGTGCAAGCGCATCGACGACCGGATCTACGACGCGCTGAAGCCGCAGCTGGTCGTGTTCCAGTTCAGCGTCACGGCGCCGACGACGGGGGTCGGCAAGGTCGACGAAGGTGCGGCCGAGAAGGGGCCGAGCACGGTGCGCGAGGCAATGGAACAGCAGGGCCGCGTCACGTCGTGGGACCAGTTCGGCAAACGCTTCGGCAAGTGGCGGTTCGAGGAGGACAAGAAGAAGCCGGGCCACTTCACGATGGTGTTCACCGGCGAGTGGAACGCAGCGAGCCTGCCCGCGGGATACCTGGTGCGCAAGCAGGAGGGCAACACGATCTTCGGGGTGTACGGCATCGCGCCGACCGAGTTTGCGAAGACCCAGCAAGGCCACGTGCAGAAGATGGCCGGCACGTTGAAGCCGGCCGAGGCCGACGACGGCGAGGCGGCGGCAGCAGCACTCGACAAGCTCTACGCGAGCGGCAAATACCGCGCGGTCGAGTTCCGCAAGAAGGCGCGCGCCGAGATGCCCAAGGGCTGGAAGGCGGTCGACACCGAGAACTTCCTGATCGTGCACCACAGCAAGAACACCGGCCTCGTGAACCGCATCGCGCGCGACGTCGAGGCGATGCGGGCCTACTACGCCGAGGTGTTCCCGCCGGTCGGCGCGATGGAGTCGCTGTCCGTGGTGCGCATCTGCCGCACGATGGAGGAGTACCACCAGTACGGCGGCCCGCCCAACACCGGCGGCTACTGGCATGCCGGCAACGAGGAGCTCGTGTTCTACGACTACTCGTACACGATGAAGACGCTCGACGACGACGAGCGCAAGCGCCTGGGCAAGGCCAAGCTGACCGACGACGACTCCCTGCTGGTGCTGTACCACGAGGCGCTGCACCAGTACATCCACTATGCGATCGGCGAGTTCTCGCCGCACGACTGGTTCAACGAGGGCCACGGCGACTACTTCTCCGGCGCGGTGGTCGGCGAGAGCACCGGCCGCGTGCTGCGCATCGACCCGAGCCCTTGGCGCATCCACACCGCCAAGGACATGTGCGAGTTCGGCGACGGCTTCATCCCGCTGAAGGAGATCCTCGAGGCCGAACGGGCCCAGTTCTACCACCCGAGCCGCGTGCGCTGGTTCTACGCCGGGGCGTGGTCGTTCGTGTTCTTCCTGAAGCACGGCAAGGAGGTCGCCGCGCACCCGCAGTGGAGCAAGCTGCTGCAGGTCTACTTCGACACGGTGAAGGCCAGTTACCTTGCCGAGGTGCAGAAGCTCGGCGGCGAGGCCGACCTCGGCAAGAAGCAGCTGGCCGGCATGCTGGCGCGCAAGGCGGCGCTGAAGGTGATGCTGGAGGGCGTCGACCTGCCCGAACTGGAGCGCGCGTGGCGCAAGTGGGTCGTCGACATGAAGGACCCCTGGCCGAGCCAGCGCAAGAAGCGGAAGTGAGCCAGGCCGCCGAGCATGTCGGCCGGACCCTCGACCCGGCCCGCCCGGCCGCTAACCTGTCCGCCCGTGATGGTGACGCCGAAATCGAGTGACCCCGGCCGCGGCCTCGGCCTTTCAGCCTTCCTGGCCGGCTTCGTGCCAGGCCTGCTGCAGTACCAACTGGGCCAGACGCAGCGCGCGGTGGTTGCCTTTGCCAGTTGCACCGCGGTGTTCTTCGCCGGCTGGCTGGTGGTGGGCGAGCGGCTGTTCTACTGGGCGCTGCTGACCCCGGACCAAGGGGTGATGCGCATGCTGGCGAGCTTCGGCCTCCCGGTGACGCTGCCCGAACTGCTCAACCTGCCGGCCAACGTGGTCGGGGCGCTGCTCGCGTTCGACCCGTCGCCGACCGGGCAGCGCATCTGGCGCGAGCCGCGCGCCCTCGAGCACCTCGGCGGCTTCCTGACCGGCGCGTCGGGCATGCTGGCGGCGTTCTGGTCCGCGGCCGGTCACTGGGAACTGCGACGGCGGCGCGACGGCGGGGCGACTCCGGCGATGCCGATCGCCGACCCGGCGCTGTGTGCGGCGATGAGCTGGCTCGTGCCGGGGCTGGGCCACGCGAAGGCCGGGCAGAAGGACAAGGGCCTGCTGATGGGCGGGGCGGTGCTGGCGGTGTTCGCGCTGGGACTCCTGCTGTCGCACGGCCACGCCGTCGACCGCGCGAACTACTCGGTGTGGTGGATCGCGCAGAACCTGTTCGGCGGCGGCTCGCTGTTCGCGGCCCTCGTCACCGGACCGCTCGAACAGGTGCAGGCGCCGCTGCACTGCGACGCCGGCGTGATCTTCTGCACGGTCGCCGGCCTGATGAACCTCGTGGTGATGATCGACGCGTTCACGGTCGCGGAGCGGTCGGTGTTCCCGGTGGCGAAGCCGGAAGGAGTCGCGTCGTGATCGCGTTCCGGGTCGGTCTCTACGTGGTCGTGTTGTTCCTGATCGCGATCGTGGTGGTCGGTCAGCACCACACCACCGCGCGCGACACGCTGCGTGCCGTGCTGCCGCGCACCGTGCGCTGGATCGTCTGGTCGGCGATCCTGGTCGCGACGATGGTCGCGCTCGAGCTGGTGTTCATCGGCTGGTGAGCCGTTGCCGGGCCACGCGGCCCGGTCAGGCGCGCCGCCACAGGTCGCCGGGCAGGCGCGCGATCGCGCCCTTCTGCTCCAAGGCGAACAGCGACCGCAGGAACGCCACGCGGTCGAGGCCGCATTCGCGGGCCAGCAGGTCGGTGGGGCGCGGGCCGCCGACGAGCACCGCGAGCAGCCGTTCTTCGTCGGCGCACAATGCCATCGCATGCGCCGCGGCCGGGGTCGCGGCCGCGAGGCCGAGGGACTGCAGCAGGGCTTCGGGGCTCTCGAGGATCGTGGCACCCTCGGCGATCAGGCGGTGGCAGCCCTGGCTGCGTGCACTGGTCCAAGGGCCCGGCAGCGCGAACACACAGGCGTCGCAGTCGGCGGCGAAACGCGCGGTGTGCAAGGCACCCGAGGTGAGGCTGCCTTCGATCACGACCACCGCACCGGTTCCGGCCGCGAGGATGCGGTTGCGGCGCACGAAGTGGCCGCGGCGGGCGCGGTGGCCGGGCGGCAGTTCGGACACGAGGCAGCCGCCGCCTTCGACGATGCGCGCGGCGAGGTCCTCGTGTTCGGGTGGGTAGATCGCGTCGAGGCCGCCGGCCAGCACCGCGACGGTGGGCACGCCCGCGGTGGTGCAGGCGCCGTGCGCGATGGCGTCGATGCCGCGCGCGAGGCCGCTCCACAGCGTCGTGCCGGCGCGGGCCAGGGCCTGCGCGAGCAGCGCTGCCGCTTCGGTGCCGTACGGGGTCGGGGTGCGGCTGCCGACG
>JAEUHV010000067.1 GCA_016794485.1 Planctomycetota bacterium
CGGTGCCGGTTCGCCGCCGCGCACGAGCAGCAGCAGGCCGGCGGCTGCGGTCAGCAGCCACGGCGCGACCCGCAACGGTGTCGGCCATCGCGTGCCGCCGTCGACCGCGGTCGGCGCCGGAGCCGGCGCGCGTTCGGCGAAGAAGTGCACCGCGTCGTCGCGCAAGCGTGCGTCGAGCGAGCGGCTGGTGGGCGTCCTGGCGATCTCGGCCGCCGAATCGGCCAGGGACACGAGCGCGGCGGTGCGTTCCAACGCCGCGAACTCGGCGGCGGCGCCCGGGTCGCGCAGCAGCGCGTCGAACGCGGTGGTGTCGGTGCCGTCGAGCAGGTCGAGTGCACCGTCGACCAGCAGTTGGTCGCGGCGGGACAGGTTGGGCTCGTTCATGCGCCACCTCCGCTCGAACCGGGTTCGATGCCGAGCATCTCGCGCAGGCGCATCAGGCCACGCCGGGCGTGGCTCTTCACGGTGCCGAGCGGGATGCCGACCGTGGCGGCGATCTCCTGGTGGGACTGACCCTGGCCGAGCGACAGCTCGAGGACCTCGCGTTGTTCGGGCTTCAGTTGCTCGAGTGCAGCCCGGGCGCGGGCCGCTTCGTCGCGCACTTCGACCATGCTCGTGTCGGTCGCCGGCAGGGCGGTCGGGTCGTCCAGCGACTGCGCCGCGGGCCGCGCCGTGGCGCGGCGGATGCGGTCGACGAGCCGGCGGCGCGCGATCGTGGTCACGAACGTGGTCTCACTGCCCTGGGTCGGGTCGTAACGGTGCGCACTGCGCCAGATCTCGAGGAAGATGTCCTGCACCGCGTCTTCGGCATCCTGTGGATGCCGGAGCACACGCCGGGCGAGGCCGTGCACGAGCGCGGTGTGGCGGCGCAGGAACTCGTTCACTGCCGGCATGTCACCGGCGGCGATGCTGGGCAGTAGGGCGGGCAGCATGCGTACGTGGATCGCTGTCGCGGGTTCTACCCGCGCCTCGGGCCAGGCGCCCGCACCTTGACGGCTCGAGTGCACCGTTCCACCGGATCAGTGCGGCAGGATCACCGCGTCGATCACGTGGATGACGCCATTGCCGGCGACGACGTCGGTGGCCACGACGTTGGCGGCGTCGATCGTCACCTTGCCGTCGCGCACCGCGATCTTGGCTTCACCGCCCTGGAGCGTCACGACCGACTTCCTGGTCACGACGTCGGCCGCCTTCACCGTGCCGGCGACGACGTGGTACTTCAGGATCGCGGCCAGCTTGTCCTTGTTGGCCGGCAGGAGCAGTTCGGCGAGGGTGTCCTTGCCGAGCTTGGCGAACGCTTCGTCGGTCGGCGCGAACACGGTGAACGGGCCGCCGTTGGCGAGCGTGTCGGCGAGGCCTGCGGCGGTGGCAGCGGTGAGCAGCGTCTGGAACTTGCCGGCCTTGGCCGCGGTCGCGACGAGGTTGGCCGGCGGCAGCAGCACCGAGTCGATCACGTGGATCGTGCCATTGCTGGCGACGACGTCGGTCGCGACGACCTTCGCGGTGCCGACCGTGACACCGTCCTTGCCGGCGACCACCGCGAGCGTGCCGCCCTGCACGGTCTTCAGTTCCTTCATGGCCACGACCTTCGCCGCCGGCAGGTCCGCCGCGACGACGTGGTAGGTCAGGATCGCGGCCAGCCTGGCCTTGTTCTCCGGCTTCAGCAGGTCGGCGAGGGTGTCCTTGCCGAGCTTGGCGAACGCTTCGTCGCTGGGCGCGAACACGGTGAACGGACCCTTGCCCTGCAGCGTGCCGACCAGGTCGGCGGCCTTCACCGCCGCGACCAGCGTCTGGAACTTGCCGGCGGCGATCGCGGTGGCGACCAGGTCCTTGTCGGTCTTGCCGTGGCTGGCGTCGGCCGGCGTCTGCGCGACGAGCGGCAGGCAGAGGGTGAGGGACAGGAAGGGGAGCAGGCGTGCGTTCATGGTTCGGGTTTCCGTGTGGTGGACGGTGGTGCAGTTCGCGGCAGAGCCGACGTTGGATGCAGCGATGCGGTGAACGCGGCTCTTGCGGCGTCTCGCGCGCATGGCAAAGTGCGCCGATGCCCGGTGTCGCGCGTTTTGCCGCCAACCTGCTGCGTCGAGGCGCGCTCGCCTGCGCGCGCGATGCCGTCGAGATCCAGCGGCGTGATGCGCCGGCCATGTTCGAACGCGGCGTGCCGGACACGTTCGCCGATCCGGTCGAGGACACGCGCGTGCGCGTGCTCACCCTCGCCGAGGCGATCGACGTCGACCGGGCCGCGTTGTTCGCGCACCAGATCGAGTGGTACCGCGTGGCGTTGGCGCACCGCGCCGTCGACGACGGCTACCTGCTGGCCAACCTGCGTGCCCTGCGCGAGGCGCTCGGCGCGGCCCTGCCCGCCGAGTGCGGGCCGTTGGTGCGGCGCCATCTCGCGGTCGCCGAAGCGACCGCGTGCGCCGCACCGCGCGAACTGCCGAGCTGGCTCGCGGGAACCGGGCCGTTGCGGGCCGAGGCGCGGCAGTTCGTGCTGGCCCTGCTGGAGAACCGACGCCAGGACGCGATCGATCTCGTGCTCCGGTTGCAGGCCGACGGTGCTGCCGTCGCCGACGTCCACGACCACGTGCTCGCGCTGGCGCTGCGCGAGATCGGCCGCATGTGGTTGATGGCGGAGATTCCGATCGCCGACGAGCACTTCGCGTCGCGGACGGTGGAGACCTGCGTCGATCGGCTGGCGGAGCGCGCGCCACGCGCGCAGCCCACCGGCCGCAAGGTGCTGGTGTTCGCCGTCGGTGGCGATCAACACGGCCTCGCGGTGCGGTTCGTCGCCGATCGCTTCGCGCTGCGCGGGCACGAGGTCTGGAACCTCGGCGCCGACATGCCTGCCAGCGACCTCGAGTGGACGCTGCAGGATCGCAGCGTCGACCTGGTCGCCTGCGGCGCGTCGCTGGTGCTGCACCTCGGCAGCGCCCGCGCCACGGTCGAACGGTTGCGCGCGGCGCTCGGCGATCGCTGTCCGCCGATCCTCGTCGGTGGCGGCCCGTTCGCGGTCGCACCCGATCTGCACCACGTGCTCGGGGCGGATGCCGGGGCCGGCGACGCGGCGACCGCGGTGGCGCGCGGCGACGAGCTGCTGGCGCGCCGCCGTTCGAATCAATAGCCGAGCTGCAGGGTCAACAGGTTGCTGGTGCGGATGCCGAGCGCGTTCGCGAACGGATCCAGGCACCACGCCTGTTCGAACAGCCGAACGCCCGCGAGTTGCGGCGCATCGGGAATCGGCAGCGTGTGCGTCGCCATGTCCGGGGCGACCACGGTGGTCGGTTCGCCGACGACCAGGGCGAGATCGTGGTAGAGCGTGCAGCCGGGCGCGCCGACGGGCGCCAGCGGCAGCGGCAGGGGGACGCCGTTCCACGCGGTGTCCGACAGGCCGAACGACACCGCCGTCAGCAGTGCGGTCACCGGTACGTTGCTCGCGCGCGCCACGAACACCCCGTGCAAGCGTGGAATGGAGCCGCCGTCCGCGGCCAGCGTGAGCCCCGGGCTGCCGCAGCCGAACCCGGTCGCGGTGGCACTCGCCGCGGGCGAGTGGAACTGGAGCGTGACGAAGCCATCCGCCGCCGCATTGCCGCCGGCGGTGAACGTCACCGATGTGGCCCCGGCGACGACGAACGAACTGCCGCCGGTCGCGGCGTCGTTGGTGCCGCCGCCGTTGCCGCCGTCGTGGCCACCGCCGCCGCCGCCGAAGCCCTGGCTCGGGAACTGTGCGTTCGCGCTGCCGCCACCGGCGCCGCCGCCGTGGCCACCTCCGCCCGCGAAACCGTCGCCGGTGCCGCCGGCCCCGCCGTTCACCGCCGCGAGGCCGGGCACGGCCAGCGTGTTCATCGCGCCCGGATTGCTGCTGCCGCCGCCGCCCGCCGCCTGGCGCGCGATGCCGCCGAGGCCGTTGCCGCCGGTCGCACTGCCCCCGACCCCGCCGTTGCGCGGGGCCGTGCCGGTGCCGCCGCCGCCACCGCCGCCGCCGGCCACGAGCAGCGGGTTGGCGAAGGCGCTGTTGTCCGTCCCGACCGCGATCCACGTGCCGCCGCCGCCGCCACCGCCAGCGCGGTCACTGCCGGGCTGATGGTCGTAGCCGGCACCGCCGACCAACAGGCGCAAGGTGGAGCCTGGCGGCACCGGCACGGTCGCCGTCACGAGGCCGCCCGCACCGCCCTGGCCGATGTTGCTGGCGCCGTTGGCCCCGCGCCCGATGCCACCGCGCCCGCCGCCGGCGGTGATGGTGACCGCCGTCGCGCTGGCCGGAACGGCCACCGTCTGCACCGTGCCGGTCGGGACGAACGTCGGCAGGTTCGCGTTCCAACTGACCACGACCATGCCTTGCAGGGTCGGGGAACCGCCAGGCATGGCGACCACGTTCTGCACGATGTTCGCCGCGAACGAACTGCCGCCTTCGGCTGGAACGTGCTGCGTGCCGACGCCGACGCCGATCGTGTAGCCGCCGGCGCCGCCGGTGTAGCCGGCTCCGCCGCCGCCGCGACTGGTCGCGCCGCCACCGCCACCGCCGAGGCCGCCGTAGCCCATCGTGTTGAAGTCTGGTGCGCCGCCGGCTCCGCCAAGGGATGGGCGCTGGCCACCGCCGCCGTTGCTGTTCTGGCCATTGCCGAATACTCCGGCCCCGCCGCCGCCGGCGCCCGCTGCGACCGAACCGCCTTGGCCCGTGCCGCCGAGGCTGGCACCGCCGACGCCGCCTGGAATCGTCGCCGAGCCGCCACCGCCGCCGCCACCCGCGACCAGCAGGGGGAAGTCGAATGCAGCATCCGTCGAGCCGATGGTGACCCAGGTCGCGCCACCGCCGCCACCGCCGGCTGTGCCCGTGCCGCCGAAGGCGCCGATCAGGCCGCTTCGCCCGACCAGGATCCGGAGGACCGTGCCCGGGACCACGGGGAGATCGCCTTCGATGCGGCCGCCTCTGGCCTCGGCAGGAGCCGAAGAGCTGGCGTGCCGGCCGCCGCTGGCGCCGTCGACGACGAAGTGCAGTTGGCTCACCCCGGCCGGCACCACGAACGACTGGGGGCCGTTGGCCGAGGCGGTGAACGTCTGGCTCTGCGCGAGGAGTGGCAGGCCGGTGGCGAGCAGGAGGGCCGCCGCGAACGTGCGGCACGGCCATGGCGACGAGACGACGGCAGATTGCATGGGGAACCTCGAAGGTGTCTCCCCTGGCAACGACCTTCCCGGCCCCGACCCGTCGCGATTCCGCGTGTCGCCTAGAACTGCTTGAACTCGCCGCCGTTCTCCTCGGCCAGCTGCCGCAGGAACTGCTCGTTGAGGTCCTTGCCCATCGCGATGCAGTGGATCGTCACGCGCTGCAGCGGGTTCCACGCCCGCACGCCGGCGAGGATCTTGTCGGTCGAATCGAGCTGGCCGTCGTTGCGCGTCGGCGAGCCGTCGGTCATCAGGAAGATCGTGTCGAGCTGCATGCCGTAGTAGCGGTCGCGCGCCCCGCGGCCGACCAGGCCGAAGCCGCGCTCCAGGCTCTCGTAGATGTTCGTGCTCGACTCCGACTTGAGCGTCTTCACGAACGCCTGGGCGCGCGCCACGGTCTCCTTGGTGGCCAGCTGCAGCTTCGGTTCCCAGAAGTGCGGCTCGTGGTTGTACCAGAGGATCGCGAACTTCTGCTCGGGCTTGAGCTTCTCGAGTGCGCGCACCAGTTCGGCCTTGCTCGCCTCGATGCGCGTGGTCTCGCCCTCGGTGCCCGGCAGCTTCACCTTCGCCTGCATCGAGCCGGAGCAGTCGATCACGTAGAGGATCGAGTGGCTCTGGTCCTGCGGGATGCCGAAGTAGTACTTGTCGGAACCCTTCGGTTTGCTGCGTGTGCCGGTGCCGACCTTGCCGCTGGCGACGAAGCCGGCGCTCTCGGCCTGCCACCACGCCTGCCACGACGCGAGGTTGGTGCCGAACTGTTGTCCGGTCAGGACCTCGAGTGCGCCGCCGACGCGGATGCGCGTCTGGCCGTCGATGCGTGCGAGCAGCTGGATCATCGGCTGCACGGCATCGGCGACCGCGAGTTTCGAGAGCGCGAGCGCGGCCCGTTCGGCGACGACTTCTTCCTTGCTGGCGAGCAGCGCCAGCGCCGGCGAAGCCCAGGCCTGGGCCGCGCGTCCGGCTTGGCCGAGCGCGTCGAGCAACACCACCTGGTCGTCGGTCTCGCGCGTGCGCGTGAGCGCGGCCGCGAGTTCCTCACCGATCTCGGCGGCGGCTCCGCCGAGCGCCTTCGCCGCGGCGAGCTTCGCCGGCAGCGGCAGCTTCTTGTTGCCGACCGCGCGCTGCAGCAGCCACAACGCGCTGTCGCGGCGGCGCAGTTCGCCGATGCGGGAGCCGACCTTCGTCAGCAACGCCTGCAGGTCGTCGCATCTCGTGCGCAACGGCCCGAGCTGCTGCTTGAGCTCGCCGAAGCGTTTGTGCTTGTCCATCGGCAGCGTGCGCCCGTTCGCCTCGGACTCCGCTTCGAGCGCCGAGTAGTCCTTGGCGACGGCTTCACGTTCGCCGTCGGCTTCGGCCAGTTGTGCGGCCACCGCGAGCCATGCGTCGAGCAGGGCAGCGGCGAGCTTCGCCGAATCCAGGCCGGCCGTGGCGGCGAGCGCGGCCGTTTTCTCGTCGAGCGTCGCCTTGCCCTTCGGCGGCGGCGTGAACGCCTTGTCGAGTGCGGCCAGGGTGCGCGCTTCGTCCTGGGCGGGGAGGAACGCGAAGAGGAACAGGGCGCAGAGGATCTGCGCCAATCGTTTGGCAGCCATCGGCGGGAGAGGGGCCTGAGCAGTGTGCAAGGTCGCCTTCGCCGTGCAACCCCCGTTCGGGCCCGGTCAATCGCCGCGACGCGCGGGAAGGCCGGGCGCGGCGACGGCCGCCGCGGGGCCGACCAGCGCGGTCACCGCAAGGCCGCCGAGGCGCGTGGTGAACGCCGCTTCGAGCGAGAGGCCGGTGCGGCGCGCCAACCGCACGTCGTGGGCCAGGATCGCGACCCGCCAGCCCGGGCCGAGCCGCGCGGCGCGGTGGCCGAGGGTCTGGTAGAGCGGCAGCAGGCTGCCGTCCTTCGCCACCCGGACGCCGAACGGCGGATTCGTCACCAGCACGCCGCGCTCGGGCGCTCGGCCCGGCTCGTCGAGCCACGGGTGGGTCGAGATCGCGCCCTCGTGCCAGGTGATCGCAGCGCGCAGGCCGGCGCGTTCGGCGTTGGCGGCGCAGGCTGCGATTGCACCGGCGTCGCGGTCGCCGCCGGCGATCGGCCCGGGCGTGTCCGTGGCGGGGCGCGGCTCGCGTTGCACGGCCT
>JAEUHV010000486.1 GCA_016794485.1 Planctomycetota bacterium
GTGCTGATCGGCGGTTCGTTCGGGGCCGGCAACTACGGCATGTGCGGCCGCGCCTACCAGCCGCGCTTCCTGTTCACCTGGCCGAACTCGCGCATTTCGGTGATGGGCGGCGAGCAGGCGGCGGGCGTGCTGGTGCAGGTCAAGAAGGACCAGCTCGAGGAGAAGGGGCAGAAGCTGTCGGCCGAGGAAGAACAGAAGATGCGCGCGCCGATCCTCGAGAAGTACGAGACCGAAGGGCACCCGCTCTACGCGACCGCGCGGCTGTGGGACGACGGCGTGATCGATCCGCGGCAGACGCGCAGTGCGCTGGCGTTGGCGCTGTCGGCGTCGCTGAACGCGCCGATCCCGGACTACGCGGCTCCCGTGTTCCGCATGTAGTGGCGCGCCCGGGCGGCTCCTGGAAATGGAGTCGCCGTTTCCGTTTTTGGGCGATAAATGGCAACGGGACTTCCGGATCTCGTCGACGAGCCGCGCCTTGACCGGGCCGGGTGCCGCGATGTCGTTGCCGGCCCGGAAGTGGGCGGGCACAGTGGGGCGATGCGCAGCAAGACCGCCGACATGGCGCCCGAGGACGCGAAGGTGCTCGACGACGTCGACGAGTACGGAGTGCACATCGTGCACGTGCCCGAGGACGACGTGGGTCCGGGCTTTTCGTTCACGGTCGGGCTGTGGGCGACCTGGCAGCAGGCCGAGGTGGTCGTGTTCGGGTTGCCGCAGGAGGTCGCGCAGGACCTGCTGAACGGGCTCGCCGACGAGGTCGACGACGGCCGGCGGTTCGCGGCCGGGGAGAAGCACGACGGCGTGCTGGTCGGGTATCCGGTGCGCTTCCTCGAACTGGCGAAGGCGCGCTACGGCGAGTTCCTTGGCGTTGCGCAGTGGGCCTACGAAGGCGAGGACTTCCCGGCGCTGCAGCTGGTGTGGCCCGACAAGCAGGGACGCTGGCCGTGGGACCCGGGCGTGCGCGAAGGCTTCGCCGAGGCCCAGCCGATCGTCGGCGTGCGACCGTCGTCGTGACCACGCCTCCGAAGCCAGGCGGCATCGCCGCGACCTACGTGCTCGGCATCGTGTTCGTCGGGCTCGTGGTCGCGTTGTGGTTGCGCGGGCTCGGCCGCGTGCTGATTCCGGTGCTGCTGCTCGGTGCCGCGGCCTACGGGCTGCACCGCCTCGTGAAGGCGATCAAGGCACCGGTGGACTAGTGCCGTGTCCCGGAACTCACCTTGCGATTCGCGGGCCCTCGCCGCCCCTGGCGGCGTCGCGACTCCTCGCCAGATCTCCCGGATATGGCTCCGGGATCGCGCCTTGCCAGGAACGACGATGACCTCGCGAGGACACAAGGCCACTTCCGGGACAAGGCACTCGCCGGGTCACGTTCGGCCGGCGTCAGCCGCCTAGCGGACGACGACGCGTGCGAGAGTCGCGCGCTTGGCCGAGCCGACGCTCGACAGCCGCATCGAGTCGCTCTCCTCGGCGATTGCGAGGGGGCCGGAGCCGAGCGGGTCGTCGAGTCGCGGGGCCGGTTCGCCGAGGTGCAGCGCCACCGACATGCGCAACAGCCGCAGCAGCGAGAGCGCCTCGCGGCGACTGCCTTCGCAGCTGGCCAGGTTCGGCAGCATCACCGCCAGCATCGGGTTCGACAGGGCGCTGGCGGGCAGCGGTTGTTCGAGGTCGAGTCGCCGTTCGGGCCAGGCGACACTCGCCGTCGTGTCGAGGCGGCGCGCCATGGCAGCGGCTTGGACGAACGCGTCGGCGAGCATCCAGCGTGGCGAGAGCATGCACCAGAGGCTGCCCTTCGGCAGCCAGTCGGCGCCGTCCTGCGGAACGTCGTGCAGGATTCGGCCGAGTTCGAGGTACTCGGAGGCGAGGTCGAGCGTGGTCGGCAGCGACGCGTCGATGCGGTCGAGGCCGGTGTGCAACGTGGCCAAGGCCACTTCGTCGAGTTGGTCGAGCCTCGCCTCGGTCCACACTTCGCTCGTGCAGATCGCCAGCACCGCCGCACCGATCACCTGGTCGATCAATGTGCCGGTGCGCATGCGGTCGGCGGCGAACGTGGCGCCGTCGAGGGTCGACTGCACCGCTTCGAGGTCGCGCCCTTCGTGCAACGCCGCCCGAGCCGTGAACACCGCCATGTTGGCAATCCAGCGATCGACGAGCATGTTCCCGGTGTGGCGCAGTCGGGTCGCTTCCTGGCGCACGTCGCCGGCATGGGCCCCCGCGTGCAGTGCTGCGAGCACGGGTTGCCATCGGGCCCGCAGGTCCGCGGTTTCCGCGGCCACTTGCGCATCGCTGCGCCGCAGCGTGGCGACCAGTTCCGTGTTGTCGGTGTCGGCGAGTGGCCGCGCCAGGGTCGTGGCAAGGTCGTAGTGGGTCCACGCGTGGGCCTCCGTCGTGTCGCCGAAGGCGGCGACTCGTTGCGCGGGGCGAGCCGCGTGGGCTCGGGCGAGGATGCGCAATTCGCTCTCGAACGCCGTCCAGGCGACCTGTGTCCGCCACTGCACGAACAGCGGTGCAGCAGCGACGAGTCCCACGCCGGCGATCGCGCAACGAAGACGGAAACGGACCATGCAGCTGCATCGGCACGGCGGTGCGGGGCGTCGGCCCGGACTCCCGGGTGGAGCCAGGCGGCGATGGCATCGGCCATGGAATGGGACTTTCCTCGGGCCGCGCGGTTCCGCGAACGGACCCGACCCATACCATCGCGGCGTGCCCGCACCGTTCGCCGTGACCCACGAGAGCCCGTTCCGGCCGGTGTGGTGGGCGCCCACCGGACTCGCGCAGACCATCGCCGGAATGCGCGCGTCGTCGCCGATGCCGCCGCTGCGGCTCGAGATCCTGACGACGCCGGACGGTGACGAACTGCAGCTGCACTGGCAGGACACGGCCGATCCCCGCGCCCCGCTGGTCGTGCTGTTGCACGGCCTCGAAGGCAGCCGCCGTTCGCCGTACGTGCGCGCCACCGCCGAAGCCGCCGCGCGCCACGGCTTCGCGTTCGTCGCCCTCGAGTTCCGTTCGTGCAGCGACGTGCCGAACCGTTCGCTGCGCACCTACCACAGCGGCGAGACCACCGACTGCGCCTTCGTGCTCGGCACGCTGGCCGCGCGCGCGCCGGACCGGCCGCTGCTGCCGATCGGCTTCTCGCTCGGCGCGAACGTCGTGCTGAAGTGGCTCGGCGAAGTCGGCGATCGGGCGCCGGCGAACGTGCTCGCCGCCGCCGCGATCTCGCCGCCGTACGACCTCGGCTCGTGCGGCCATCGCTGCGACACGCGGCTCGGCGGCGTGTTGGCGCGCCACTTCCTGCGCACGATGATCCCGAAGGCGATCGCCAAGGAACGCCGGCATCCGGGCGCCTTCGACCCGGCGGCGGTGCGCCGATGCCGTACGTTCCGCGCGTTCGACGAACTGGTCACGGTGCCGGTGTTCGGCTTCCGCGACGTCGACCACTTCTACTCGTCGCAAGGCTGCGGCCAGTTCCTGCCCGCGATCCGCCGGCCGGCGCTGCTGGTCTCGGCTCTCGACGATCCACTGGTCGACCCTGCAGCCGTGCCGCACGCGGCGGTCGCGGCGTCCGGGTTCCTGCACGCGCGCTTCTCGAAGCGCGGCGGCCACGTCGCATTCGTGGCCGGCGGGGCGCCGTGGCGACCGCGGCGCTGGGCCGAGGCCCAGGCGCTGCAGTTCTTCGCCGCACGGTTGGCGGCGGCCGGCGTCACCGTTCCCGTTCCGGCGTCGTCCCCGCTCAGTTGATCACGGCGGTCGCCGCGGCACTGTGGCTGAAGCCGTCGAGGGCCAGCGGATCGAACACGCCCCACTGGAACGACAGCGGGAAGCCGATCGCGCTCGGCGAGTTCGGCACGAACAACGAATACGAGATGCCGCCCGACAGCGGGTTCGTGTGCGTCTTCGTGGTCAAGGTCAGCAGCAGGTCCGGCGTCACGTAGAGATCGGCGAACCCGAGCGGCACGCCGCCTGGGATCGGCGTGCCGAGCACGAGGATCGCGGGCACGTTGCGTGCTGCGCTGCCGAGCCACACGTCGACCGGGCTGCCGATCGCGGGCCAGCCGTGCAGGCCGATCGTGGGCACGCCGTACTGGCCCGCCTTGCCGGTGCCGTAGCTCGACGTGGAACCCGCGACGTACGGCGCGAACAGCCGGAACTTCGCCGCCAGGTTCGCTTGCGCATGCCAGGTGTTGCCGTCGCTGACGCGGACTTCGACGAGCACGTTGCTCGGCTCGGTGTCGGCGCTGACCGAGTGCTGGTGGAACATGCCCTGCACGCGCCAGACCAGGAAGTAGTCGACGCCGACGGTGAGGTTCGCCGGTTGCGCGAACGAAGCCCCCTGGAAGCAGCGCGTGTGCGTCGTCGACCACGTGCCTGGCTGGCCGACGAGCTGGTCGGGCAGGCCGGTCGTGGCGTTGCGCGTGCGGATCTCCAGCGTGTGCACGGCCGGCGGCTGGTTGCCGGTGAACACCTGCGCGGCAGCGAGCACGGGAGCGTTCGCCGTGAAGCGGAACGCCAGCACGCTCGCGGGCCAGCCGACCGCGTAGCCGCCGTACGACGGGTTGTCGTTCTGCGCGAAGGCGAGTTGCTGGGCGGTGGCGAGCGGAGCGAGCGCGGCGAACAGGAACGCGGCGGCGAGGCGAAGCATGGTGGTGGCAGTGTCGCGCGGCATTGCGATCCGGCAAGCGGGCGGCCGCAGGAGGGGATGTGGCGTTGTCGTCGCGGTGCCGGAGTGGTACTTCGTCGCGATGGCGAACGAACGGCTGTGGCCCCGCGACCTGCCGCCGGTCTGGTTGCTGGGGTCCTTGCTGGCGATGGTGGCGTTGCACGTGTGGCTGCCCGGGCCGCGGTGGCTGTGGCCGCCGTGGACGTGGGGCGGCCTCGCCTTCGTCGTGTCGGGGGGGTGGCTGACCCTGGGCTCGGCGTTGCGATTCCGCCGCGTCGGCACCGGCGTCCGCCCGTTCAGTGCCGCGTCCTCCCTGGTCCGTGGTGGCGCCTATCGGTGGACGCGCAACCCCATGTATCTGGGCATGGTTGCATTCCTCGTCGGCATCGCGGGTTGCCTCGGCACCACGACCACGGTCCTGGTTCCGGTTGCGTTCTGGGTGCTGCTCGACCGCCGGTTCGTGCGCCGGGAGGAGGCGTTCCTCCGGGCGCGCTTTGGCGCCGACTACGACGCCTGGTGTCGGGAAGTTCGACGTTGGTTGTGACCGCATCGGGAACTTGGGCTTACGCGGCGAGGCGAGCAAGGCTCCAAGGGCCGACGCCTGCCTCCGGCGCCGTTCCGTTCCCAAGACCCCGAACCGATTCGCGTCCGCCCATGAACCTCAACCATGTGCTCGCGACCGGCAGCGTGTTGCTGCTGGCTGCCGCCCCGAGTGCCCAAGCCCGGGCACCGTTCAACATCCCGGCCCCGCTGCCGGGCCTGCCGGTGGTGCAGCCGCCGGTGGACCACCCAGCCCTCGCCGGCCAGCCTCTGATCGGCGACAACGCGCGCCGGAACGGTGGCGGTGGCGCGGCCGGACCCGGGGCCGCACCGTGTCCCATGGGGCCCTCGGGGCCGGAGCCCGATCCCGACACCCAGGGCAAGAAGCTCGAGGGCAAGCAGCTCAAGCAAGCGGTGCGCGGCGTCGCGAAGTCGCTCGTGTGGCTCGACAGCCTCGCCGAAGCGAAGGCGAAGTCGGCCGCGACCGGCAAGCCGATCCTGTGGCTGCAGGCGCTCGGTGACCTCGAAGGCTTCGCTTGAAGCGCTCTGCAGAGCCTGCGGGGCGTGACCCTGCCGAACGAAGAAGTGATGGACCTGCTGCGCGACCAGTTCATCGTCGGTGCGCGCAACATCGAACGCGACGGCCACGTCGGCCTGTCGCATGGCTACCGGCCCGACCAGTGCGCAGTCGGTACGACGAACGGTGCTGGCGGGCGCAACGTGCAACTCGTCGTGCTCGGCTGTGATGAAACGGTGCTGCACGTGCTGCCAGGTTTCTGGCACGCGCAGGATCTGGTGCAGGAGCTGCGGCTGGCGCTCGAAGTGCACCGCTTGCACCAGGACGACCGTTCGCTGGACGAGAAGAAGAAGATGTTCGCGACGCTGCACCGGTCGTTCCTGAACCGGCACGGCCAGGCGATGCAGCCGCGCAGCGAGTGGCAGGGTTTCGACCAGTCCACCGAGCTGATGCGGGCGCAGGGCGAGCCGCGCGACACGGTCGTCGTCGATGCTGCCGGCAAGGCCACCATCAAGCCGCTGGTGCAGGTCGTGCACGAACGCATGCAGACCCGGCCGTTCCTGAAGCTCGCTGCCTTCGGCATGGAGACCTACGTCGACTACGGCCAGGCGTTCTACGACAACAACCGCGGCTTCGACCGCGGCAAGGACTTCCCGCGCGCCGAGCAGGCCAACGCCAAGCGGGTGCGGGAGCAGCAGAAGGAAGCGGCCGAGCAGGAGACGCTGAAGAAGAAGCTCGAGAAGGCGGCCAGGTCGAGGCAGGCGGCCAAGTCGGCGGCGGCCGGCTGAAGCAGCGGGATTTTCCGGAAAGCCGACCCCGCCCCGGGGGATCCCTGGATCCTGGCGCACATGGCGCCGGAACCTCGAGCAGCCGACACCGAACGCCCGCCCGCCCGCGACTTCGCGGCGGGCCTCGTCGAGCGCCATCGGCCGGCGCTGGCGCGCTACCTGCGCGTGCTCGGCGCGCGCCCCGACGAACTCGACGACCTGCTACAGGAGGCGTTCGTCGTGCTGCTGGACCGGGAGTTCGTGTTCGCCGGTGACGGCCAGGCGCGCACGTTCCTGCGCGCAACGGCGCGCAACCTGTTCCTGCGGCGGCACCGCGACCAGTTGCCGCAGGTCGAGGCGGCAGAACTGGTCTGGGATCGTAGATGCGGCGACGACGACGGCGATGGCTACGTCGATGCACTGCGCCAGTGTTTGCAGGCGCTGCCGGCGCGGTCGCGCACGCTGGTGCTCGAGTGCCACGAGCCCGATGCGGTGCGCGGCGAGGTCGCGCAACGGTTCGGGCTGTCGGTCGAAGGAGTGAAGACCGCGCTGCGTCGCTTGCGGGCGACGTTGCGCCAGTGCATCGAACGGAGGCTTGCATGACCACGGACACGGCGTTGGAACTGGCGGAAGAGCGTTTGTTGTCGGCGGCGTTGGCGGAGTTGGCGAGCGAGCCGCGCGCTGCGGTGCTGGCGCGCTGGTCGACGTGGTTGCGTGCGGCGCTGGTGCTGCTCGGCGTCTCGGTGGCGTTCGCGACCGCCTGGTACGTGCGTACGGATCGCGACGTCGCCGTGACGCCCGAAGTGCAGGAGCCGGAGCCGTTGCCGCCGCCCGTGCGCGTCGAAGGCAGCGCGGCGCTGGCCAGGCTGCTGCGCGAGGCCCCGAAGACGCGGAATCTGTGGGCGTTGGTCCAGCCCGCCGACCTGAACGTCGTCGCCGAGTTCATCCATCTCGAGCGTTTGCTGCTGGAGCCGTACAACCCTCCTTCGAGCGGTCCCAGGGCGGCGCCGCGTGGCTGGAACCTGCTACCGCTGACGCGGCTTCTCCGCCTGCAGTCGTTCACGATCGGCTTCTGCGAAGGGGTCGCGACCGAGGAGGTCGCGCGTCTCATGGCGCTGCCGAGCCTGCGCGAGTTCGGGCTGATCGGCGCCGTGCACACGTTCGATGCCGCGATGGGCAAGGCGCTGCACGGCATGTCGCTGCACCGGTTGTCGCTGAAGGCAGTGCGGATGACGCCGGCGGGCTTCGACGCGCTGCTGGAGCTCGCTGGGCTGCAGCAATTGGAGCTCGAGAACTGCCCTGGACTCGACGAGTGCGACCTGACGCGGCTTGCGCGGCTCGAGCAGCTGCGTTCGCTGCACCTGGTCGGGGTCGGCGGCCAGCTGGCTGCTGCGCTCGCTGCGGGCAACCTGCAAGGTGGAGCGCCGCCGCGCGTGGTGTTGACCCCGGCCGTCATGCAGGCGTTGGCGAAGTTGCCCGACCTGCGCGAGCTGGTGCTCGATGCGTCGCCGGTCGACGCCGCGGTTCTGGCCGCGGTGCCGCCGCAGCTCGAACGGCTCGGCCTGCGTGAATGCCTGGTCACCAGCGAGGACGCGTTCCTGCGCTGCGCTCCGCTGCCGAAGCTGCGCGCGTTGTCGTGCAGCGTTCCGGGTCTGGTCACGCATGAAGAGAGCACCGAGGGGTTCGGCCGGCGCCAGGAAGCGATGTGCGCGCTGCTGGATCGCCAGCCGCTGCGTGAACTGAAGTTCCTCGGCACCGTGACCGACGCGATGGCGGCGAGCCTCGGCCGGCAGCTCGCCCTCGAGGAACTGGACTTCCAGAACACCAGCCACAAGGAAGGCCAGCCACTCGGCCTGTTCGCGACGCTGCCGAAGCTGCGCCGTCTGCGGCTGTTGTTCGTCGGCGAAGAGACCGATCCGGCGCCGCTGGCGAAGCTGCCGGCCCTGCAGCGCGTCGAGCTGCACGAACCGCACGCCGGCGCACTCGCTGCGTTCCGCAAAGTGCTCGGCGAGCGCGTGGTCCAGCTCGCGCCCGACTACTGAGGAACACGGGGCGGACGGCCTCGCCCGTCGCACACGGGCCGGCACACGGTGCTCGTGCACGCCCGATCGGGTGCCGGGGAAGGCGAACTGCGCGTCGTTCGCCCGTGAGCAGGTCGGTTCCCGATGTCTGGCCGGGCTGGCCACCCGTAGAAATATCCATGAACATCCATTCCAATGCAGCCGAAATGGGTATTCATGGGCATATTCATGGACAAGCAACTGCAGAGCCTTCGACCCAGCTCGGCGTTGCTCCGCAAGGTGGCGGAGCTCGACGAGTTCAAGGGACGGTGGGACGCCCTGCGCCACCTCGCGCCCGAGCGGCTGGGCAGCCTGCAACGCATCGCGACCGTCGAGTCGGTGGCGTCGTCGACGCGCATCGAGGGCGTGACGCTGACCGACGACCAGGTGCACGACCTGCTGCGCAACGTTGCTCGGGCGACGTTGGCAACTCGCGATGAACAGGAGGTTGCCGGCTACGCCGCCGTGATGAACCTGGTGTTCGGGTCGTTCGCGGCCCTGACCCTCACCGAGAACCACGTCCTGCAGCTGCACGGCGTGCTGCTCAGTCGGTGCGAGGCCGACGCGGCCCACCGCGGCGCCTACAAGCGGCTGCCGAACAGCATCGAAGCGCTCGATGCACACGGTCGCAGCCTCGGCACGTTGCTCGCGACCACGCCGCCTCTCGAGACACCGCGCGAAATGCAGGCGCTGCTGGCTGCGACTCGCGATGCGTTGGCTGCGGACCAGCACCATCCGCTCTTCGTGATCGCCCTCTTCGTCGTGCGCCTGCTCGCGATCCACCCGTTCCAGGACGGCAATGGCCGGCTGTCCCGCGTGCTCACCACGCTGCTGCTGCTGCGCTCCGGCTACGACTACGTCCGGTTCGCGTCGCTCGAGCGGGTGGTCGAGCACAACAAGGACGCCTACCACGAACTGCTGCGCCGCACCCAGGTTTCGTGGTCGAGCGACGAGCCGCAGGTCGAGCGCTGGATCGAGTTCTTCGTGCAGTGCCTCGTCGAACAGAAGAACGTGCTGCAGCATCGCCTCGAGCGGGAGCGCGCCCTGGCGCCACAGGCGCCATTGTCGGCAGCCATCCTGGCCCTGGTTCGGGAACGCGGCCGCGTCACCGTGCGCGAGGTCGTCGCAGCACACGGTGCCAACCGCAACACCGTGAAACTGCACATCAAGCAGCTCGTCGCCGGTGGCCGGCTCGTGCTGCATGGTCGGGCCCGCGGAGCCTGGTACGAGCTGCCGTGAACGTGGTCGGACAGCCGCGAACTCGGGTGGGGAACCTCAGTCGCGAGCCCGCCTCGCCAGCACCGCGGTGGTCGCGACGGTGCCGAGGATCAGCACGCCGCCGAGCCCGGCGAGCCAGTGCGGCCGTTCGCCGTGCACGAGCCACGCGACGACGCTGTTGAGCACCGGCTCGATCATCATCACCAGCGACGCGCGCATCGCCGGCACGAACGCGATCGCGCGCACCAGGATCGCGTAGGCGAGGCCGACCTGGAACGTGCCGAGCACGAGGATCACCGCCCAATCGCCGCCGCTGCCGACGATCGGCGTCTGGCCGAACGCGGGCATCAGGGCCAATGCGATCGGGAACGTCAGTGCGTTGCCCCACGCGACCGCAGCACTCTGCTCGCCTTGTCCGGCTCGCGACAGCCAGCGCATGCCGAGCAGCAGGAGCGCGTAGCTGAGTCCCGAGGCGATCGCGATCCAGTCGCCGAGGCGCGGATTCGGCGCCGTCGCCTGCACTTCGGTCGGGGCGACGAAGAACAGCCCCATGCCGGCCCCGACGCCGAGCAACGTCAGCACGTCGAGCCGGGACGGCTTCTCGTGCAGCAGCAGCGGGCCGAGCAGCACGATCCACAGCGGTGCTGCCGACTGCAGGAAGATCGCGTTCGCCGCGGTGGTCAGCGAATTGGCGACCACGAACAGAACCGTGGCGCCGAAGTAGGCCGGCACGAGCCGCAGGATGCGCGCGTTCGGCCAGCGCCTGGCTTCGGGCAGCAGCACGAAGATCGCCGCGGCGGCGATCGCCGCACGCACCCCGGCCCTCTGCAGCGACGGGAAGTCGCACGCCTTCAACAGGGCGCCGCCCGAGGCGAACAGGGCGGCGGTCAGCATCAGGCGGAAGACGGGTGGCATCGACGGGGCGAGGTTGTCGCAGATCGAACCGCGGTCGTCCACGTCGCGGCCGCGCCGCCGTCACTTGTCGCGGTATTCCTTGCGCCAGGCGACCTCGAGGGCGAGCAGCATCGCCGCGGTCGCATAGACCCGCCCGCCTTCACGGCCGCGCACGTCGTCGGGATCCCACGAGCCCGCGTACGAACCGTCCTGCCGCTGTAGCGTGGTTGCGGTCGCCACCAGTGCGCGCCACCACGTGTCCCAGGCCTTCTCGTCGTGGAACTGCATCGCCTGTGTCGTGCAGTACCAGGCGAAGTAGTCGCGGCGTTCGCGCGGCAGCGTGACCGCCGGCGGCGTGCGCACGAGCAGGTCGCAGCAACGCGCCCGCATGTCGGCATTGCGCACGAACCAGGCGGAGAGGAACGCCGTGCCCGCGACGGCGCCGTGCGGTGGTTCGTTCTCGCCGAGCCGGAACATCGCCTCGAGCAGACCCGGGGCAGCGTGGTCCTCGCGGATCTCCGCGAGGTAGCACATCGCCATCGTCGTGGTGACCCAGTCCGGGGTGTCGGAGCCGGGCGCCGACCACATCCCGTTCGCCGCGCGGTTCTCCAGCAGCCAGGCCGTCGTCTTCGGCAGCTCCTTGCCGGTGTTGTCGTAGCTGCCCGCGCTCGACAAGGCGTCGCTGGCGGTGGCGGTGTTGCGGGCCAGCATGCGCTCGCCGGGTTGGCCGACCGTGCCGTCTTCCTGCTGCTGCGCGCGCAGCCAGGCGATCGCCTTGCGCGCGTGCTCCGGCGCCTCCGGACCGATCTGGCCGAGGCCGTGGCAGGCGACGACGACCAGCGCCGTCACGAACACGTCCTGGTCGGGCTGCCCGGCCCCCTTGCACGGCGCGCCCTTCGGATCGTGCACGACGAACGCCGACGCGCTGAAGCGACCGTCGGCATCCTGGTGTTTCTGCAGCCACGTGTGGCCGGCGTCGATGATGGCCTTCAGCTTTGCGCCGGCTTCGACGTCGACGGGGCCGTTCCCCGGTGGGCGCGCAACTTGTTGGGCGACGATCGAACCGGCCATCAGCAACGCAAGGGCAGCGCGCATCGGCGAGATGCTAGCCGCCGCCGACAAGTCCGTCGCAATCCGGAGCGCGGCACGTTTCCATGCGCGCACGATGAGCAGCTACCAGACCCTCGAAGTCACGTCCGACGGCCCGATCCTGCACGTGCGACTGAACCGCCCCGACGTGCGCAACGCGTTCAACGGCACCGTCGTCGAAGAACTGTCCGCGGCGTTCGCGGCCGCCGACATCGACCCGAAGGCGCGCGTGGTCGTGCTCGCCGGCAACGGCAAGAGTTTCTCGGCCGGCGCCGACCTCGCCTGGATGCAGGAGCAGGCCGACCTGCCGCCGGAGAAGAACGAACGTGGCGCCGACCGCATGGCGCGCATGTTCCTCGCGATCGCGCGCTGCAAGAAGCCCGTCGTGGCGCGCATCCACGGGCACGCGCTCGGCGGTGGCACCGGGCTCACCGCTGCCGTCGACCTGGCGTTCTGCACCGAGGACTGCCTGTTCGGACTCACCGAGGTCAAGCTCGGCATCGTGCCGGCGGTGATCTCGCCGTTCGTGCTGCAGAAGATCGGTGTCGGGCGCGCGCGCACGCTGTTCCTCACCGGCGAACGCTTCGACGGCAGGGAGGCGCAGCGCATCGGTCTCGTGCAGCGCGCGGTGCCCGAGGCCGAGCTCGACGCGGCGGTGCAGAAGGCGGTCGCGGAATTGTTGTCGGCCGGGCCGGCCGCGGTGGCGAGCGCCAAGGAACTGATCCGCGCGGTCGGCCACCTGTCGCTCGAGGACGCGATCCCGGTGACGTCGAAGTGGATCGCCGGGCTGCGCGCGACGCCGGAGGCGCGCGAGGGCTTCGCCGCGTTCCTCGGCAAGCGCAAGCCGAACTGGATGGCGTGACGGTGGCGGCGCCGTTCAGCGCTGGCCGCGCAGGCGCAGCAGCGCTTCGGCGAGCACCGGATCCTCGCCGGCGAGCTGCTCGGGCGTGCTGTCGACGTGGATGTGCGGCTCGATGCCTTCGCCCTCGAACATCGTCCCGTCGGGCCGCAGTGCCTGCCAGCTCGGGAGCATCACCGACAGGCCTGGCACCAGGTTGTGCTGCACCGGGTTGCCCGAGCTGCCGAACGAGTTGACCCCGACCAGGATCGCCTGCGGCGCCTGCTTCATCATCAGCAGGAACGCTTCGCACGAGCTCATGTTCAGCGGCCCCATCAACACCGCGACCTGCTTGCCGTAGACGTCGGGCTCGGGATTGCCGCGCACGGACCGTTGCTCGACATCGCGGAAGCCGTCGGGCGCCTTCGGGTCGCGCACGCGGTGCCCGGCGTAGACCTTGTCGCCGGACACGAAGAACGCCGCGAGGCGTCGCGCCAGCATCTCGTCGCCGCCGCCGTTGGTGCGCACGTCGAGCACGATGCCCTTGCAGTCGAGCAGTCCGCGCAGGCTTTCGAGCACGCGCTCGAAGTCGTCGCGCTGTTCGCGGGCGAAGGTCGGCACGAACAGGTAGCCGATGCCGTCCTCGCTGCGGCCCAGCAGCGCCGACTTGCCGATCCGCTGCAGCTTGGGGAACACCTTCTGCACCCCACGCAGGTCGAAGTTGGCGACCACGGGACGTCGCCACGTCGGCAACGTCGCTTCGCCCCAGCGCACCGAGATGTGCGGGTCCTGTGCGGTCGCGAGCACGCCGGAGACGAGCAGGGCGAGCGACGGGCCGTCGGCGGCTGCGACCATCTGTTCGTGGAACCGGCCGTGCAGGTCGTTCCAGTCGATGCCGAGGCGATCGCGGTACGAATACTGGTCGCGGATCGCGGCGAACAACCGTTCGGCTGCGAGGGCGCCGTCGCCTTGCGGCAGCGCATCGCCGCGCGTGGCGAACTGCCAAGGCGTCGGCGACAACGTGCCCCCTTCCTTGGTGCGGAATCCGGCCGAGCCGGGGCAGGCGAGGTCGGCGACGTAGACCGTGCTCCAGCCGAGTTCGACGTCGACCACGAACGTGCGCGCGTCGCGCCACGAGGTGCGGGTGACTTTGGGGAAGCTCGGGCCGCCACCGCAGAGCGAGTACACCGACGGATCCATGTCCTGGTCGAACTTGACGACCAGCTGTTTCACCTTGAACGCGTCGACGCCCGTGGCGAGATGCGGCGGTTCGAGGCTCAGCACGTTGGGCCGATCCTGCGTGTGCGCGAGGCTCGCCAGCGCGGCGAGGAGAGAGAGCCTCGAGAAGGAGCGGTTCATGGTGTGGCGACGGGTTGGCCGCCGTAGCGGCTGCGTTCGTGGGCGGAAGCTGCGGCGCACAGGCGCGCGCGCACGGCGGGTTCGAGGTCGCGATGGGCAGCCCGGACCAGCAATTCGCGCGGTGTTTCACCGTCTCGTAGCGACAGCCCCGCGGCCCGCATGGCACGGTGCAATTCGACGATCGTGGGCAGCGTCTGCCGTCGCCGCCGCCGAAGGTAGACGACCGCGGCGACGATCGCCAGCAGCAGCGCCAGCGCGACGGGATGCCGCGTGGGCAGGTGCAGCAGCGTGTCGAGCCAGAGCGACCGCGCGTTCTGGTCGAACCCCGTGATGCTGCGCCAGATCGCGTCGAGCCGCTGTCGCAGCCAGGACCAGGTCGACGTGGATTCGGTGGTTCCGGTCTGCACGTCGGCGGCCGGGGTCGCATCGACGGTGTGCCAGGCGCCGTCGTCGGCCAGCACCTCGACCCAGGCGTGGGCGTGCTTGCCGCGCACGACGATCGTGTTCGTTCCCGGCTGGTGTTCGAACGCGAGCCAGCCGCCGGCGACCCGGCACGGCACGCCTTGCACCCGCAGCAACAAAGCCAGGGCCGTCGCGAAGTACTCGCAGTGGCCGGCCCCGCTGCCGAGCAGGAACTCGCCGAGGTTGCGGGCGAAACCTGGGCCGCCCGGCAGCTGGTAGCGGCGGTTCTGCTGCAACCAGTCGGAGCAGCCCGCTGCGAGCGTGAGTTCGTCGGCGTCGCCAGGGAGGGCCGCGCGCAGTTGTTGCGCCAGCGTCGCCACCATGGCCGGCACCCGTTCGGGCAGTTGTGTCATCACTTCGCGTACCCGCGGCGACGGGCGCACGCGCGCCACTGCGTTGGTCGTGGTCGCATCGAACGTCAAGTGGCGCGGCACTTCGTCGGAGCGGGCCAGCACGCGCACGCCGCCGTCGGAGCGCGGATCGAGCAGCAGTTCGTCGACGGCCTCGGGGCGGACGCGGATCGAGTGCAGTGGCAGCGGCACCCGCCCCTGGCCGAGGTCGGCGACCACCACGTGCCAGGTCGCCGTCGGCAGGTCCGGGCGGGCCGGGTCGCGACCCAGCGAGCCGTCGGGGCGCAGTTCGAACGGCTTGTCGGTGGCGAGGCGCGAACCGAGCTGGGCCGCGTCCTGCGGCGCCCACGAACTGCCGTCGAACCACGTGAACGCGCTCGTGCGCCAATGCGTCGGCACTTCGACGGTGCCGCCGTTCGCGGGCGTGATGCGCAGCACGATCTCGTCGTCGAGTTTCTGCGCGTGCTCGTCGTCGAGCTGGATGCGTTCGGCGAGTCCGGTGCCGAGCGCTTGCCGACCCAGGGCGTCGCCGAGCCAGCCCTGCCGGCGGAAGTCGCGCGGCAGCGTCACGAACGCGAGTGCGGTCGCGAGGCCGATCGCCAGCGTGCGCCGGAACGAGCCGCGCAGCAGTTCGCGAAGCGCGCGGGAGTCCAGGCCCTTGGTGCTGCGGGTGAGGCAGTGCAGTTGCAAGGCCGGCACCAGCACGAATGCGTGCGCCACGAACAGCAGCGACCAGGCCGCGTCCGGGGCGAAGAAGCTGGTCACGAACGCGATCAGGAACGAATTGAAGAACACCAGGTCCGGCCGCTGCCGTTCGCCGACGTTGTTGAGCAGGTGCACCTGGCACAACACGGCGAGCACCAGGCCGTCTTCGAGCATGTGCAGCAGTCCTGAAGTGGTGGCGTGGTGCACGAGCAGCGCGAACACGACCAGCACGCAGCCGTTCCAGCCGACGCGATGCAGGGTGTGTCGCTGCAGTCGGCGCAGGATCGGTGCCAGCAGCGCCAACGCCCACATCGGCGACAACCAGAGCGCGTCGACGACCCCGGTGGCGTGCACGAAGCCGAGGTCGAGCAGGGTGAGGCCGACCAGCAGCGGGAACAGCCGGTCGCTCATCGCGCACCTCCCGCGGGCAGGCGCACGGCACCTGGCACGGCAGGCGGCGGCGGCGCATCGGCCGGCAGCGTCGAAGCACCGGCCAGGAACCGCGCCAGTTCCCGCGTGTCGCGTGTCCCGTCGCCGATGCGGTGGTCGGCACCTTGGCTGACCACGCGCAGGCTGCCGGCGCCGGTGGTTGCGGCATCGACCCAGGCCATCGTGGCCGACAGGGTCGCTTCGAGGACATCGGCCGTGCAACGCCGGTCGACAACCAGGGTGGTCGAGCGGTCCTGCTGGCGTTCGCGTTCCTTGACCACGGCCGTGCCGCGTCGAGCCGACGCCTTCCAGTGCACGTCGCCGAGCGAGTCGCCAGTGCGGAACGGCCGCAGTTCACGGATCGTGCTGCCGCGGCTGCCCGCCGGAGCCGTGAGCTCGCCGGCCGCGTCGGTGCTGCCGCCGGCTTGCCCCGGAGTCGCTGCGGCCGGGGTGGTCACGATCTCGATCGGCACGCGATGCTCGCGCGTGGCGACGAACAGTCCGAACGGAAACGTCGTCGTCAGCCGGACCGCCGTGGCTGCGACGAGGCCGCGAGGCAGTTCGGGCAGCGTACCGGCGACGAGGGTGTCGCTTCCGACCGTGTCGGCCGTGGCGACGTCGACGATCCGGTCGGGCAGACGCAGCGCGATGTGAACGGCGGCATGACCGCGCCGCGAACCGCGCAGCCGCACGTGCACCGGTCGCGGTTGGCCAGCGGGGCTGATCGGCACTTCGACGTGGGTCGGCACGAGACCGCGCAGGTTGGTGAACGTCCACGCCAGGCCCAGCCCGCCGAGGCCCCCGCTGAACACGAGCAGCAGGAAGAACAGGTTGCTGTAGGCGGTGGCCAGGAACGCGGCCACCAATGCCGCGAGCAACATCAGCCCCTTCCAGCCGAGATCGGTCGGACGGAAGCGCACGGCGGCCTACAGCGGTACGGGGACGGTGCGCACCAGCTCGGCGACGAGCGGCGCGGCGTCCTCGCCAGAGCCCAGGAACACGCGGTGGGCGAGGGCCGGGACCGCGAGCGCCTTCAGGTCGTCGGGCAAAACGAACTCGCGGCCGTCGAGCAAGGCCCGCGCGCGCGCGACCTTCAGCCACGACAACGCCGCGCGTGGACTGCAGCCGAGCTGCACGGCGGCGTGGCCGCGGGTCGCCTGGACGATCCGGTAGGCGTATTCCGCCACCGGCGGCCGCACTGCGACGCGTGCACACGCCCGTTGCAGGGCCAGCAGGTCCTCGCGCGACAGGACCGGCGTCGTGTCGGCGAGCCGCTGTTCGGGATCGTCCCCGCTGTAGAGCTGCAGTTCTTCGGCCGCGGTCGGGTAGCCGAGTTCGACGCGTACGAGGAACCGGTCGAGCGCCGCTTCGGGCACCGGCCAGGTGCCGTGGAACTCGATCGGGTTGCGCGTCGCCAGCACCGTGAACGGCGAACCCAGGTCCCACGTGGTGCCGTCGACGGACACCTTGCCGTTCTCCATCGCTTCGAGCAGGCACGAAAGCGTTCGCGGGCTCGTGCGGTTGATCTCGTCGGCGAGGACGAGGTTCGCGAACAAGGGGCCGCGCAGGAACGTGAACGTGCCCGTGTCCGGTCGCCAGACCGAGCTGCCGACGACGTCGCTGGGCATCAGGTCGTTGGTGAACTGGATGCGCCGGAACTCGGCGTCGACGCAGCGCGCCAGGGTGCGCGCCAGCAGCGTCTTGCCGATGCCGGGGATGCCTTCGAGCAGCACGTGGCCGCCGGCGAACAGCGCGCAGACGATCGGTTCGAGCGTCGTCTTCGTCAGCGAGACGACGTTGACGAGGGCATGTTCGATCGCCGCGCGGGCAGCGGGAGCGTCCTGGGTGCGGAGCGTGGGTGGCACAGCACGGGGCTTTTCGGCCGCTCCGGCCGGGCCCCTCGCTGGTTTCGTGGTCGGACCGATGCCACGGACCGATGTGCGGATTTTCCGGGAGGCCCTCGGCGCCGTCAGTTGCGGCGATGGTGGTCGCGGCGCGCGGGCGGTGGGTCGTCGTCTTCGTCGTCGTCGAGCGGATCGTCACCACCGGGCTCGTCGCCGGACGCAGCCGCCGCCCGCAGCAGTTGGCGGAAGCGCGGGTCGTTGCGCAACGAATCGAGGTCCGGGTCGTCGCGGGCGTAGTCGCGGCACGCATCGGCCAGGCCGCAGGCCATGGTGATTGCGTCGATCGCGCGTTCGCCCTGGCCGGCGAGGGCGAGGTAGCAACCGAGGTTGAACCAGGCGATGTCCGACTTGTGGTCGCGCGCCAGCAGGCGTTCGAGGCAGGCGATGGCACCGGGCAGGTCCTGGGTGCGTTTCCGGCACCACGCCTCGGTCAGGTCGACCCAGCTTTCGAGTGGGTCCCGTTGGCGCAGTTCGGCGAGGTCCGGCAGCGCGTCCGCGAACTGGCCGAGACGCGCCAGCGCGCGCACCCGCAACACCAACGCCGCCGGTCGCCCGGCGGGGTCGGCGAGCATCGGTTCGAGCAGCGACAGGGCCCGTTCGGGCACGCGCAGGTCGAGCCAGCCGTCGACCTGGTCGGCGAGACGCTGGTGGTGGGCGGGAACGGAGAACACGGTGCGAGTTTGGCGATCGGTCGCGCGGGGTGCAATCAGCCAACGCCGCTGGACTCGGCGACCAGTTCGTCGACGTGCTGCCAGATCGCGGCGGCGAAGGTGTTGAGGCGATGGTCGCCGCCCGGCACCAGCCAGAACCGCTTGCGCGGGTGCGCGATCGCGGCGAAGAACCGTTCGCTGGCCCGCCACGGAATCACGTCGTCGTCGGTGCCGTGCACCACGAGGGTCGGCACGTGCAGGCGCTGCGGCAGGGTGTCTTCGGGCAGGGTCATCGCTTCACGCAGGACCTCCGGCTCGACGCGGAAGCCCGATCCCTCGCGGGTCCACAGGCGGCCTTGTGGGTCGAGCCGACGATCGAGGTGGCGCAGCAGGCCCAGGGCGGGCGCCAGCAACGCCAACGCGCGGACCAGGTCGGGGCGGGCCACCGCGGCGTAGGCGCCGACGAGGCCGCCCAGGCTCGAGCCGACCACGATCGCCGGGCCGGTGCGCCCGAGCAGGTGCACGAGGTCGCCGATCAGGTCCGAGACGCGGGTCAGGCCGATGCGTCCCGACGATTCGCCGTGGCCGCGCTGGTCGTAGCGCAGGAACGCACGGCCGAGGGTGCCGGCGTGGGCCAGCAGCGACGTGCTCTTCTCGCCGGCGCGCACGCTGCCGAGGCCGTGCACGAACACGTAGGCGGGGCCGCTTCCCGGAAGTTCGTCGCCGACGACGAACTCGCCGGCCCCGCGGTCGCTCTGGAACGGCCGCGGCTCGCTCACACGATGCGTTCGATCGTGTCGATGCGCACGGTGATGGAGCCGGTCGGACCGGGCATCTCCCCGGTCTCGCCGACGTGCTTGCCGAGCAGGCCCTGCGCGATCGGTGCCATGTAGTTGATGGTGTGGTCGTCGTCCACGTCCCACGGGCCCAGCAGGCGGTAAGCGAACGTCTTGCCAGTGGCGACGTCGGTGAGCGTGATCTTGGTGCCGGGGGCGACACGATCGGCGGGCACGTCCTGGTCCTCGATCAGGCGCGCGCTGCGGATCTGCGCGTCCATGTCCTGGGCGCGGCCGGTCAGGTTGCGCTGCTCCTCCATCGCCGATTCCCACTCGCTGTTCTCCGAGAGGTCGCCGAGTGCGGCAGCGGCGCCGATCGCCTTGCTGTTCGTCGGGATCTTCTCTTCGACGAGGACGCGGTAGTCCTCCTTGATGCGGCGCATGCCGGCGCGGGTGGTGAAGATGAAGTCCTTCTCCCAGTAGGGCAGCTCGGGCTTCGCGTGCAGGTCCGGATAGGACTCCGAGACCTTGCGGTCGATCATGTCGACGATCTCCATCGCGAAGTCTTCGCCGGCACGTTTGACGATGCCGAGGTAGTGCGCGAGGTCGTCGCGGTCGATGCCCTCGAACGACTTGTTCAGCAGGCCACGCTTGCCGGTGAGCAGGCTGACCAGGCGCCCGAGCAGGCGCGCCTGCACCTGGTTCTTCTTGCGGTTCTCGTTGAGCGTGCGCGCGAGCTGCAGCAGCACGCGGCCCATTGCGATCGCCGACGGCTTGGCTTCGGCTCCGTCGAACACGCCGTCGCCCCACAGCTTGCCGAGCAGGTAGATCAGCAGCGGGAAACGCTTGGGGTACGGCGCGACCTTGTCCCACAGCCGCAGGCAGAGTCCGCCCTGGTCCTTCGCGACCAGCTTCTCGACGACGTTCTCGAGCACCGAGTCAGGCCATTGCTCGAGGATCACCGCGCACTGCTCGGCCCAGTTCTCGCCGAGCGCCTGCGGCACCAGCTCGATCGCGTGTTCGCGCGAGGCCTGGGTCGCGAGGCGGTCGATCGCGGTCGGGCGCAGCGAGCCGTCGTCCTTGACCAGCAGCGCGCGCACTTCCTGGGCGGCGGGAATCGACGCGCGGTGGCCGTGCTCTTCCAGGAACAGGATGCCGTCGAGGATGTGCGCGTGGCTCGCCTTCTTCTCCTCGATCGCGGCTTCGACGACCTTGGTCGCGAGCCCGAGGATCTGCGCCTTCATCTCCTCGTCCTCGCCGCGGGCGAGGTAGTCGCGCAGCACGCCGATGCGCTGGCCGAGGTCGTTCTGGTGGTGCAGCGCGGTGGTCGCTTCGTCGACCAGGCTCACCGGCTTGTCGCGCACGACGAACGTCGGCCGCGTGGTCGAGCCTTCGACGCGGAGCCAGGGGTTCTTCGCCGCGGCCGCCTTGGCGCGCTTCCAGAAGCCCGCCCAGTCCTTCTCGGCGATCACCGCCGGGCACAGCTCGGTCTTGAGCTGCGTGCTGGTCAGGGTGCCGCGGTAGAGGGTCGCGACCCGGCGGATCAGGCCGCTCGGGTCCTTCTCGGCTTCGGTGCGCAGCGCGTCCATGCGCTGCAGCTTCATCGCGCGGAGGTCGTTGGCGTCGAGCGGCTTGAACCGCGACAGCACCGTGTCCAGCGGGAACGACTCGCGGCGGCCGCTGGCGAACTGCACCAGGACCTCCTGGGTCGCCGCGGTGAAGCCTTCGATCGAGCCTTCGTTCCAGCCGCCTTGGTGGTAGACGACGTGGCCCTTGGTGAAGCGGCGCAGCCGTTCGAACTCGAGGATCGACGTCACCGTCACCGCGGCGTCGAGGCCGGCTCGCGCGCGCAGCACCGGCAACCACTCCTCGTCGCCGTAGTGCTTGTCGATCAGGCCCGCGACGGTCTTGGCGAGCGCGTCGTTGTGCGCACTCCGCCGCATCGCGCGGAAGCCGAGTTCGAGGGCGGCAAGGGTCTCGTTCTTGCCGACCAGTGCCTCGATCATCGACGTCGCCATGCCGAGCGCCCGGCTGGCCAGGTCCTTCTCGCAGAGCAGGTCGAGGACCGTTGCGTAGGACGGCGTCGCGGCGGGGTCAGGGCTCTTGACCGCTTGCCCCCACGCCGATTCGAGGGTGTCGAGTTGAAGGGAACGCGCGAATTGGACGAGATCGTTCGTCAACGTCGTTGGCCCGTGGAGGGGGTGGCTGCGGACAAAAGGGGCGGGGACGATACCCGCGCGCCACCGTCACCGCCAGTCTCGGGATGCGGTCCGTGCCGCATCCGGGGCGGCATCACTCGGCCAGTCGGGCGATCAGCGTGTTCACGTTGATGGCCGAGCAGGACTCGTCGTAGGCCGCCAACGGCGCGTCATCGAGCACTTCGTCGGTGCCGACCAGGATCACGTAGAACTCGGCCCCGTATTGGGCGCGGAACGACACGATCTTGCGCAGGATCGGGGCATCGGCTTCTTCGACCGCCTCGATCACGACGCCCTTGCCTTCACGGCCGCGGCCGCGCAGCACGACCATCGGGGCGTAGGCGGCGACCTTGCCGTCCTCGAATTTGACCTCGTAGTGGCGCGGACTGTGGCTGTGCACGATGCCGGCCATGCCGAGGCGGTTGCACAGGTCCTGTTCGAGCTTGTTCGACAGCAGGCGCCCGCCGCAGCGGCCGAAACCGGCCCCGCCGCCACCGTGCGCCATGAGGACGTCGTCGTCGTCGATGTTCGCCACCGCACGCGGGACGAACGTCGGCCGCGCCGCCGGCTTCTTGGCGGGCGGGGTGGCCACCGCGGCGCTCGCCTGGGCGCGCTTGCCCGCCTTGGTCGGGAGAGCAGCCGTGGCCTTCTCGGACTTCTTGCTTCCGGGGGTTGCCTTGGCCTTCTTGGCGGTGGGTTTGGAGGATTTTGCAGCCATGGTTGGGGTAGGGACCTACTGCTGACCGTGCCGACATGCGCTCCGACGCAACAAAGCGGGGGCGAACGATCCTGACCGGCGGATGCTTCGGTGAGAGGTCACCTGGTTTTCGAAGGCGGCACCATAGCACAATCCCTTCTTCTCGAAAGCCCCGCGCGGCGTGGCTGCGGCGGCAGTTCGTTGCGGCGGTGCCAACGGCGGTCCACACTCGCGGATCCGATGCCCGATCCAGCCGTCCACCCCGATCCGATCGGCCGCCCGCGCGAACGCCTGTTCACCCCGGCGCTGGTCGTGTTTCTGCTGGTGGTGGCGGGCCTCGTCGGCCGGTCGCTGTGGCGCCGGTTTCCGACCCCCGATCTGGCCGGTGGCATCGCCCTGCTCGCCGATGGCGACCTCGACGCAGCCGAACGGGAGCGCATGTTGCAGCGGGTGCTGGTCCAGGCCAAGGCCGCCGAGTCGGTGCACGACCGCTGGGCCGGGATGTTGGCGGCGGTGGCGCTCGGCGATGCATCGGCCTACGCGGCGATGCGCGCCCGGCTCGGCACCGGGCCCCTGCCGCAGCCCTTGCCACCGGCGGCGGAGCGGACCTTCCTCGACCTCGGGGACGGCGTCGTGCGCGCTGCGTTCGCGGCGTGGGTGGCCGAGGCGGAGGGTGACCGGGCGACCGCCCGTTCGAGCTGGCAGTCCGTGGCGAACCAGGGCCGGCTGTCGAAGCGGCCGTTCGCACGCGACCTGGGCGAAGCGGAGCTGGCGCGCTTGCGATAGGCCGTTGGCGCCGGGCCACCCTCAAGGCCGGGGCCGTCGACGGCCGATGCGGGGAGCTCGGAGGAAGGTCGGCGCGCATGGAAGACACGCGATTGGGGACGATCCTGCTCGAGGGCGGCATCGTCGACGAGGCCGGGCTGGAGCGATGCCTGGCGATCCAGTCCCTCACGGGGCATGTCCGGCCGTTGGGCGAGATCCTCGTCGAGCAAGGGCTGCTCGATGCGGCGACCGTCGAACGGTTGCTGCAGCTGCAGCGCGAACGCAGCACCCTGCAGCGGTCCACGACGCCGACCACCGATCTCGGTTCGTCGGCGTTGTTCACGGCGGCCCTCGCCAATCGCGCCGAGGAGATGGTGGTCAGCGAAGGGCGGCCGGTGCGCATCCGCGCCGGCGCCACGTGGACCCAGTTGACCGAGGAAGTGCTGCGCGGTCCCGAAGTCTGGGACTTCGTGCGCGAGACGATGGGCTCGCAGGTGCTGGAGATCCTCGCCGAACGGCACTTCGTCGTGCAGCCGTGGCACCTGCCGGGGCTGGGGCGAGGCCTCGCCACGGCGTTCCGGCAGTTCGACGGGGTCGCCGTGCGCGTGACCTTCGCGGCGGAGACGGCGCTGGAACCGCACGCGATCGGGGTCCCCGATGCGGTCACGAACGCGGTGCGCGCCAGCAAGGGGCTCGTGCTGCTGGTCGGCGAGCGCGGCATCGGTCGTTCCGACACGCTGGCGGCACTGACGCGGGTCGCGGCCACCGACCCGGGCCACTACGTGGTCGTCGTCGACGACGAGCCGTGGCCGCTGCCGACCGGTGGTGCGCTGGTGGTGCGCCGCCGGCACGGTGCCACGGCGGAGCAGCGGGCCGACGCCCTGCGCAGCGTCGTGCGCGACGATCCGGACGCCATCGTGTGCGGTGACGTCGGCTGTGCGGCGACGTTCGAAGTGGCGCTGCGAGCGGCCGAGGGCGGCCGGCTGGTGGTCGCGTGGATCGATGCCCCTTCGGTGGCGCGCGCGCTGACCCGCATCCTCGACTTCTATCCGGTGCACGACCTGGTGCGGGCGCGGTCGTCGTTGGCGGCCGTCCTGCGTGCCGTGCTCGTACGCCACCAGTTGCCTGACGCGGACCACGCCGGCACCGTCGTCGCGAGCGAACTGCTGCTCGTCGACGACGCCGCGCGCGATCTGCTGCGCAGCGGCGAGCTGTCCGACCTGGTGCTCTTGTTGCGCGGCGACGGGGGGCGTTCCGGCCACTCGCTCGACCGCTCGATGCTCGAGCTCTTGCGCGCCGGCAAGGTGCGCCTCGAGGACGTGTTCGTGCGGGTCGAAGAAAAGGCCTGGTTGCTGGAACGCACACGCAACATGGCCGGTGCAGCGGCCCCGGCGAAGGAGTGACCATGGACGGCAAACGTTTCGAGAACCTCCTGGCGGCGATGGACCGGGTCGGTGCCGCTTCGCTGCACCTCGTGCCCGGGCGCACGCCCCTGCTGCGCGTGCAGCGGCGCTTCGTCGCCGGTGACGCCGAGACGCTGCGGCCCGACGACGTCGTCGAGTTGACGCGCGACCTCCTGTTCGCCGACCACCGCGAACGGCTGCAGCAGTGCGGCCACGTCGAGGTGCTGTACCGGACCCGCAACGGCCGCCGTTACCGCGCGGTCGTCGCCGAGGCCGACGGCGCCACTTCGCTGGTGCTGCGCGCGGTGCCGGAAATGCCGCCGCGGCTGGCGGCGCTGGAACTGCCGGAACAGGTCGGCGCCCAGACGCGCGTGCGCAGTGGGCTCGTCGTGGTCGCCGGGTTCTTCGGCTCCGGCAAGTCGACCACGCTCGCGGCCATGGTCGAGGAACTCAACCAGGATCCCGCGCGCCACATCGTCACGATCGAGGACTCGATCCAGTTCGTGCACCAGAACGGCGCGGCCCTGCTGCACCAACGCGAAGTCGGCACTCACGTGGCCACCGCGGCGGACGGAGTGCTGCAGGCGATGGCGACCGGTGCGGACGTCGTGGTGGTCACCGAAGTGCGCGACGGTGCGACGCTCGACGCCGCGCTGGCCGCGGCCGAATCGGGCTGTCTCGTGCTGGTCGGCGTCGAGGCCGGGTCCATCGTCGGTGCGCTCAGCGAACTCGGCGGCATGGTGCCGCTCGAGGAGCGGCCGCGCCTGCGCGTGCGCCTGGCCCGTTCGCTGCGCAGCGTGCTGGCGCAGAGCCTGCTGCACCGTTCGCACCGGGCAGGCCGCATCCCCGTGGTCGAGGTCCTGGTCGCCAACGCGCCGGTGCGAGCCGCCGTGCGCAAGGGCGGCTTCGGCGAACTGCACGGCATCATGCAGCGCTGCCGTGGGCTCGGCATGCAGACCACCGACGTCGCGCTGCGCGCATTGCTCGGCCGACACCTCGTCACCGCCGAAGAAGCGTTGTTGCACGCGACCAGCCGCGAAGACGTGCTCGGTCGCGCCGCGCTCTCGCCGCGCTGAGCGCCACCGCGGCTCGCTGCCGCCAACCGGCCATGGCAGCGGCCGTTCGTCGCGCCGCGGCCGGCCGCCCGCAGGGTGGTCCCGTAGCCGTCCGCGCGATGCCGTCGGGCGTTCCGCGCCTGCCGCCGCGGAATTTTCGCAGGTGAACGCTCAAGCCCGTTGGCAACGGTCCGAGCATTCCTGTGGAGCCGGGATCGAAGCCGGCTCCGTCAGTCGGCGAATCAGCAAGGCAAAGGAAGAGTCATGGGTCTCCGAGTAAACACCAACATCGCGTCCATCAACGCCCAGCGAAACACTTCGCAGGTCACGACGCGTCTGGCGCGCAACTACCAGCGCCTCTCCACTGGTCTGCGCATCTCGACCGCTGCGGACGACGCGGCCGGTCTCGCGATCTCCGAACGTCTGCGTTCGCAGGTGCGGTCGCTGTCGCAGGCGTCGCGCAACGCCAACGACGGCATCTCCCTGGTGCAGGTCGGCGAAGGTGCGCTCAACGAGGTGAGCAACATCCTGGTGCGCCTGCGCGAGCTGGCGATCCAGTCGGCGAACGGCTCGTCGTCGACCGCGGACAAGAACACCATCAAGGAGGAGTTCGACAGCCTCGTCAACGAGATCAACCGCATCGCGCAGTCGACCGAGTTCAACGGCATCCGGTTGCTCGACGGTTCGGCCAGCACGGTCACCTTCCAGGTCGGCATCAACACCTCGGCGGGCATCGACTCGCTGAACGTGACCTTGACGCCGGCGCTGTCGACCACGCTCGGCCTGTCGACGGTCGACATCGGCTCGAACGGCAACACCAGCTTCGCGATCTCGCGCATCGACAACGCGGTCAACGCCGTGTCGCAGCTGCGCGGCCGCTTCGGTTCGCTGCAGAACCGGTTGCAGTCGACCATCGCCAACCTCGGGGTCGCCGGCGAATCGCTGTCGGCCGCCGAGAGCCGCATCCGCGACGTCGACGTCGCCTACGAGACCGCGGAGTTGACCCGGAACAACATCCTGCAGCAGGCTTCGATCTCGATCTTGGCGCAGGCCAACGCGCAACCGCAGTCGGCCCTGCAGCTCCTGCAAGGCTGAGCAGGACGCGGCTCTGGCCGCAGACGATCTTCAAGCTGGGCGCGGCCCGGCACCCGCGCGGCCTCGCCGCGCGGCGAACCGATGGGTTCCTTTGCCGCAGCGGAGAGGTCTCCGCGGGGAATGGCCGGGTTGGACCCGGCCATTCTCTTTTCGTTTCCGGGGACGATCCCGGCTGGGCCATTCGGCCCCCTCCTGGCGATCTCGCCGGAGACCGTTACCGTGGCGTCATGGGAACGGCAATGCTGTCGCGTTTGCTCGGGTTCGTCGTGCTCGTGTCCGCGTCCCCGGGGTTGGCGCAATCGCGGCTTGCCGCCGCGGCCGCCCTCGCCGACGCGTTCGCCACCGAGTCCGGCGGCTTCGTGCTCGCCGTGCCCGGCGTGGCCGACGACTTCGTGGTCTTCGCCGATGGCGCCTTCGTGGAACGCGCCAACGGCACGGCCCGGCTGTCGGTCTACGCGCAACGCCAGGGGTCCATCGACCGCGAGTTCCTGCTGGTGCTCGAATGCAGCGGCCGCGTGGCCCCGGGCAGTCCCGGGTATCCGCCGGCCGGCATGCCGATCACGACATTGGTTCCTGCCGCCTATGCGCCGACGGGCCCGGTCGATCCGCAGGGCTTCGTCTACTACACCCAGGCCGTGGGCACGTTGACCGGGTTGCGCACCTACGCCGGCGCCGCGATCACGGTGACCGCCGCCGGCCCGCTGCAGCTTGGAGCCGGTGCCAACAACAAGAACGTCGGCCAGGGCTGTGCTGTGGACCTGCTGCTCTCCGTCGTGCAGCAACCGTTCCTCGGGCCGCTCCCGATCACCGGGCCGGCGCAGCTGCGCTGCGACCTGCGGCCGGACCTTGCGCAGTGCCTGACCCATGTCGACGCCGATCCCGCGGCGAGTGGCGTCGGCAGTCGCGCCGGGGTCGGGTTTCCGGGAGTCGCCGCCGACTACGTGTTCGTCCCGGGGAGCACGCTGGTCGAGGACGGGCTGGGCGGCGCGTCGCTCACCGGAGGGCTCCGCAGCCAATCGAACTACGCCGACGCGTGGCAGTTC
>JAEUHV010000488.1 GCA_016794485.1 Planctomycetota bacterium
GTGGCGGTGTTGATCCGCGGCGAGTCCGGCACCGGCAAGGAAGTGGTCGCCCGCGCGATCCACGCGCTGTCGCCCGTCGCCGCCGGCCCGTTCGTCGCGGTCGACTGCGGGGCGCTGCCCGACCATCTGCTCGAGAGCCAGCTGTTCGGCCACGAGAAGGGGGCGTTCACCGGAGCCGACCGGGCGCACTGCGGCCTGTTCCCGATGGCCGACGGCGGCACGCTGTTCCTCGACGAGATCGGCAACCTGCCGCAGCCGCTGCAGGCGAAGCTGCTGCGCGCACTGCAGGAGCGGGCCGTCGTTCCGGTCGGCGGCCACACGCCGGTGCCGTTCCGGGCCCGACTCCTGTGCGCGACCAACGCCGACCTGCAGGCCGAGATCGCCGCCGGCCGGTTCCGCGTCGACCTGTACCACCGGATCGCCGAGTTGCCGCTGCAACTGCCACCGCTGCGCGAGCGACGCGACGACGTCCTGCACTTCGCGCGGCTGTTCCTGGCCGCGGCCAACGAGGAACTCGGGCGCCGCATGGTCGGGTTCACCACCGCCGCCGAGCATGCCCTGCAGGCCTGCGCGTGGCCGGGCAACCTGCGCGAACTGCGCAACGTGATCCGTCGCGCCGTGCTGACCGGCACGTCGCCCGAACTCGACGTCGCCGACCTCGAGCTCACGACGCCGGAGCTGGGCGAGCCCGCGCCGGCGTCGACCGGACCAGTCACGCTCGACGGCCTGCCGTTGGCCGAACGGCTACAGCGGGCCAGCGACGCCATGGAAGCCGAGATCCTGCGCACCACGCTGGGCGCATGCGGTGGCAACAAGGCCGCCGCGGCGCGCGCGCTGCGCATCGACTACACGACCCTGCACCGGAAGCTGAAGCGGCACGGCATCGGTTCGTGACCATCCGTTGGGCCAGGGCAACCCGCCCACCATGGCGGGAGCGCCATGGTGGTGGCGCCACCGCCACCCCCCGACACGGGCGGCCGCCCGCGGCCAGCGCCGATGCCATCGGGGGCCGCGCGCGGCAAGGGACCTGGCCCCCCGTTTGCTCCTGTTCCGGTGGACACTCCGGCAACCCTCGCGGCCGCCACCCGACACCTCGGGAGCGGCCGCGGGCATGTACCGCAGGAAGTTCGACCCGTTGCGTCGCCGCCCACGCCTACTATCCCGGGGCATGCGGCCCACCGCCCTCGCATCCGTCGTCCTGCTGCTCGCTGCGTGCGGCGACCACCCGCCCCCTCCGCCGCTCGTCCAAGGACCGGCCGCGGGGCCGAAGACCGGTTCGCTGACGCTCGAACACGACTTCGGCGTCATCCCGCACGGCGAGAAGCGCGAACACGAGTTCACGCTCGACACGAAGCAGCTGCCCGACGACTACCTGCCGCTGCGCGTGCACCTCGACTGTTCGTGCGGCCACGCCGACCTCGCGTGGTGCAAACCCGACGGCAGCCGCCGGTTCGTCGACGGCAGCGGCGGCGCGACGAGCCGCGGCGAAGCGGACGAACGGCTCGTGCTGCGGCTCGTGCTCGACACCGCGAAGAAGGAGCCGATCGACCTGCCGAAGACCATCAGCCGCGGCTTCATCGTGCTGCAGAAGGCCACCGACCTCACCGGCACGGACCGGGTGACCTGGCCGATGTTCGTGCGTTTCGGCATCGATGCGCCGATCGCCGTGCACCCGCTCGCGACACTCGACTTCGGCCGGGTTCCGATGTCGGTGCCGGGCACCCTGGTGACCACGCTGCGCGGCGACCAAGCCCACCGTTCCCTGCGGTGCCTCGCGGCCAAGAGCGACCATCCCGACCTGGCCGTGACCCTCGAGGCCGGCGACGACCACTGGCTGCTGCGCGCCCGCGCCACGCCGCGCGAACTCGGCAACCACCGCGCCACCGTCGTCGTCGAACACGACCTGCCCGGCTACCGGCTCGAACTGCAGGCGGTCTGGAAGGTCGTGCCGGACCTCGAGGCCGTGCCGATGCCGAAGCTGATCGTGACGACCCCGCTCGGCAAGGAGCAGGACAAGGCCAAGGCGATCGGCCAGTTCGTGCTGGTCACCGACCACGACCCGACGCGCAGTTCGGAGTTCGCGATCCACGAGGTCGTCACCGATACCGGTCGCGATTTCTCCGCACACGTAGCCCTCTGGTTCGAGCCGGTGCCCGAACAACCTCGCCAACACCGGTTGTTCGCCCGTTATCTCGGTGGGCTGCGGCAAGGCGAACGCGGCCGCGTCGTGTTGACCAAGGACGGGGCCAAGGGACCGTTCCTGCCGATCGAACTGGTAGTCTTCGACAAGAAGTGACTGCATGAAGTTGCGCGCCGCCCACGTCGTCCCGCTCGTGTTCGCCTGTGCTTCGCTGGTCGCCACGTTGGCCCAATGCGGCGACGGCAAGGCCGCGACTCCGCCAGCGGGCCCGCCACCGTCGAGGCCGGCCGCACCGCAGGATCCCAAGATCGAACCGCCGCCGAAGGACGCGCTGCGCCTCCTGGTGTCGGGGGCGATGTCCGGACGGCTCGAACCGTGCGGCTGCGCCAGCGGGCAGCTCGGCGGCCTCGCGCGCCGCATGCAGCACATCGGCGAGATGCGCAACTACGACCTGCTGCTCGAAGGCGGCAACCTCGTCGAAACGCACACCGAACTGGACGTGCTCAAGTTGTTCACGGCGAAGACCGTGCTGTTCAACATGGAGCACCCGTACGACGCACTCGGCGTCGGCAGCAACGACCTGATGCTGCCGGCCGCCGAGTACGCGGCGTTCCTCGGCGACGTGCCGCTGGTCGCGACCAACCTGCAGCACACGGTCGAAGGCTGGCCCGGCAAGGCGTTCGTCGAGAAGGACGTGCGTGGCACCAAGGTCCGCATCGCGTCGTTCCTGCTCGAGTTGCCGAAGGAACTGACGGGCGACAAGCCGCCGGTGTCGCTGCGGGCGGTGGCGGAGGCTTGGCAGGACGCGCGCGCCGGCGCCGATGCGAACACGCGCTTCGTCGTGATGGCCCACGGCAACGACGCGCAGATCCGCGCCTTCGTGCCGCAACTGCAGCCGGCCCCCGACCTGGTGGTCGGCGTCGACCAGGGCTACATCGAACCCACCGCCGCCCCGACTCCGGTCGCCGGTGTGCCGCTGGTGTTCGCCGGCATCCGCGGCCGCGTGCTGCTGTCGCTGTCGCTGTGGCGCGACGCGACCGGGCCCCGGGCGGTCGGCGAACTGGTGCCGCTGCCCGGCAGCCGCACGGTGCCCGGCGGCGGCGGCGACCCGAACGTGCGCACCGAGATCCTGCGCCACCGCGACGAGGTCAAGGCCAACGAAGTGCTCGGCCGCATGGCGCGGCAACTGCCGACGCCGAACGGTGCGGCCTACGTCGGCAACATCGGCTGCAAGGGCTGCCACCCGACCGCCTACGCCGCTTGGGAGAAGTCCAAGCACTTCCACGCCTGGGAGACCCTGGAGAAGGCCGAGAAGGACGCGACGCGCTACGGCTGGCCGGTGACCGCGTATCCCGACTGCGTCGGCTGCCACGTCGTCGGCTGGCGCGAACAGACCGGCTTCCTGTCACACGCCGACACGCCGAACCTCGCCGGGGTCGGGTGCGAACGCTGCCACGGGCCAGGCTCCGACCATGTGATGGCGCCCGAGAAGAACAAGCTCGGCCTGCACGGCGGCGTCGCCGCGTCCAAGCTGTGCATCCAATGCCACGACTTCGAGCAGTCGCCGACGTTCCTCTACGGGGAACGCTGGCCGCTGATCGAGCACGGTCGCGAACCGAACCAGGGGAAGAAGTAAGCGGGCGGCGCCGCTTCCGTCGGTCGCCGGGGCGCGGCTATGGTGCCCGCGCCATGCGATCCCGCGTCCCTTCGCGTCGTGATTTCCTGCTCGGCAGCGCCGCC
>JAEUHV010000528.1 GCA_016794485.1 Planctomycetota bacterium
CAGCAGCTCGACGCCGAGTTCGCGCGGGTGGGTCTGCGGATGCTGCAGCAGGTCCCCGACCAGCGTCGGCACCGCCAACGCGCCGAGTTCGCGCACCTCGGCCAACGCCCGCACCTCGAACGGGTCGCCGACCTTAGCCACCGCCCGCAGGAAGTCGTCGTCGGCCTCCGGCCGCGCCGCCTCCCGCACGGTGATGATGTCGCGCACGAACATGCGCACGAGCCAGCACGCCACCGACGGGTCGCGCTTGGCCTCGTCGCGCAGCTTGGGATAGTCGGCTGCGCCGGATCGATAGGCGGTCTCGACCGCGCGGCACTGTGCGACCTGCTGCGGCGTCAGCTTGCCCGGCTCGTAGACCGGCGCGGTCGAAGCACAACCTGCGGCCACGGCCAGCAGGGGAAGGACCGCTCGGCGGCACAGGTTCGTGGCAGCACCCGGATGCATCGCCTAAGGTCTAGCAAGATGACCGCTCCCGAGAAAGGGCCGCGCCAGCGCCTCGAGATCCGTCCATTCGCGCACCCGGCTCGGTTCCTCGAGCTGCAGCGTGGTTTCTATCGGAACGACCCGAACTTCGTTCCGCCGATGGCATCCGCCGAAGCCTGGCAGCTGGACCCACGCAAGAACCCGTTCTTCCGCCACGCCGACGTCGGGTTGTTCGCGGCGTTCGTCGACGGCAGGTGCGTCGGCCGCATCAGCACGACTCGCGACCGCGTGCACGACGAGTTCCACGGCGATCGGGTCGGGTTCTTCGGCCATTTCGAGGCGATCGACGGCGCCACGACACAGGCCCTGGTCGACCATGCCGCGGCCTGGTGCCGAGCCCGCGGCGCCGACGAACTGCGCGGTCCGGTCGACCTGTCCACCAACAACCGCTGCGGCCTCCTCGTCGAAGGCCAGCCAGGCCCCCCGATCCTGATGATGCCGCACAATCCGCCGAGCTACGCCGGCTGGCTCGAGGCCACCGGACTGGCGAAGGCGAAGGACCTGCTGGCGCTCTGGGGCACCAGCGACGGGCTCGACAAGCCCCGCATCGGCAAACTCGTCGACCACCTCGCACGCCGCTCGTCGGCCACGGTGCGGCGGCTCGACATGCGCGCGTTCGACCGCGAGTGCGAAGTGCTCTGGCGCCTCTACGAGAAGATCTGGGAGAAGAACTGGGGCTTCGTGCCGATGCCGCGCGACGAGTTCCTGGCGCAGGCGCGCGACCTGAAGAAGGTCGCGAACCCGGCCCTGCTGCACATCGCCGAAGTCGCCGGCGAACCGATCGCCTTCGCGGTGGCGCTGCCCGACGTGAACGTCGCCACGAAGGCCTGCAACGGCCGGCTGTTCCCGTTCGGCTGGTGGAAGTTCCTGTCGGCCCTGAAGGCGACCCACGTGCTGCGCGTGCTGACACTCGGCGTGTTGCCGGAATACCGCAGCAAGGGCATCGACATGCTGTTGATGCACCGCGTGATGACCGACGGCGAATCGGTCGGTTTCCACGCCTGCGAGGCGAGCTGGATCCTGGAAGACAATCGCGCCATGCTCGGTCCGCTCGAGACGATGGGCTTCCGCCCCTGGCGTCGCTACCGCATCTACAGCAAATCCCTCCGCTGATGGACTTCAAGCTCAAGGGCGGCATGCCCGGCATGCCGCAGCTCCCCACCCAACTGCCGACCTTGCTGTTCGTGCTCGGCGGCGGCTCGATCGCATTCGGCCTGCTGCTGATCTGGAACCAGTTCCTGTTGGTCTACATCGTCGCCGGGCTGTTCATCCTGCTCGGCGCCCTGCTGCTCGTCACCGGCCTGCGCGCGAAGCGCATGCTCGGCTAGCCACGGCTCGAGACGCTCGCCTGCATCGCGTCGATGCGGTGCAAGCGCGCATCGATGCACGCGAGCACGTTCGGGTGGCGCTCGATCACGGCTCCGGTGCGCCAGTCGCAGCGGACCACCTCGTCGCGATCGGCGCACATGCCGGCCACGTGCACCGACATGTCCCAGCTGTTCTGCGCGAACGCGACGGCCCCCGGCGGCATCCAGCCCAGCACGTCGAGCTGGTGGTTGGATCGCACGATGTCCTTCGGCGACGGAGCCCCCGACGGTCCGTCGTAGCGGCCGAACATCTCGAACATGCCGCAGAACAGCGAGAGCCCACCGCAGCAGCGGTAGAACACCCGCAGCGAGGTCGGCAGCGGCACGCCGATCTTCCGTTGCAGCACGCCGATCGCGGCGGCGTCGAGCGGCGGGAACATGGCATGCAGCCAGACGTCTTCGTCGGGCACGCGGCCGATCAACTCGACGCCGCAGGCGAGGCGAAGGCTGCCCAACTCTCGCCAACGATCGAGCAGATCCTGGATGCGGACGATGTGTTCGGTCTTGCTCGCGGTCGCATTCATCTCGGGTGTGCATCACGATTCGGAAAGCCCGCACCACGACTGGATGGGGGCTTTGCCCTACGCCCCGGCTTCCGGAATCTGCACCGCAGGATGCACGCCGCGCTGACGCGAGACTGCACGTCAAGGCGCACGATCCGCTAGTGGGTATTCCCGATGCCGTCGGTGCGCACCGGTGCGGACGACTCGCACACGAACGCCACGGCATCGGCGGTTCCGAGCCCGAACTCCTTGGCGTCGAGCCACAGCCACGGCTGCGTCGTGCGCGCCGGACCACCCTGCACGGAAATCTGCTGCGCGGTGCCCTCGAACGTGGCCTTTCCGTCGGCGAGAACCGCCCGAACCCGGACCTGGAGGCCGCCGAGGCCCATGTTGTTCTTGAGGATGCCCTCGGTGGCGATCGCGCGCAGATCGAGCGGCAACGGCCGTTCGAGGCGCACGCGACAGAGCTGGCGGTCGAGGTCGATCTGCGGGGTGGAGCCGAACCGGCTCTCGAAGAACTGCTGCATGCCCAGCAGTTCCTCGTTTCAGGTTCAACCCTGCAGCTGGATCTCGAGGAACGCGAAGTCGCCCGGCGCCGGCACGAGTTCGACACCGGGAGCCAGGCAAGCGGTCGCCGCGATGGCCGGGAGGAGCACGGAGAGGATCGGTCGTTTCATGGGGATCGAAGCCTTCAGAAGCGGTGGCCGAACGCGAACTGCACCGACCAGTCGTCGTCGAGCTGCGTGCCGTTGGCGTCGCGCCACACGGGGACCTCACCGGAGACCTGGAAATCGAGCGACGGCCGCGGCCGGAACGCCCACGTGGCTCCGACCGCGATCCGTTCGCCGCCGCTGTCGGCGATCGACTGGCCGTCGGCACGGTCGCGCGCTTCGTCGTACCAGTGCACGAACACGTCGAGCCGCATGAACGGTCCCGGGTACGGCTCGAGCCAGAAGCGGTTGCCGACCGCGAGTTCGCCGAACCATGCGCTGCCCGGGCGATCGCCGTCGTCGTCGAGGTCGGTGCGCAGCTGGTGCAGGATCGCCGCGTTGAAACGCCAGCGGCCGGGCTCTGGCGTGATCGCGGCGCCGAACGCCGGATCGACGCTGCCGCTGCCCGGCTGGTGTTCGGGATCGAGTTCGAGGCCGTGCTCGACGCGGTCGTCGTCGCCGGTCGGCAAGGTCACGGCGGCGATCAGCGACGAGTTGATGGAAACACGCGGCGCGTCCCAGCGGTGGCAGCGCCACTTCGCCAGCAGTTCGAGGTCGCCGATGCCGGAGGCGGTGGCGTCGACGCCCGCGGCCTCGGCTTCGTCGACGACGTGCGGCAACGCGACGCCGAGTTGCAGGTCGTTGCGCACGCCATACTGCCACGCGACGGTCGACGTGAG
>JAEUHV010000553.1 GCA_016794485.1 Planctomycetota bacterium
ACGTCAACCGCAAGGACCCAGCGGCCGAGGCGGCGTTGCGCGCGGCGCTGGCGGCGCGCGAACGGGCGGCGCGCGAGTTCCCCGACGTGCTCGAGTTCCGGGTGCGGCTCGGCGGTTCGACGCACAACCTCGGGCGCTGGCTGCACAACCAGAATCGCACCGACGAAGCGCTCGCGACGTTCCAACAGGCGAAGGCGATCACCGGTGCCGCGCTCGAACGCGCGCCGCAGAGCGGGATGGCGCTGGATTTCTTCGGCAAGCACCTCGAGATGATCGGCTATTGCCATTCGATCAAGCAGGACCCGGCCGGGCTGGCCGCGACCGCGCGCGAACTCGCCGCGGTGCCCAGCAAGGACCCGACGCGGCCGCTGCGCGTGGCGGACTTCCTGCTGCGTTCCTGGCATTTCGACGGCAAGACGAACCCGGCCCTGCTCGACGAGGCGATGGTGCAGCTCGGGGTCGCGGAGCAGCGTGGGCTCACGGCGCGGCAACTGCCGACGAAGGGCTTCGAAGCGCTGGAAGGGCGCGACGACTACGCGCAGTGGCGCGAACGGGTCGGCAGGGTCGCTCCGCCGGCGAAGTAGTGGGCTTCAACGGGGCCGCACGCCGACGCGCGCGGAAGGGGAGCCACGAGCGTCACGACATGGACCTCGCCACACTCAATTCACCCGCCGCGACCTGCCCACCCAGAACGGCTCCCGCAAGACGTGCTTCTGGATCTTGCCGCTCGGCGTCCGCGGCAACGCCGCGGCGAAGTCCACACTGCGCGGCACCTTGAAGTCCGCCAGTTTGCCGCGCGCGAACTGCAGGATCTCCGCCGCCACCGCCGCACTCGCCACCACCCCGGCGCGCACCACCACGATCGCCTTGCACAGCTCGCCCCAGCGATCGTCGGGCACGCCGACCACCGCGACCTCCGCGACCGCCGGATGCGCGCACAGCACGCTCTCGATCTCCGCCGGGTACACGTTCTCGCCCGCCGTGCAGATCATGTCCTTCAGCCGATCGCACACGTGCACGTAGCCCTCCTCGTCGAGGAACCCCGCGTCGCCGGTGTGCACGTAGCCGTCGCGCAACGTCGCCGCGTTCGCTTCGGGCCGCTTCCAGTAGCCGAGCATGTTCGCCGGCGAACGGATGCAGATCTCGCCGACCGCGCGCGCCGGCAGCTCCTTGCCGTCGCCGTCGACGATCTTCACGTGCACCCCCGGGTACGGCCTGCCCGCCGCCTCGAGCAGTTCGGGCCGCGCGTGGTCGGCGGGCCGCAGGCACACCGCCGTGTTGCCGGTCTCGGTGAGCCCGTAGATCTGCGCGAAGCCGCAGCCGAACGTGCGCAGCGCGGCCTCGAGGTTCGGCCGCGGGATCGGCGAGCCGCCGTAGACGATCGTGCGCAGCGACGAGAAGTCGGTGCGTGCGCAGTCGGGTTCCGACAGGCACAGCTGGATCATCGCCGGCACCATGCACGCCTTCGTGACGCGATGCCGCGCGATCGCCGCCAGCACGCGCCAACCGGCGAACACCGGCACGACGACGTTCGTGGCGCCGGCGTTGAAGCCGGTCATCGCCCACCACATCCCGCCGATGTGGAAGCTCGGGATGCCGACCAGGCTCACGTCCTGCGGCGACCAGCCGATCCACGGGTCGCCGACGGCGCGCATCGACGCCACCACCGCGACGAACGACCGGTGCGCGAGCATGACACCCTTCGGCTTGCCGGTCGTGCCCGAGGTGTACATCTGCACGGCGACGTCCTCGCGGCAAACACCCGGGGCCGGGCCGAGCGCGGCGGGTGCGCGGGCGAGCCAGTCGGGCAACGTCGGCCAGGCCGGATCGGTGCCGCGTGCGACGACCACGCGCAGACGCGGACACAGCGCCTGCACTTCGCGCGCCTTGCCGAACAGTTCGGGGCCGACGAACAACAACCCGCATTCGGCGTCCTCGATCTGGAACGCGAGTTCGGCGGCGGCGAGGCGCCAGTTGAGGCCGAGCGTGACCGCGCCGGCAGCCGCGATGCCGAACACCAGTTCGAACGTGCGCGCACTGTCGTGGTCGAGGATCCCGATGCGAGCGCCCTTCGGCACGCCGTGGCCGCGCAGGGCGGCGCCGATCGCCGCGGCGCGTTCGGCGAGTTCGCCGTAGGTGACCTTCTCGTCGCCGTCGACGATGGCGACCGACTGGGGCCGGCGCGCGGCCTGGTGGTCGAGGATCGCGGGGAAGGTGTCGGGTTCGCCCATCGCACGGCCAAGTGACCGCATCGGCGATGGCGGCGCAACCGACGTTCGCGGCACCCCCTTTGCATTCGCGGCAGCGTGGAATCCAGCCCCGGGTCTGCACGGTGTCGCCGACGCCGCTAGCATGCCCGGCCCGGAAGGAATCCACGCTCGCCCTCCCGGAACCCGTCGTTGCATCGTCGTTCGCCGTCGGAACTCCGACGCCATAGCCGATGCCGCCTGCCTCGCCATGAAGATCGCTGCTCGCCCCAACCTCGGCGCCGACGTCACCGACGTCGACCTGCACCGCTTGTCGCCGACCGATGTCGCGCGCCTCAAGGAGGCGGTCTACGACCACAAGCTGCTCGTGTTCCATGGCGTCGACCTCGACGACGCGGACTACGTGGCGATGGCGCGCAAGTTCGGGGTGCCGCAGCGCTACTTCCAGAGCCACTACCACCACCCACGCCACCCCGAGATCTTCGTCAGCAACAACGTGCCGATGGACGGCGCCAAGGTCGGCGTCGCCGGCACCGGGCGCATGTGGCACTCGGACTACCAGTTCTTCCCCGAGCCGCTGCCGCTGACCTTCGTGATGCCGAAGATCGTGCCGTCGGGCGGCGCGCGCGGCACGTTGTTCGTCGACATGGTCGCGGCCCTGCGCGACCTGCCGCCCCACCTGCGCGAAGCGATCGCCGGCACGCGCTGCTTCCAGGACGCCGTCTACTACTACAAGGTCCAGCCGCACGACGTCGACAAGGGCATCGCCGAGCTGATGGAGGAGTTCCACCGCGAGGCCCCGGGCTGCCTGCATCCGACGATCATCGACCACCCGCTGCGCGAGCGGCAGGCGGTCTACGTGTCGAGCGGCTTCACGCTGCGCATCGACGGCATGCCGCACGAACGCAGCCAGGCCCTGCTGCGCGAGCTGTTCGCATTCCTCGAACAGCCCGAACGCGTGCACCAGGCGACCTGGGCCCCGGGCGTGCTGATGCTGTGGGACAACCGCCAGGTGATGCACCGCGCGACCGGCCAGCTGCACGGCCAGCCGAGCCGCAGCTACCGGATCGGGGTGTACGACGGCACGCCGTTCTACCCCGGCTTGCCGGTGACCGGAGAGAAGCAACCATGACCGCCATGCCCCATCCTGCCCCCGGCGAACCGCTCGGCGACGCGCTGCATGCGCGCGTGCTGGCGCCGTACAAGCCCGACTGCCGCTACGTGACGCGCACGGTGTTGACCCAATCCGGGAACGGCCATTCGCCGCGCACCGGCGATCCCACGTCGTGGGTGCGCTTCGCGAACGAGTGCTTCATCGGCGATCCGTGCTACATAGCACCGACCGGACACTTCAACGCCGTCGAGTTCAACATCACCTACAACCAGATGCTGTACCTCGGCCTCGCCGAAGCGGTGCGGCGGCGGCTCGTGCCCGAACTGGCCCACTGGACGCTCGACGACTTCTTCCGCGCGCAGTTGCCCGACGTGCTGATCGGCGAGTACCACGCGCGGTTCGCGCGGCCGATGCGCGCCGGACCGTTCCAAGGCTACTTCTCGATCGTCGAAGTGCGCCCGCGGCCGCAGCGACGGATGTTGCTGCTGAACACGCACGCAGTGTGCACGACCGCGGCCGGCGGCGAATGCGAGGCGCGCGTGACGATCGCGCTGGTGAACTGGCAGCCGGCATGAGCGGTCCCGATCGCGGCCTGCCCGGGGCCCTGCGCGCGCAGCTGGCGGCCTTGGCGCCGGCGAGCCGGGCCGCGGCGCTGCTGGCGCACGTGCGCACGCGCGGGGCGTGGTTCCTGCAGCTCGAGTCGGCCGACGCCGTCGATCCGCACGGACCGTGGACCGAACTCGGCCTCGATTCGCTGCGCGCGGTGGACTTCCGCGGCGAACTCGCGCACGACCTCGACCTCGAACTGCGGTCGACGCTGCTGTTCGACCAACCGACGCCGTTGGCGCTCGTCGACCATCTGCTCGCGCGGCTGGGCCTCGGCACCGCACCGGTGCCGGCGCGCCAGGATCCGGCCGCAGGACCCGCCCACGAACCGATCGCGATCGTCGGGGCAGCCTGCCGATTCCCCGGCGGCGAGAGCCTCGACGAGTTCCAGCGGCTGCTCACGCAGGGGCGCGACGCGGTCGCGCCGATCCCGCGCGATCGCTTCGACGTCGACGAGTACTACGACCCGGACCCGAATGCCGCGGGCAAGCTCTACGTGCGCGAGGCGGCCCTGCTCGAGCACATCGACCGCTTCGATGCCGCCTGCTTCGGCATCAGCCCGCGCGAGGCGGTGATCCTCGACCCGCAGCAACGGTTGCTGCTGGAGACGAGCCTGCACGCGTTCGAACACGCGAACCTCGAGCCGGCGTCGCTGCCGGGCGATCGGGTCGGCGTCTACGTCGGCATGCGCGCCAGTGCGTACTTCGATTCGCAATCGAACCGCACCGCCGCCGAAGCCACCGCCTACCAGGCCACCGGCAACGAGATCAGCACCGCCGCGGGCCGCATCGCCTACACGTTCGGCTTCCAGGGGCCGTGCTACGCGCTCGACACTGCGTGCTCGGGTTCGTTGGTCGCGGTGCACGTCGCGGTACGGGCCCTGCGGGCCGGCGAGTGCGACGTGGCGCTGGCCGGCGGCGTGAACACCATCTACGACCCGGTCACGATGTCGGGGTTGTGCCGCGCGCGCATGCTGTCGCCCGACGGCCGGTGCAAGACGTTCGACGCCAGCGCCAACGGCTACGGCCGCGGCGAAGGCTGTGGCATGGTCGTGCTGAAGCGCCTCGCCGACGCGGTGGCCGCCGGCGACCGCGTGCTCGCGGTCGTGCGCGGCACCGCGATCAACCAGGACGGACGCAGCGGCGGCCTGACCGTGCCACACGGTCCGGCCCAGACGGCGGTGATCCGGAGCGCGCTGGCCGACGCCGGCGTCGGCATCGACGCGATCGACTACGTCGAGGCGCACGGCACCGGAACGGCGCTCGGCGACCCGATCGAAGTCGGCGCGCTCGACGCCGCGTTCGCGGGCAGGTCGCGGCCACTGCCGATCGGCTCGGTGAAGACCAACATCGGCCACCTCGAGTCGGCCGCCGGCATCTCGGGACTGCTGAAGGTCGTGCTGGCGCTGCAGGCCCGCACGCTGCCGAAGAACCTGCACTTCCGCACCGGCAACCCGCACATCGACTGGGCCCGCAGCATCACCAGGGTGGTGACCGAGCCGATGCCGCTGCCACCGGACCGCGAGTTGTTCGCCGGCGTCAGTTCATTCGGCTTCTCGGGCACCAACGCGCACGTCGTGCTGGCGTCGGCACCGCAGGTGGTCGCGGCATGCCGGCCCGCGCCGCCGACGAACGGCCCGTTCCTGCTCGGCCTGCAGGCGGCCACGGCCGAAGCGCTGCGGGCCCTCGCGGACCGGCACGCCGCGGCCCTGGAGCACCGCGCCGTCGACCTGGCCGCGTGGTGCCACGCCGCCGCCGTCGGACGCGGGGCGTGGAGCCAACGCGCGGCGTTCGTCGCCCGCGAGCGCGGCGAACTGGTCGACGCGCTGCATCGCTTCGCCGCAGGTGACGACGGGGCGGCCACCGCCGTCGGCCAGGCCGCGGCACCCGCTCCGCCGATCGCCTTCCTGTTTCCCGGCCAGGGGGCGCAGCGACCCGGCATGGGACGCGAGCTGTACGAGCAGGAACCGGCGTTCCGCGATGCGCTCGACGCCGCGAACGAACGGCTCGCCGACGTGCTGCCGGCATCGTTGCCCGAACTGATGTGGGGCGCGCGCACGGACCTGCTCGACCGCACCGACGTCACGCAACCGGTCCTGTGTGCCTACGAACTGGCGCTGCTGGCGACCTTCCGTTCGGTCGGCGTCGCGCCGGAGCAGGTGCTCGGGCACAGCATCGGTGACTTCCCGGCCGCGGTCGCGGCCGGCGTGATGGACGGCAGCGACGCGCTGCGCCTGTGCGCGGCTCGCGGTCGCCTCATGGTCGAACGTTGCACGACCGGCGGACTGCTCGTCGTGCTGGGGCCGCTCGAACGGTGGCAGGCGATCCTCACGGCGCATCCGGGTGCCGCGATCGCCGTGCGCAACGGCCTCGCCAACTTCGCCGTCGGCGGCGACCGCGCCGTGCTGCGCGCGTTGCAGCAGGATCTGGAGGCGGCCGGGGTGCCGACCCGGGCGTTGCCGGTGAGCCATGCGTTCCACACCGCGCACACCGAGCCGATGCTCGACGCGTTCGCGGCCATGGTCGCCGGCACGAGGCTGCGGCCACCGGAACGCACGTTCCTCGACTGCAAGCGTGGCACGTTCGCCGGGCCGGAGCTCGCCACCGCCGCACACTGGCGCGCGCAGGTGCGCGAACCGGTCGACTTCCTGGCGGGCCTGCAATTGCTGGCGCAGGGTCCTTGCCGCGTCTGGTTCGAACTCGGCCCCGCGCCGATGCTCACCGTGCTCGCGCGCGACGTCGCCCGCCGCACCGTGCGCGTGCTGCCCGCACAGCGGCCAGGCCGCGCCGGCCGCGCCGGCCTGCTCACCGCATTGGCGGATGCCTGGGTCGCCGGAGTCACGGTCGACCTCGCCGCCGCCAACCACCGCCGCGGACCTGCGTGCGCGGACCTGCCCGGCTACCCGTTCCAGCGCGAACGCTTCTGGCTGGACCGCCGCGGCGCCAGGCACCCGGCGGGCCCGCGTCCGGATGCAGGCTCGCATCCGTTGCTCGGCCGGCGCATCGATTCTTCGCTGCTCGCCGCAGGCCAGAGCCTGCACCAGGGATCGATCGCGCTCGAGGCCCTGCCGTGGCTCGCCGACCACGTCGTGTTCGACCGCGTGCTGCTGCCCGGCGCGGCGATGTGCGAGCTGGCCCTGGCCGCAGAAGTCGCCGCGGGCACGCCCTTGCCCGTCTCGCTGTCCGGCATCGCCTTGCGCGCGGGACGTCCGTTGTCGACGGAACCGACCGTGCTCGAGCTGCTGCGCACGCAGGAACCCGACGGTCGGGCCCGCGTGGCGCTGCGCGGGCGCGACGACGACGGCACCTTCCGGGCCCATCTCGACGGCAGCAGCGGTCCATGGAACGGCGATGGTCCGGGTCGCGTCCGGCGCGACGACGGCGACGACTGCAGCGAACCGATGCCGGTGGAACGGCTCTACTCGCACGCCGCGGCACTGCGTCTCGCCTACGGCCCCGCGTTCCGCTGTGTGCAGGCGCTGCGCCGCGGCCCGAACGGCGTGCGCGCCAGCGTGCGGCTGGCGCCCGACCTGGCCGCCGCAGCGAATGCGTACGTGATGCACCCGGTCCTGCTCGACGGCTGCCTGCAGGCCAGCCTGGCACTGCTCACCGACGAACGCCGTGCGTGGCTGCCGTTCGGCATCGAGGAACTCGTCGTGTTCCAGCGTTCGGCCGTGGCCGCCCAATGCCACCTGCAGCTGCGCACGCACGGCGCCAACAGCATCGTGTGCGACCTCGCTCTCACCGCGGACGATGGCCGCGCCATCGCGACGCTGCGCGGCCTGCAACTCGTTCCGGCCGATGCCGAGGCCCTCGCCGGCAACTCGCTGCGCGAACACCTGCACCACTTCGCGTGGGACGCAGCCCCCGCGGCCGGCCCCGCGCCACTGCCTGTCCACACCGCTTTGCTGGGCACGGCGGCCCTCGTCGACGCGGTCGCACAGGCACTGCCCACGGGCGCTGCGACGGTGACGACGTGCAACGGACTGGCGGATCTGCTGGCGAGCCGCCGCGTCGATCTCGTGCTGGTCGCCGCGACCGACCCGGGGGAACCGCCGGCGCCCACGTTCGCGCACGCGCTGGCGGTGGTCCGGGCGATGGCCGCGACCACGCCGCCCCCACGCCTTGGCTTCGTCACGCACGGCACCTTCGACGCCGGCCCGAACGTCGCCGGACCGGCCCCGGTCGCCGCCCTGCTGCACGGCTTCGTGCGCACGCTCGCCCTCGAACAACCGGCGCTGCGGCCGTTCCTGGTCGATCTCGATCCCGCATTGCCGCCCGAGGCCACCACGACGCACGCGGCCGCGATCCTCGCCGAACTGCGCACGACGCTCGACGAGCCCGAACTCGCGCTCCGCGGTGGCGCCCGCCGGGTGCGCCGGCTGCAACGCGGCGCCGCAGCAACCGACCAGCTGTCGCTGCCGACGACTCCGTTCCACGTGCGGCTGCGCGGCTACGGCTCGTTCGAGAACCTCGCCTGCCTGCCGATGGCACGCCGCGCACCCGCCGCGGACGAGATCGAGGTCGAACTGCACGCAACGGCGTTGAACTTCAAGGACGTGCTGCACGCCCGCGGCATGCTGCGCGCATTCGCCGTCGAACAGGGCATCGACACACCGGCGCAACAGCCGCTCGGTCTCGAAGGCACCGGCGTGGTGCTCGCGCGCGGCGAACGGGTCACCGGCATCGCCGTCGGCGACACCGTGGTGGTGCAGGCCTACGGCTGCCTCGCCAGCCACGTCACGCTGCCGGCGTCACTCGCGTTCGTCGTGCCGCCCGGCATCGATCCGTTGGCCGCCGCGGGCACCCCCGTCGTCGGCTCCACCGTGCTGTACGGGCTGTTCGACCTCGCCGCGGTGCGCCGCGGCGAGACCGTGCTGGTGCACGCCGCCGCCGGCGGTGTCGGCCAGGCCGCGATCGCACTGCTGCAGGCAGCGGGCTGCCGCGTGCTCGCGACCGCGAGTGCGGCCAAGCGGGCGTTCGTGCGCAGCCTCGGCGCCGAAGTGGTGGGCGACTCGCGTGGCGACGACTTCCGGGCTGCGGTGCGCGCGGCCACGGGCGGACGCGGTGTCGACGTCGTGCTGAACACGCTCGCGGGCGACGTGATCCCGCGCAGCCTCGACGTGCTGGCCAAGGACGGGCGGTTCGTCGAACTCGGCAAGCTCGGCGTCTGGACCGCCGAACAGGTCGCCGCGGCACGGCCCGACGTCCGCTTCTTCGCCTTCGAACTCGGCGCCGAGGCACGCCGCGACCCGAGCCTGTTGTCCCGCCTGCACACCCGGGTCGCGCAGGCACTCGCCGATGGAACGCTGCGGCCGCCGACGACGACCGTGGTGCCCGTGGCGCACCTGCGCAGCGCGTTCGACCACCTGGCCCGCGGCCTCCACGTCGGCAAGGTCGTCGTGACCCTGCCGCGGGCACGGGGCGAGGCCTTGCGGCCCGACCGTTCGTGGCTCGTCACCGGCGGCAGCGGCGCGGTCGCGTTGGCGGTCGCTCGCGAACTGGTGCACGCCGGCGCGCGCAACCTCGTGCTGCTCGCGCGCGGTGAAGTGGCGGCGGCGGCCCTCGACGAACTGCGCGACCGTGGCGCCGCCGTGCAGGCGTTGCGCGGCGACGTCGCCGACCGCACGTCGTTGCACACGGCCCTGCGCACCGCCCGCGCGTCGATGCCGCCGTTCCAAGGAGTGGTGCACGCCGCGGGCGTGCTCGACGACGCGACGCTGACCACACTCGAACCGGCGCGCGCGGCGGCGGTGCTGGCGCCCAAGGTCGACGGGGCCCTGCTGCTCGACGAACTGCTGGCCGAAGAGCCGCTCGACTGCTTCGTGCTGACCACGTCCATGGCGGGCACGTTCGGCAATGCCGGCCAGGCGGCGTACGCCGCGGCCAACTCGTTCCTCGACGCCTTCGCGGCCTGGCGGCGCGCGCGCGGCCGCCCGGCGACCGCGATCGCGTTCGGGCCGTGGGCCGAGGCCGGCATGGCCGCACGCATGGACGATCGGCTGCGCACCCGCCTGCGGCAGGCCGGCATCGGCGCGCTGGCACCGGCGGCCGCAGCGCGGTTCCTCGTGCAGCAGCGCGCCGCCGCGCAGGACTGCGCCGTGTTGCCGATCCGCTGGCCGGAATGGCTGGCGACGCAACGGACGCCGACGCCACGGCTGTTCGCCGCCGTGGCCGGCAAGTCCGCCGCCTTGGCCGACCGGGAACCGCGACTCGACCTGCGCGAGTTGCCGCGCGAACAGCGTCGTTCGGCCCTGTACCGCGCGGTCCAGACCCAGGTGGCCAAGGTGCTCGGCTTCAACGACGGAGACCAGCTAACCAGCACGCGGTTGTTCCGCGACTTCGGCCTCGACTCGTTGCTGGCGGTCGACGCCAAGGACCGGCTCGAACGGCTGACCGGGCTCACGCTGCCGGCGACGTTGTTGTTCGACCAGCCCGACCTCGATCGGCTCGTCGACCACCTGCACGCGGCGCTGGCTGCCCACACGTGAGGCGATAGCGTGCGCACGATGCCACGCGCGCCCGTCGCCACGTTCGTCCTGTCGCTCGCCCTCGCTCCGCTCGCCGCCCAGGACCCGCACCTCGCGGCGATCCGCACCTGGTTCGCGACGCCACCGGCCGAGCGCGGCCCGGCCCCCGGCGCCGACATCGCCCTCGACGCCGCCGCGGTGGCTCGCTGGCTGCCAGACCTGGTCGCCGCGTGCCGCGACGGCGAACGCGCACTCGGCGCCGAAACGCTGCCGCCGGTGACCACGAACGCCGAGCAGGCGCTGCAGCCGCACGAACGCAAGGTCGGCTCGTTCACGTTCCCGTACGTCTTGCTGGCGAAAGGCGACAAACCGGCCGGCGGCTGGCCGCTGTTCGTCTGCCTGCACGGCGGCGGCGGCAACGCCGAGGCGACGGGGCCGCACGCGTGGGACGTCAACGACCGCGAGTGGCAGGCGCAGAAGACGCTGTGGGCACGCATCTATCCGGCGCCCGGCCTCTACTTCATCCCGCGCATGGCCGACGACCGCCAGGGCCGCTGGTGGTTCGACCACAACCAGATCGCATTCGACGACGTGATCCGTGAAGCGATCCTGTTCCGCGAGGTCGATCCCGACCGTGTCTACCTGATGGGCATCAGTGAAGGCGGCTACGGCGCGATCCGCTTCGCCGGCAACCGTCCCGACCGCTTCGCCGCGTGCGGTGCCATGGCTGCGGCCGAACCGCTCGACACGTCGCCGCCGCAGGACATGCGCAACGTCGCGTTGCGGATCGACATCGGCGAACGGGACACGATGTTCGACCGGGTCGGGCTGGCGCGCCGCATGGGCGATCGGCTCGCCGAACTGCACGCTGCGGATCCAGGCGGCTACGACTTCGTCGTGAACGTGCAGTCCGGCCGCGGCCACGGCATCGACTACCGGCCCTGCCCGCAGTGGCTCGCGACCAAGGTGCGCAATGCGCGCCCGGACCGGATCGTGTGGACGGTGCGGCCGTTCCATTCGCGTGTGGCCGTGCAGAACGGCTGGCTCGCGCTCGCGGCGGTGCCCGCGACGATGCCGCTGCACCTCACGGCGACGCTGCGCGGCAACGCGCTGGAGCTCACTGCCGAGCTCGAAGCTGCGGACAAGCCGGGCACGCGGCTGCCGGCGACGCAGGGCCGCGTGCACGTGCGTGTCGATGCCGCCATGGTCGACCTCGGCCGTGCCGTGACCGTCCGCGTGAACGGCAAGGATCGTCCGGCGCAGACGCCGCACGGGAACCTGGCGACGATGGTGCAGACGCTGGCCGAACGCGGCGACCCACGGTTGTGCTTCCCGGCCGAGCTCGTGGTCGACCTCGGCGGCTAGCGGGGCTCGGCCAATCGCACGACGTCGCCGTCGCGCACCGCCACCGCCGTGGCGAGCAGACGCTCGAGGGCCTCGGCCATCACGTCCTTCACCACGGTGCCGAGCCGCGTGATGCCGAAGCAGCGCGCGGTCTCGCGGGCGAGGTCGTCGGCGGACAAGGCCTGGTGCTGGCGCAGCAGCCACTGCATCGCGTGCACGAGCTCGACGACGGGCAGGTCGTCCGCGTCGCGGTCGCGTTCGGCCCCGTCCGCGGGCACCCGGAAGCCACGGAAGTCGGCGATGTCGCCGCGATCCGACCAGACGACGTCGTCGACCACGACCGCGTTCGGCGCGAGCACCGAACGCACCCGTTCGCGCACACGATCGGTCAGTCGGGTGAGTTCCCACGCCGCACCGACC
>JAEUHV010000558.1 GCA_016794485.1 Planctomycetota bacterium
CCAGCTGCACACGGGTGTCGTCGCCGGGCAGGCGACGTTCGGGCCGCCGAGCGCATTCACCTACACGGGCGGTGGCGCCGACGACCTGTTCGCCGGCAACAACCGGATCGTCGACCTCGACAACGACGGCTGGAACGACGTCGTCATCGCCGACGTCGACCCCGAGATCGCGGGCTGTGGTCGGCGCGCGCACATCTTCCGCAACCTCGGCAACGCCCCCAACGTCACCCTGCAGGAGCAGCTGGTGGGCGGCGCCGTGTGCGGCATTCCCACCGCGATGCTGTCCGGCACGTTCGACGTCGCGGTGTTCGACGTGAACGGCGACGGCTGGAAGGACATGGTGCTCGGGCGTTGCACGGGCACGCAGGTCTGGATCAACCAACCGCCGCTCGGCATCCAGTTCACCGTGGTCGGCGGCATGCCCACCGTGCACCCGCCGGGAACGCCGCTGACGCTCGACGTCGTCGCCACCGGCACGGGCGGCGTGGTGCCGCAGACCGGCACCGGACGCCTGTGGTATTCGACCAACGGCGCGCCGTTCCAGGCGATCGTGATGGCCGACCTCGGCCCCGGGCTCTACCGCGGCACGCTGCCGGCCATGGCCAACTGTGCCGACTCGATGCGGGTCTACTTCGCCGCGAACGGCCAGAACGCGGTGACCTACACGCATCCGTCGACGGCTCCGGCAACGACCCTGGAGCTGATCGCGGCGATCGGCACGACGCCGGTGCTCCTGGACCACAACGAAGGCGTCGTCAGCGGCTGGACGGTCGCGAACGGGCCGACGCTGACCAGCGGTGCCTGGCAGGTCGCGGCGCCGAACGGCACCGTGAACGGCACGATCCCCGCAGCACCGTCGGAAGACGCCGAACCCGGCCCCGTCGCGACGAAGTGCCAGGTGACGCAGAACGGCCTGCCCGGAGGCACTGCAGGCGCGGCCGACGTCGACGGTGGCCCGACCGACCTGGTGAGCCCGCTGCTGGACTTCACCGGCAGCGACGGCACCGTGAGCTACCGGCGGTGGTTCTACAGCAGCACCAGCGAGGACGTGCTGCTGGTGCAGGTGACCAACGACGGCACCAACTGGACCACCGTCGAGACCGTGCCGGCGAGCGGCAACAACCAGTGGCTGACGCGGTCGTTCCGCATCGGCCAGTTCGTGACGCCGAACGCGACCGTACAGGTGCGCTTCCGCGCCAACGACCAGGCGCCGGCGTCGATCGTCGAGGCGGCCGTCGACGTGTTCCGTGCCGAGGCGTTCGTGTGCACCCCGTGCCAACTGCAGGTGCCGCTGGCGACGAACGGCAACGCGTTCCTGTCGGTCTGCGGCGCCGACATGACGACGCCGGGAGCCCTGTCGACCGTGCGCGTCGTCGGCATGCCGCCCAACACGTCGGGGCTCCTGCTGTTCGACCTGCCGCTGCTGCCGACGCCTTGGCTCGGCGGCACGCTGCTGTCGCCGGCACCGGTGATCCTCGGGCCGCTGTTCGCGGATGCCTCGGGTTCGTTCACCGCGGCGGCGCCGCTCGGCGGCTTGCTGCCGCCGGGCTGGTTCCTGCACACCCAGGTCGTCTACGTGGCGCCGCCGCTGCCGTCGGGCGTGGGCCAGACCAACGCCGTGCACCTGCAATGGTGAACGGCGGCGGAGCTCACTTCCTGGTCGGGTTGAGCCGCTCGCGCACCAGTTGGGCGAGCTTCTCGTACTCCGGGTCGTTGCCGAGGTCGCGCTGCAGCGCTTCGAGTTCGCTGCGTTCGCGCAGCGAGTCGCCGGCGCTGCCCGAGACGACCGCGATCGACCAGCGCGCCCACAACCGCTGCTGACGGTTCGCGCCGGCGTTCGCCACGATCGACTCCGCCTGGCGCAGCGCGCCGGCGTGGTTCTTCTGCGCCGACATCGTCCAGACCATCTGGTTCGCGGCGTCGATGCCGGCCCGGCTGCCGACGCCGTTCTCGGCAACGACCTGCTCGAGGCAACGCAGCGATTCGTTCAGGTCCGCTTCGCCACCGAGGGTGCGGCACGTCACCGCCTTCTGGTGCAGCAACGCCGCGCGATCCTCCGGTGACTTCGCGCGGGCCAACAGCAGGTCGATGGCGCGCAACGCCGCGGCCGCGTCACCACCCTTGCCGCCGCCGCGCCAGGCCAGTTCGCGCAGCTGCGCATCCGGCATGGTCTCGAACTTCCTGCGCTCGACCTCCTCGAGCGCCTGCTGCAACGACGACACGTCGACGACGGCGGTGCCGCCGCTCGGCGACAGCGGCGTGCGGGCCGAGGCGGCGACGAGCGACTCGAGCTTCGCCTCGATCGCCGCCAGTCGCTGGTCCAGGGACGTGGACGCCGGCGATCCCGTCGCCACGACCGTTGGCGCCGATTCGGCGCGCGGCGGCGTCGCCGGCGTCACCGGCGTCGCCGTCTCGACCGGGGCCGGGGCCTGCGGCCGGACCTCGTCGCCGCCGCGGGGTGCGAGCAGCGACCCCGCGACCACGGCGGCGACACCACCACCGAACAACGCCCCGACGAACGCAGCGACCGTGGGACTCATGGTGGCAGGGTATCAGTTGCCCATCGTCATCTGCAGGCCGGTCGAAGCGGCCCAGTGGTCACCCGAGGCCGACGCGTCGTTCGGCATCCAGAACTGCCAGAACGTGCTCACGCCGTTGAGCGCCGCACTGGCCGGGATCGTCACCGGATAGCTCCACGGCCCGAGGCCCGCACCCGTGACCACGACGTCGAGGATCTCCGGGGTCGCCAGCACCGTGCCGCCGTCGAACGGGATCGCCGCCTGCGACGAGCCGAACACGACGATCGCGAACGCGTTCGGCACGGTCAACGTGCCGCTGAGCGTCCACGTCGACGGGATCACCGGCGCGTTGCCGGTGATGGCCGGCACACCGAGGATGCCCGGCTTGCCGGCGCCGTAGTTGGCGACGCTCGCGACGGTGAAGCCACCGGTGATGTTGCCATTCGCTGCCAGCGCGAAGCCACACGGCCCCTGCGGCACGGTCGCACCGACCACGCGGAACGTCCACGTGCCGGCGGCCGGCGCGGCGATGCGCACGCGTTCGAGGTTGTTGATCGCATCGGCCGTGCCGCCCACGCTCGAAGCGCCCGACGTCCACACGTTGCCGAGGTACTGCGTGCCGTTCGGGGCGATGACCACGAGGTTCAGGTCGTTGACGACCGGGTTGGCGGCGTTCGTGGTGCCGGCGAAGTCGGTGAACGCCATCGTCACTTCGAGCGGCGTCGCGGCGCCGCCGACGGTCACCAGGAACTCGCGCTGCTGGCCGGTGGTGAGGCCGCCCGCCCGCCGCACGTCGGCAACCCACAGACGGCCCGCGTCGCCGCTGAAGTACAGCGACCGGTCGAGCACGATGTGGCCCCAGCCTTCGGTGTTGTTCGGCACCGTGCCGGCGACGCCGGTCATGTCCTCGCACGAGTTGACCAGCACGGCCTTCATCAAGGCGCCCGTCGGCGTGATCGGCGTGCCGGTGCCGTTGGCACCGTTCGGGTAGAAGCCGTCCAGGAAGTACTGGCGGATGAGCGCCGCCGCGGCGGTCGCCGACGGGCACGCCATGCTGGTGCCGGTCAACGACGCGGTGCCGCACGACGCCGTGCTCGCCGAGACGATCGCCGAGCCGGGCGCGAACAGGTCGGGCTTGCGCCGGCCGTCGGCCGTGGGCCCGGTGCCGCCGCCGCCCTTGTTGGCGTAGGACGCACCGTTCTGCGCGTTGCCGACCGCGACCAGGTTCTTCGCGTTCTCGGGGTTCTTCAGCGTCGACAGGTTGGTCTCGGCGAAGAACACGAGGTCGTCCTCGTTGGTCCACTGGTACGCGTCGATCGCGTTGCAGTGCGAGTTGTAGGCCGTCGTGCCGTCGTTGCCCCACGAGTTGGTGAACACGCGCGCGCCGACGCCGCGGTGCGTGGTGGCGCGAGCCGCCCAGACCGTGGCGGAGTAGTCGGCACTGTGCGCGATCTTCGCGGCATAGGCGAGGCCGCGGCCCGCGGTCGAGCCGTTGACCGGCTGCTGGTCGCCGGCACAGATGCCGGCGGTGTGCGTGCCGTGCGAGTTCGCCGTCGTGCTGCCCGAGCGGTAGACGATCTTGCGGTGCAGGGGCCCGATCGGATTGACCGGATCGCTGAAGAAGCACGACGCCGTGGCGATCGCGCCGTCCTGGTGGCCGATCACCTGGTTCTCGCCGTGCAGGCCCAGCGTCCACAGGCGGCGGTTGCCGTTGCTGTTGGTCTGCACCGCCCAGGTCATGTTGTCGTTGCGTTCGGTGACGATGCTCTCCGGCTCGATCCACTGCACGTCGCGGCAGTGCGCGATCGCCTCGACCAGCGCGCGGTTGGCCGACACGACCACGAGCCAGCGCCCGATCTGTTCGTGTTCTTCGAGCACCACGCCACCGACGGCCGCGATCTGCTCGCGCAGCGTGGCGGGTGCGATCCCGGCGAAGCCGACGACGACGACGCGACGTTCGTCACCTGCACCGACGAGCAGTTCGGGCTCGATGCGGAACGCGGGGTGCAGTGGCTGTGACCACACGACGACTCCATCCGCGGCGCACTGCGCGACCTGGGCCGCGGTGCCGCGCACGATCCACGCGTCGGCCGGCACGTAGTCCATCAGCTCGAGGCCGCGGGCCTGCAACGCCTGCTTGTTGCCCTCGTCCGTGACCCCGGGCAATTGCACCAGGAAGTAGTCCGCCCCGTCGCGGGGCTGCGCCTGCAGCGAGTCCGGGATCGTCGGTCCACCTTGGGCCGGATCGAACTCGGCGAATCGCAGCGACAACCGCCGCGTCGGCGCGGACGGGGCCGAGGCCCGCTCGGAGGAAGGGGAAGGAGACTGCTGCGCAGCGGCGGCGGCCGCCAAGGCGAGCAGGGTCGTCACGAACAGGGTGCGTGCGTGCATGGAACGAGGCGAAACCGGGCAGGGCCGCGGAAGTCTACCGCGGGACGGTTCCCAGGCACGCGCGGGGCCGACGGCGGCCCGGTTACGGTCAGCCGCGCTTCTGACCGGGCATCGGCACCGGGTCGACCGGCAACGGCCCGAATGCGTAGTTGTCCGGCCCCCACTTCTCGTCGCTCTTCATCGCGTCGTCCCAGGTGACGACCTTGCCGGAATAGCTCGCCATGCGGCCCATGATCGCGGTCAGCGTGCTCTCGGCGACCATCTGCCCTTCGTTGAACGGCTTGCCGGCGCGGATCGCCGCGAACAGGTCGTCGTGCTCGGTCTGGTACGGATCGTTGTTCGGCCCCTGGTGCGACCAGGCGTTCTTGCCGGTGATCGACCAGCGGCCCGAATCCATGTGGGCCTCGCCGTCGGTGCCGTAGACGTGCTCGCTGACGTCGTTGGCGCAGCCGTCGATCTGACGGCACTCCGAGAAGCACCACGCGCCCGACTCGTACTGGTACTGGATCGCGTGGTGGTCGAAGATGTGGCCGAACTTCGGGTCGGTGCGCACCTGACGCCCGCCCATGCCGCGGCAGCGCGTCGGATGCGCCTGCATCGCCCAGTTGATCACGTCTAGGTTGTGCACATGCTGCTCGACGATGTGGTCGCCGGACAGCCACGTGAAGTACAGCCAGTTGCGCAGCTGCCACTCCATGTCGCTCCACTCCGCCTGACGTTCGCGCACCCAGAGGCCGCCCTGGTTCCACGAGCAGCGCGCGAACAGGAGGCGTCCGAGGTCGCCGCCGTGGATGCGCTTCATCGCCTCGAGGTAGCCGTTCTGGTGGTGACGCTGCAGGCCGCTGCACACCGCGAGGCCGAGTTCCTTGGCCTTCTCGGCGGCGGCGATGACCTTGCGCACACCGGGCGCGTCGACCGCGACCGGCTTCTCGAAGAACACGTTCTTCTTCGCCGCGATTGCCGCTTCGAAGTGCATCGGGCGGAAGTGCGGCGGCGTCGCCACCACCACGATGTCGCAGTCCGACGCCATCACGCCGAGAAACGCATCCGGACCGACGAAGCGGCGTTCCTTGCCGACCTCGGTGCGCTTCTTGAAGTCGCCGTTCTCGCCGAGACTGTCGAGGCACCCGTCGAGCCGATCCTGGAACATGTCGGCGATCGCGACGAGGCGCGTCGGCCCCTTGGTGCTCAGTGCCTGCGCGATGGCGCCGCTGCCGCGGCCGCCGCACCCGACCAGACCGACCCTGATCTCGCTGCCGCCCTGGGGCTGCGGCAGGCGACCGGCGAGCAAGGAGTTCTGCAGACTGGTCGCGGTCGCCGCAGCGGCCGCGGTGTAGAGGAACGAACGACGGGACGTGGTCATGGGGACGGAGGGCGGGCAGGGACAGCGGGACGAGAGAAACTCAGAGACCTTCGAAGCGCGCCTTGTCTTCGGCGGTCGGTTCGCGCAGCGGGCGCACGACGCGGAAACCGATGTGCTGGCCGTCGGTGAGGTACCACCAGCTCTTGGGCACCTGCGGGTCGCGCTGGTTCCAGGCCGGCTCCGACGACAGCCGGGCGGCCGAACGCAGCGCCGGCAGCGGGTCGCGCCACGAACCACCGCGCGCGACGTGCGGCCAGCGCGCCGGCCGCCCGCGGTCGTCCTTGAGCGGCGGAAAGAACGGATCGACGCGCGGCGCCTTGCCGTTGGCCTCGGCAAAGGCATCGACGAGGTAGGTGTCGGCGACCCATTCGGCGACGTTGCCGTGCATGTCGTGCAGGCCGAACGCATTCGGCTTCTTCTGCCCGACCTTGGCGTAGGCCAGCGTCGGCGGTGCGCCAGGCTCGAGCACGCGCGGACTGTTGTCGGCGAACGTCGCGAAGTCGCCGGCGAGCTTCGCGTCGTCCCCGAACGACCACGCCGTCGTGGTTCCTGCCCGGCACGCGAATTCCCACTCGGCCTCGGTCGGCAGCCGGTGGTACTTGCCGGTCTTCTCGCTGAGCCACTTGCAGTATTGCCGCGCCGCCACGTGCGACATGCAGATCGCGGGATGGCCGTCGCGCCCCATGGTGAACGTCATGTCCATGTACGGCGGCGTCGGGCGACTCACGCCATCGGGCTTCTTGTTCTGCGGCCGCGACGCGTCGGTGTTCCACAGGTCGTACTCGGCCCAGGTCACCTCGCACTTCCCCATCCAGAACGGCGCCACCTGCACTTCGACCTGCGGTCCTTCGTCGTCCTTGCGGTCCTTCTCGGCGGCCGGACTCCCCATGCGGAACGTGCCCCCGGGGATCGGCACCATCGCATACGACACGCCGCTGTCGCCGATCGCCTGCTGGTAGCCGACGAACTCGCCCTTGCCCGGCTCCTGGGCCGTGGCAGCGGTGGCGAGGATCGCGAGGGAGACGAACGACGGAAGGCGATGCCGCGGGTTCAAGCGGTCGCGGAGCTTAGCGGTCGCGGCGCCGAACGCATCGACGGAGAGTGGTCGGGCCGCCTCGAGGCCGCACGTGCGGAGCCACCCTGGCGGGCGGGGACACGTGGATTCGGAGTGCAGAGGCCAGTGCGAGCTGGCGAGAGAGACGGGCCCGCGAGGCGGCACCGACTCGCCTCTTCCCTGGGCGTCCTCGATGCGTCACCCCGCATGGATGCGAATTCCGGGCGTCCCCCACGTGACGAATGTGGCCGCGCGTGGGAAGAGGATGCTCGCCCGTGACCCGAACCGATCCCGAGACGCTGTTCCTGGCCTGGCGGCAGACCGGCGATCCGGCCGCGCTCGGCGCGGTGTTCGACGCCACCGCACCCGAACTGCAGAGGCTCGCGGAACGCCTGTGCGGCCGCGGGCCGGACGCCGACGACGTCCTGCAGGCGACGTTCCTGGCGGCGATCGAGTCGGCGGATCGGTTCGATCCGACGCGCCGGCTGGTGCCGTGGCTCGTCGGCATCATGACGCTGCACGTGCGACGACTGCACGAACGGCGGCAACGGCGCCGCGAGCAGCCGCGCGCTTCGGACGACGTGCCGTCCGCGGCTCCGTCGCCCGCCCAGTCGGCGACCCAGGCCGAACTGCACGGCGAACTGCATGCGGCGATCGCGCAACTGCCGCCGTTGCAGCGCCTCGTCGTCGAAGCCTGCCTCGTGCAGCAGGTGCCGCCCCACGAAGTCGCGGGACGGCTCGGCATTCCCGAAGGCACCTGTCGGATGCGCTTGCACCGCGGCCTCGAATCCCTGCGGGCCCTGCTGCCGGCCGGCTTCGCCGGCACGCTGTTGGCGATGCTGCCGGCGGGCGACCTCCCGCGGCTGCGGAAACTCGTCGTCGAGCACGCCGCCGGGTTGCGACCACGAGCCGCGCTCCGGCTCTGGACCCGTCCCGCGCCGACGATCGCCGCGACGGTGGCGGTGTTGCTGACGATCGGCCTCGTCGTGCAGTTCGCGCTGGCAGACCACGCACCGGAACCGGTGGCTCTCGACCCGGCCACGCCACCCGCCGTGGTCCAGGCCGTCGTGCCGCCGAGGTCGGCATCCGAGGAACCCAGGCCTCGACCCTCGGCCGCCGCGCGACGCAGTGCCGTCGACGCCGACGTGCGCGCCACGCTCGCGGTCGAGTTCGTGTTCGCCGATGGATCCCCGGCCGCGGCCGTCGGGGTCGACGTCTCGCAACCCGACGGCGCCCGCGACTTCCGCGCCAACCTGCGGCACGGGGTCGCCGACGCGAACGGCCGCGCCATGTTCGCCGACCTGCGCCCCGGCTTCGCCTACGCCCTGACCGACCGCGACGTCGCCGACCGGTTCGAGCTCACCGCCGGTGAAACAACCAGCGCGCGCATGGTCGTGCCACGCGGCACCGCCATCCAAGGCGTGGTCGTGGGGCCCGACGGCAGCCCGATCGCAGCGGCCGAAGTGCGCCTCATCGTGCGCGGCGACATCGCGCAGACGCTGGCCCGCACCGCCGCCGACGGCAGCTTCGCCGTCGCCGACGTGCCGACGCGCAACACGGGCCTGATGGCCTTTGCCGAGGGGCACGGCCCGTCCCACCCGACCCCGATGGGCGTCCACATGGAACCACTGCGGTTCACGCTGACCGCGCCGACGGAGCTGTGCGGCACCGTGACCGACGTCGACGGCGTCCCGGTGCGCGGCGCCACGGTCGGCGCGCTGCGCCGGCTCGAGCTGCCGTGGTCGGCGATGCCCGAGTCGCGCACGTTCACCGACGACCGCGGCCACTTCCGCTTCACGGAACTCGGCGTCACCGACGTGCGGTTGATGGTCGCCGCGAAGGGCCACGCGCCGTGGCAGACGGGCTGCGCGCTCGCTCCCGGTCCGACCCAGGTGCCGATCCGGCTGCAGCGCGGCCAGAGCCTGCGCGGCCGGCTGCAAAGCCGCACCGGCGCGTCCCCCGGCATCGCCGTGGTCGAGGTCGTCACCGGCGCGCCCGAACTCGGCCACCAGCGCATCACCGGCCTCGACGGGCGATTCGAGGTCGATGCGATCCATGCCGGCCCGATCACGCTGTTCGTGCAGGCGCTCGGCTTCCAGCGGTTGTTGACCACGCTGCCGGCCCGCGACGACGACACCGAACTCGTGGTGTGGCTCGATCCGGCCGTGGTCTGCAACGGTGTCCTGGTCGACACCGCACGCCGTCCGCTCGCCGGCTGGTGCATCGGCTTCGATCGCCACGGCACCAACCTCGAGACCACCGCCGGCGACGGCCGCTTCGCGTGCCATGTCCCGGCCGGCGCCGTCGATGCGTGCTGGGTGGCCCCGCCGATTTCGCCGAGCGAGTTTCCGCGCGAGTTCCATCGCCTCGCGCCGCCGCGCCTGCCGACCGACGGCAGCCTGGTCGAGATCGCCGTCGACCCGGCTGCGCCAGGCACCTGCGACCCGGAGTTCGTGCCGGAATCGCGGCAGCCGCCGTTCGTGCCGCGGCGCACGCTGCTCGCCTTCGCGCCCGACGGCTCCCGCGCGCCGTATCGCTACGAACTGCACAGTGGCGGCACGCGGCTGCTGCAGGGCACGACGTGGTTGCCGACGCGGCTGCCGTTCCCGCAGCCGGCCGACGGCGAAGTCAGGCTGCGCGACGCCGACGGGCGCGAGTTCCGCGCGACGTTCACCGCCGCGGAGCTGGCCGCCGAGCACCCGACGGTGCTCGGCTTCCGGCAGCCTTGATCAGCGCGGCGTCGCAGGCTTGCCGGCTGCGGCGCGATTCTCGTACAGCCACACGAACGACTCGCGCTTCTGGCCGGGAATCATCGGATCGAGTTCCTTCTGCAGTTCCTGCCGCTGCTTCGACCAGGCCTGCAGGTCGTCCTTCTTCGCAGTGAGCAGCTCCGAACGCTTGGCGTCGGCGGCCTCTTCCGCGAGCCCCTTCACCTGCTCGTCGAGCGAACGGTAGAAGGTCTGCAGCCGAGCCGAGGCCTTGTCGAGTTCGGCCTTGAGCTCCTTGACCCGTTGCTCCTGCGCCGCGGTCAGCACCGGCGTCGGCGGGCTCCACAGCGAGTAGCCACCGACGACCATGTCGAGGTCCCCGTCGCCGTCGACGTCGGCGAAGTCCGGGTGCAGGCCGACGTCGGGCCGCGTCGCTGTCGCCATGCCCTTTGCACTCGCCTCGAGCAGCGTCACCATCGCGCCGAACTCGGCCTTCGCCTTCGTTCCGACGTTGGGGAACAGGAACACGCCGCCGCCGGTGCTGGTTCCGTACGGATCGCCCATGCCGCCGCAAACGAGGTCCTGCAGGCCATCGCCGTTCCAGTCGACGAGCCGCACCGTCGCGACGGTGCCCGGCACGTCGATCGGCTTGCCGGCCGCGTGCACGACGGTGTTCTTCGCCGCAAAGCGCGGCGCCTTCGCCGTGCCCTCGTTGATGCGCGCCAGCACCGCGCCCGTGTAGTGGTCGCCGCACACGAGGTCGAGGTCACCGTCGCCGTCGACGTCGAACGCGACCGCCGACGTCAGCAACCCGCCCTGGGACGGCGTGTGGCCGTCGGGATCGCAGCGCTTCGTCTCGTCCCACTTCTTGGTGTCGAAGTTCCAGAACTTGTTGAACACGATGCGCTGGCCGTCGCGATCGAGGATCTGCTCGGGCGCGCCCCAGCCCTTCTCCGTGCCGCGCACGAGGTGCGGCGAGCCGTCGAAGATGCCGGCGACGATGTCGAGGCGACCATCCGCGTCGAAGTCCACGAACTGTGGACTCATGCCGATGCATCACCAGTTGTGCAGGTCGACCTGCTTGCCGTCGGCGCCGAGCACCTTCTCGTCCGGCCCGTAGGTCGTGGCGGCGCCGCGCGCGCCGTAGGCGACGGTCAAGCGGCCGGGCAGGTCGCCGACGACGACGTCGAGCACGCCGTCGCCGTTCAGGTCGTGCCAGACGGGCGACGGATACATCCGGCCGCCGCCGAGGAACTTGTCGCCCGCCATCAGGCGGACCGGCGGGGCGAAGTCGGGGGACTGCGCCGCCGCAGACGCGGCGCAGACGAGCATCGAGAGTACGGGGAGTCGCATGCGGTTCTCCTGGCCAGGGGGTCCGGCCGAGGCGGCAGTCTACGCGCGAGCCGCGATTCCGGCGCGCCTCCACCCAATGGCACGGCATTCGTGCCGGGTCCGACCCCGACTTCGGCGAGGAAGCCCGTCGATGGCCTGCGCCGAGCAGGAGCGAAACGGCGGTCCGACGGGGCCCCGGGCTCCGTGTAGCGGCAATTGCCTCAAGTACTCGCCCCCCCGATCGACGAAGCAGTCCCACTAGGAAGGTGAACGCCACATGAAGCACCCCGTCACGCCTCTCGCACTCCTGTTCGCTGCCACGCTGCTCCCTGCCCAAGGCGTCACCGACACCGAGATCGTGCTCGGCCAGGCGTGCGCCCTGAAGGGCCAGGCGGCAGGCCTCGGCACGGGCATGCAAACCGGCCTCCAGGTCTGGTTCGACAAGGTGAACGCCCAGGGCGGCGTCAACGGTCGCAAGGTGCGGCTCGTGTCGGTCAACGACGGCTACGAACCGGAACGCTGCGTGCAGGCCGTGAAGATGTTGATCGAGCAGGAGAAGGTGTTCGCGATCGTCGGCGGCGTCGGCACGCCCACCGCGAAGGTCGCGATTCCGGTCTGCACCGACGCGAAGGTGCCGTTCGTCGGCGCGTTCACCGGAGCCGAGCTGCTGCGGTCGCCGCACAACCGCTACGTCGTGAACGTGCGCGCCAGCTACTTCCAGGAGACCGAGCAACTGGCGAAGCACCTGGTCGACCAGAACGGCATGAAGCGAGTCGCCTGCTTCTACCAGGACGACGCCTACGGCCAGGCCGGCCTCGAGGGCATCAAGCGCGCCCTGGCTTCGCGCAAGATGGAGCTGGTCGCGACCGGCACCTACAAGCGCAACACGCTCGCCATCGCCGAGGGCCTCCAGGCCGTCGCCGCCGGCAAGCCGGAAGCCGTGGTGCTGGTGGGCGCCTACGCCCCCTGCGCCGAAATGATGCGCCAGGCCAAGAAGCAGGCCGGGCTCGAGAACACGACGATGTGCAACATCTCGTTCGTCGGCACCGACAACCTCCTGAAGGCGGTCGGCAGCGACGGCGAGAACAGCATCATCAGCCAGGTGGTCCCGTATCCGCACGACGGCTCGGTCGCCGTGGTCGCCGACTACCTCGCCGACATGAACAAGGCCGGCAAGACCGGCGAAGTCGGCTTCATCTCGCTCGAGGGATACATGGTCGGCCGCTTCTTCACCGAGATGGCGAAGCAGTGCGGCAAGGAACTCACGCGCGATGCGTTGCTGGCCACGATCGAGAAGTCCGGCGACTTCGACCTCGGCGGCCTGAAGCTGTCGTTCGGCGCGCAGGACAACCAGGGCAGCGATTCGGTGTTCTTGACCACGATCAAGAACGGCAAGGTCGTTCCGCTCCAGGCGGCGACCGCGGCCCCCGCCAAGTGACCTCACGACGAACCTGACATGCGCCGCCTCACCATCCGTGCGAAAGTCGTGCTCGCCAGCCTGGCCGCGCTCGCGGTCAGCACCGGCGTGGTCACCACCAACGCCGCACTGCAGATGCAGGCGAGCAGCAGCAAGGACGCAGCCGCGACCATGACGGCCACGGCGCGCGCGCTCGGCAACGACCTGTGCAGCCGCCTGGCGGCGGCGATGCAGCACGCGAGCACGTTGGCGCAGACGTTCGGCGCGGTGAAGGACCCGCAGGTCGCACTCGACCTGCCGCGCGAGGCGGCGATCGGCATCCTGCGCATCGCCGCCTTGTCCCATCCCGAGTTCACGGCGGTCGGCACGATCTGGGAGCCGGGCGCCTACGACGGCATGGACAGCGGCTACCGCAACTCGCCGGGACACGACGGCACCGGCCGCTTCGCACCGCTGTGGACGCGCACCGCGGACGGCAAGGTCGAACTCGCCGCGAACGTGGGCTACGACGAATCGGCGCCGGGCAACTACTACCTCGACGCCAAGGCCGCGAAACAGCCGAAGGTCGGCCCGCTGGTGGTCGGTGCGAACGGCGCGGTCGCGCGCCTGCTGGCCCCTGTCTGCCACGACGGCGCCTTCCACGGCGCGGTGCGGGTCGACATGGACCTCGGCTTCGCGGCGGAACTGCTCGCCGACAGCAACGGGGCCGGCTTCTACCTGTCGGAGACGGGGCGACGCATCGCCGCGTCGACGCCCGGTCTGGTCGACCAGGTGCTCGCGACACCGGCGGCAGTCGCGGGGCTGACCGCACGGCAACCGTTCGACGTCACCGCGGGCGACCACATCGCCCACTTCGAGCCGTGCACGTTCGCCGGCACGGTGCTGTGGTCCGGCGTCGTGGTGCCCGAAGCGACCAACGCCGCCGCCGCCAACCAGGTGCTGTGGCAGAACCTCGGACTCGGGGCCCTGTCGATCGTCATCGCCGTCTCGGTGCTGTGGTTCCTCGCCGGCAAGATCGCGCGGCCCATCGCGACGTCCGCGGCGCGCATGCAGGAGATCGCCAACGGCGGCGGCGACTTGACCACCGAACTCGCGGTGGTCACCGAGGACGAAGGTGGCACCGTCGCGAAGGCCTTCAACGCGTTCCAGGGCATCCTGCGCAAGCTGCTGAAGGACGTCGCCGGCGCGGCGACCTCGTTGGCCTCGGGCACCGACGGCATCTCCTCGGCGAGCACAGGCCTGTCGAACCTGTCGCAGCAGGCCGCGGCTTCCCTGCAGTCGGCCTCGGATCAGCTCGGGCAGTTCGCCGACCAGACGAAGGCGACCTCCGACAGCGCCGGCTCGGCGCGCAAGCTCGCCGACAGCTCGGTCAAACTGGTCGAGGACGGGCTCGCCGACATGGGTCGCTTGCAGCAGGCGATGAACGAGATCCAGACGGCGAGCGCCGAGATCACCGCGATCGTCAAGGTCATCGACGAGATCGCGTTCCAGACCAACTTGCTCGCCCTGAACGCAGCGGTCGAGGCGGCCCGCGCCGGGGACGCCGGCCGCGGCTTCGCCGTGGTCGCCGAGGAAGTCCGCAGCCTCGCCCAGCGCAGCGCCAGCTCGGCGCAATCGACCGCACAGGTGGTCGCAACCGCCAACCAGCGCGCCGAAGCCGGCGCCAAGTTGACGGTCGGCGTCAACGAAGTGCTGCAGAACATCGCCTCGGCGACGCGGCAGGTGCAGCAACTGATGACCGACATCGACGGCTCGGCCACCGAGCAGACCCGGACGATCGACGGGATCCGGGCGTCGGTCGGCGAACTCAACGACATCTCGCAACGCAACGCCGCCTGCGCCGAAGAACTGTCCAGCTCGGCGCACGAGAACGCGAGCGACGTGCAGGGCCTGACCCGGCTGATCGGCCGATTCCGGATCTGAACCCCGTACGGCCCCGCCCGGCCGCCGGATTCACCCGCGCGAAGGCGACGCGAGACGTGGTGGCCGCGATACTCGCGGAATGAACCGCCCCGTGCTCGTCACCGGCCAGAACGACTGGTCGAAGCTGCGACCGCTCAAGTGGATCCTGCCGGCCTTCTTCGTGCTGATCGGCGTCTTCACTACCTACTACACGGTCGCCTCCGACTCGGTCGGCGTGGTACTCCGCTTCGGCAAGTACTCCACCACCGTCGAACCTGGCCTGCACTTCAAACTGCCGTTCGGCATCGACGAGGTCGAGATCCTGCGGACCAAGCGCCTGCTCAAGCTCGAGTTCGGCTTCGGCAGCGAGGACTGGACCAACCCCGACCAGGTCGGCGAAGCCGCCGAACAGGACGCCGAGAAGGCGATGGTGACCGGCGACCTCAACGCGGCGCTGGTCGAGTGGGTCGTGCAGTACCGCATCTCGGACCCGCGGCTCTACCTGTTCCACGTGCGCGATCCGGGCTGGACGCTGCGCGACCTCGGTGAAGCGGTGATGCGCGAAGTCGTCGGCGACCGCACCGTCGACGAGGTGATCACCGTCGGCCGCCAGGAGATCGAGACGGTGTCGACCGCGCGCCTCGCGGAGCTGGTGCAGCAGTACCAGCTCGGCGTGCAGATCGACCAGGTGCAGCTGAAGAACGTGAACCCGCCGGGCCCGGTGCAGAACTCGTTCAACGCCGTCAACAAGGCGCAGCAGGAACGCGAGAGCATGATCAACGCCGCCAACGGCGAGTACAACAAGGTCGTGCCCAAGGCCAAGGGCCAGGCCGAGCAGAAACTGAGCGAGGCCGAGGGCTACCGGCTGAAGCGCGTCAACGAAGCCCTCGGCGACGTCGCGGCGTTCAACGCAATGCTGGAGCAGTACCTGAAGGCGCCGGCGGTGACCCGCACGCGGCTCTACCTCGAGACGATGCGCGAGGTGCTGCCGACCATCGGGGACACCTGGATCGTCGACCGTTCCGTGACGCAGCTGTTGCCGATGGTGCAGGGTGCGGCGGCAGGAGGTGGCAAGTGAAGATCGTCCCCATTGTCGTCGGCATCGCCGTGGTGTTCGTGCTGCTGCTGTTCGGCGGCGCGTTCTACACCGTGCGCGAGACCGAGATCGCGATCCTGACGCAGTTCGGCGCCCCGGTGGGCACGCCGATCACCGAAGCCGGCCTGCACTGGAAGACGCCGTTCGTGCAGGACGTGAACCGCATCGAGAAGCGTGTGCTCGAGTTCGACGGCCCGGCCGTGCGCATGCCGACCAAGGACAAGACCTACATCGAGGTCGACACGTTCGGGCGCTGGCAGATCACCGACGCGGCCAAGTTCTTCGTCGCCCTGCGCGACGAACGCACGGCGCAGTCGCGGCTCGAGGACATCGTCGGCTCCGAGACGCGCGCCGCGGTCGCCAGCCACGACCTGATCGAGGTCGTGCGCAGCGACAAGAAGCGCGTGGCGCTGGTCGATCCCAACCAGACCGGCACCGGCCTGCGCCAGGCGACCCGCGGGCGGCGCGAGATCGAGCAGGACATCCTGACCGCGAGCAAGCCCAAGCTCGAACAGCTCGGCATTTCGCTGCTCGACGTGCGCATCAAGCGGGTGAACTACAACACCGACGTGCTGACGACGATCCACCAGCGCATGACCAGCGAACGCGAACAGATCGCGCAGCGGTTCCGCAGCGAAGGCGAGGGCGAAGCGGCCCGCATCCAGGGCAAGAAGGACCGCGACCTGCGCGAGATCGAATCGATCGCCTACAAGAAGGTGCAGGAAGTGCGCGGCGCGGCCGACGCCGAGGCGAGCCGGGTGTACGCGGAGGCCTACGACAAGAGCCCGGAAGCGCGCGAGTTCTACGGCTTCCTGAAGACCCTGGAGACGTACCGCACGGTACTCGGGGCGAAGACGCGCATGGTGCTGTCGACGGACAGCGACCTGTTCCGCCTGCTCGAAAAGTCCGGCAAGTGAGGCTCGGACGGCGCCGCGCGCCGGCCGTCGCTTTCGTCACTTCATGACGCGGCCGCTGCAGTCCGGGCAGAGTCCGTGCGTCGGCCGCGCGTCGGTGTTCTCCGACAGGTACAGCTCGATCTGCTGCCAGTAGCCCTGGTCGTTGCGCACGCTCTTGCACCACGCACACACCGGGAGGAGACCGGTGAGCTTGCGCACCCGTTCCTGCGCCAGCCGTTGCTCGGTGACGTCGACGAACGTCGTCACCACGGCGTGGTGCGGCCCGTTCGCATCGAGCCGGATCGGCTGGCTGTTGATCGAGATCCACGCCAGCGAACCACACGGCCGGTGCACCCCCATGATCTGCCCCGACGATGCCTGCCCGGTGCGCAGCGCCACCATCGCCGGATGGTCATCGCCGGGCCAAGGCGAACCGTCCTCGCGCACCGCGCGCCACCGCGGATCGACCGAGGCGACGCCGCGCAGCGAGTCCTCCGACAGCCCGAGGATGCGAACGGCCGCAGCGTTGCACGACTGGATCACGCCGTCGATGCCCTGCACCACGACACCTTCCTGCATCGCGGCCACCACCGATGCGTAGCGCGCTTCGGCCTCGCTGCCGGGCGCCGAACCGCCGAGGATGGTCATCACGCCGAGTTCGTCGTCGTCCGTTGCGTGCAGCGGTTCGAACCGCACCTCGACTTCGAGCAGCGACCCGTCGCGGCAGCGTTTGGTGCTGGCGAAGCGGCACGACTGCCAGCGCGCGATGGGATCGTGCCGGGTCGTGGGATGGCAGCCCAGCAATTCGAACACGTCGCGGCCGACGGCTTCGGCCGCGGTCCAACCGAACATGGCTTCGGCGCTGCTGGACCAGCGCGTCAGGCGGAATTGGCGATCGAGCACGATCGTCGCAGTCGACGAAGCCGCACGGGATGGAGTGCGATGCATGGCGAGACGGAGCGAGCGGGAGAGGCGAGGGCGCCAATGGTCGATTGGCGGTGGACACCCGTCAACCGTTCGCAGCCGGGAATGTCGCCAGCTATCTTGGCTACGCACTCGGCCTCGTCCGAGCCCACCGGAGCTCTCGCAATGGATCGTCGCAGCTTTCTCGTCGCCGGCGGCAGCGCCGCGCTCCTCCCGACGGTGTCGCCTTCGCTGGCCGGGCCCGAGCCCAGGCGTGGCGCGCCATTCCGGCTGAACTACGCGCCGCACTTCGGCATGTTCGGCAACCACGCGAAGTCGATGGAGGACCAGCTGCAGTTCGCCGCCGACGAGGGTTTCCGCGCGTGGGAGGACAACGGCATGGCCGGCCGCGAAACGGGTGTGCAGGAAGCGCTGGCGAAGAAGATGGAACAGTGCGGCATCACGATGGGCGTGTTCGTCGCGCACGGCGACTTCGGCAAGCCGACGTTCGCGTCCGGCGACGGCGGCATGCGCGACAAGGTGCTCGCCGACATCGCCCGTGCAATCGAGGTCGGCAAGCGCGTGCGTGCGAAGTGGTGCACGGTCGTGCCCGGCACGATCGACCCACGCCAGGACGAGGGCTACCAGTTCAGCAACGTCGTCGACCTGCTGAAGCGCTGCTGCGATGCGCTCGACGCGGCGAAGAGCGAGCTCGTGATGGTGCTCGAGCCGCTGAACTTCCGCGACCATCCGAACCTCTGGCTGACCAAGGTCGCGCAGGGCTTCGCGGTCTGCCGCGCCGTCGGCCACGCGCGCTGCAAGATCCTCGACGACCTGTACCACCAGCAGGTGACCGAGGGGAACCTGATCCCCAACATCGACCGCGCCTGGGACGAGATCGCCTACTTCCAGGTCGGCGACAACCCGGGCCGCTGCGAGCCCGGCACCGGCGAGGTGAACTTCCGCAACGTGTTCCGCCATGTCCACGGCAAGGGCTTCCGCGGCGTCGTCGGCATGGAGCACGGCAACGCCGAAGGCGGCAAGGACGGCGAGCAGAAGTTGATCGCTCGCTACCGCGACGCCGACGCGTGGTGAGCCGATGAAGAACCCGCTGAAGGGCGCCCTGGCGCGGGCCCGGTTCCGCCAGCAACCGGCGCCGCTGCGCTTCGCGATCGCCGACCGTGTCGACTTCCTGGTCGCGCGCGACTGGGACGCGGTCACCGCCCACCGCGGCCTGTTCCTGTCGCGCGGCTACCTGCGCGAACTGGCGGCGGCCCGCCCGCAGAACCTCGACCTGCGCTTCGCCCTGCTCTACCGCGACGACGAACCGGTCGCGGCCCTGGTTCTGCAACTGGTCGAACTCGACGGCGCGCAACTGCACGGCCCGGCGACCGGCAAGGGCCTGCGCGGCCTCGTTTCGCGCGCGGTGACCAAGGTCGTCGACCGCATCCACACGCGCATCCTCGTCGTCGGCAACCTGCTGACCTACGGCAACCACGGCATCGCGATCAGGCCCGGGCTCGAAGCGGACCCGGCCGTGTGGCACGGCATCGGCGAAGCCGCCTACCGCGTGCGCCGCGCCGAGAAGCACGTCGGCACCGCCGACTTCGTGCTGGTGAAGGACCTCGACGACGCTGGACTCGAGCAGAGCGCGCTGCTGCGCGACCTCGGCTTCCGCCCGATCGCGACCGAGCCCGACATGGTGCTCGACCTCGATGCGAAGTGGCGCTCGTACGACGACTACCTCGCCGCGTTGACCGGGAAATACCGCAAGAACGTGAAGAGCCGGGTGCTCACGCCGATCGACGCCGCGGGCCTTTCCGTGCGCGATCTGCCCGACGTCGCCGCGGCCGCCCCACGCCTGCACGAGCTCTACCTCGCCGTGCATGCGAATGCGCCGGTGCGGCCGATGACACTCGCTCCCGACTACTGGACGGCGCTCGCGCGTTCGGCCGGCGATCGCCTGCGCTGCGCCGTGGTCGCGCGCGACGAACGGCTGCTCGGCTTCGTGATGACGGTGCGCGCCGACGACACCACCGCACTGGCCTACCACATCGGCTTCGACCGCGAGGCCGCCGCGGACGCCCCGCTCTACCTGCGCCTGCTGCACCGCACGGTGGCCGACGGCATCGCGCTCGGCGCGCGACGGCTGTCGTTCGGCCGCACGGCGCTCGAACCCAAAGCGGCGCTCGGCGCGAAGCCGGCACCGCTGCACGTGTGGGTGCGCCACCGGCAGGGCGTGCTGAACAAGCTGCTGCGCGGCCTGCTCGGCCGGATCCATCCCGAGGCTCCGCCCGAACGCAATCCGTTCCCCGAGGCTTCGTCGTAGCGAACCGATGCACCGGCGCGGACGCCGGACCAGCCACGATCGCGCCGCGTGCCGTAGCCGCACCACACAGGGACGCGCTACAAGTCGGCGATGCGTCGCGTCACCGTCGCGGTCCTGATCGCCGCCATCAGCTGGCTCGCCGTCGTGCTGGCGCAGGCCACTGGCCTGCTCGAACGGCTCGAGACGGTCACCCTCGACGCCCGCCATGCGTCCGGGCTCGGTCGCAAGTCGCCGCAAACGAAGATCGTCGTGGCGTGGATCGACCAGGAGTCGATGGACCACGTGGAGAAAGCCGGCGCGCCGTGGCCCTGGCCCCGCGAGATCTACGGCCAGGTGCTCGAACACCTGCGCGCCGCCGGCGCGCGCGCGGTCGCGTTCGACCTGCTGTTCGACCAGCACAGCCTCGCCGAGGACGAACGCGCGTTCGCCGGCGTGCTCGCCGCGGGCACGGGCGACGCGCTGGCGATGAAATTCGTCGGCTACCGCGACGGCGGCCGCGACGCCGCCGAGAACGCGGCGATGGCGGGCAAGTGCCTCGACCTCCCGACGGCACGGGTGCTGGCGGCGCGCCCGCGCGAACGCGGCCTCGTGCTGCCCTTGGCCGAGTTCACTGCTGGCGCCGAACGGCTCGGCTTCGTCAACATCACCGCCGACGCCGACGGCACCTTCCGCCACTACGACCTGCTGCGCCCCTGGGGACCACCCGGCGAACCGGCGCGGCTGGTGCCGTCGCTCGCGTTGGCGACCGCGCTGGCGGCGTTCCCCGAACGCGCGCCGGAATGGACGGACGGCGGCTTGCGCCTCGGCGTGGACCAATCGCAGCTGCCGATCGCCGCCGACGCGCGCCTCTTGCTGAACCTGCGCGGCCCGGCGTTCACGTTCCAGCCGGTGAAGTTCGTCAACATCCTCGAATCGATCGTGCGCGCCGACGACGGCAAGCCGCCGCTGTATCCGCCGGAGACGTTCCGCGACGCGATCGTGCTGGTCGGCGTGCATGCGGAAGGCCTCGAGGACGCGCACCCCACACCGCTCGACCCGCACCTGCCCGGCGTCGAACTGCACGCGACCGCGCTCGACAACCTGCTCGCCGGCGACGTGCTGGTCGAGTCGCGCACCGACCTGCTGCTGGCGGGCGTCGCCGCCGCTGTGGCGACGGCGGTGGTGTTCGCGCTGGCGGGCGTCGCCTGGCCCACGCTGGTGCTCGGCGTGCTCGCACTCGCGTTCCTCGCGGCCGCGGCCTGGGCGTGGTCCGCACTGCTGGTGCTGCCGGTCGCCGCCCCGCTCGTCGGTGGCGGCACCGCGACCGGGCTGTCGTTCCTGTGGAAACTCGTCGTCGAGGGCCGGCAGAAGCGCGAGATGCGCCGCGCGTTCCAGAGCTACCTGGCGCCCGAGGTGCTCGCCGAAGTGCTCGCCGACCCGAACGCGCTGCGCCTGGGCGGCGAGACGCGCGACGTGACGTTGTTCTTCACCGACCTGCAGGGCTTCACGTCGCTCGCCGAGAAGAGCGAGCCGCAGCAGCTGGTCGCGTTCCTCAACGACTACTTCACCCGCATGTGTGCGCCGGTGCTGGCCGAGCGCGGCGTGATCGACAAGTTCATCGGCGACGCGATCATGGCGATCTTCGGCGCGCCGGTGCCGGCCGCGGACCAGGGCCGCGCCGCCGTGCACGCCGCCCTCGCCGCACTGCAGACCAGCGCTTCGATCGCCGACGAGCTGCGCGCACGCGGCCTGCCGCCGATCGCGACGCGCATCGGCGTCCACCGCGGCCAGGCGGTGGTCGGCAACATGGGCTCGTCGAGCCGCTTCGACTACACGGCGATCGGCGACACCGTGAACCTGGCGGCGCGGCTCGAAGGCGCCAACAAGGCGTTCGGCACGCACTGCCTCGTCAGCGAGACGGCCTGGGCCGACGCAGCGGCGACCGTGCTCGGCCGCGAAGTCGGCCGCATCGCGGTGGTCGGCCGCAAGGAACCGATCCGCGTGTTCGAGCCGCTCGCGCTGCGGGCCGCGGCGACCCCCGAGCAGGTCGAGCAGGCGCGGGCCTGGGCCGACGCGCTCGCCACCGTGGACGCTGCCGACCGGGTCGCGGCCCGCACCGGGATCGAGCGGTTCGCGGCCCGGTGGCCCGACGACCCGTTGGCGAAACGCTGGCTGCAGGAGCTGGACCGCACCGGCTTCACCGGGGTGTTCCACCTCGAAGGCAAGTGAGCGCGCCGCCGCCGCGAACGCGCACACCAACACCGGCCGTGCCGCGTCCGCCCGGACAATGCGTGTTGTTCATCGTCCGACGCCGCTGTTACTTGCAGCCCTCCCCGCCGCGCGATGACCGCCCCGAACGATGCCCCCGGTGACCGCCTCGAACGCGCCCTCGAAGCGTTCCTGGCCGCCCCGCCGACGACGCCCGCCGACGTCGACCGGCTGCTCGACGCGCACGCCGACCTGCGCGACCTGCTCGAACCGATGCTCGAACCGCGCCAGGGCGGGCCGCAAGACGACAGCGAAGTGCTCGGCGACTACCGGCTGCTCCGCGAACTCGGCCGCGGCGGCATGGGCGTCGTGCACGAAGCCTGGCAACGTTCGCTCGACCGCCGCGTCGCGGTGAAGGTGCTCACGGCGAACATGGTCAGCAGCCCGCAGGCGATCGCGCGGTTCCGCCGCGAGGCCAGCGCCGTGGGCCGGCTCGACCACCCCCACATCGTCGAGGTGTACGGCTTCGGCCACGACGCGGGGCGCCACTTCTTCGCGATGCAGTTCGTCGACGGCGTGCCGCTGCACGAAGTCGCGGCGAGGTTCCGGGCGCCGGAACGCGCCGTCGCGATCGTGCGGCAGGTCGCGGATGCGCTGGCCCACGCCCACTCGCGCGGCCTCGTGCATCGCGACGTCAAGCCGGGCAACGTGCTCGTCACCGCCGCCGACCACGCGTTCCTGACCGACTTCGGCATCGCCCACGACGAGTCGCTGCCATCGCTGACGCACGACGGCAGTTTCCTCGGCACGCCCGACTACGCGTCGCCCGAACAACTGCGCGGCACCGGCATCGACGCGCGCACCGACG
>JAEUHV010000582.1 GCA_016794485.1 Planctomycetota bacterium
GGATGCGGTCACCACTTCTTCCTCCCGCGCAGCTTCATGCGGAACCAGATCGCCAGCGCGTTCATCGACAGCACGACGAGGATCATCGTCAGGGCCACCGCGAACGGCACGTGGCGCGGCACGTTCGACACCTGCGTCGAGACGTTGAACAGGTGCAGCGACAGGGCCATGGTCTTGTCGAACAGGCCGTTCGGGAACATCTGCCGGAAGAACACCGCACCCGTGAACATGATCGGGGCGGTCTCGCCGACGGCCCGGCACACCACCAGGATCAGGCCGGTGAGGATGCCGCTGCCCGAGTTCGGCAGCACGACGTTCCAGATCGTCTGCCAGCGCGTGGCGCCCATGTTCCAGCAGGCTTCGCGGAACGCCTTCGGCACCGCCTGCATGGACTCGCGCGTCGAGACGATCACCACCGGCAGCGTCATCACCGCGAGAGTGCAGCTCGCCGCGAGGATCGACTTGCCGAAGTGCAGGAAGTGCACGAACGCGCCGACGCCGAACAGCGCATGCACGATCGACGGCACGCCGGCCAGGTTGACGATCGCGACGTTGATGGTGCGGGTCAGCCAGTTGTCGCGCGCGTATTCCGACAGGTAGATCGCCGCGGCGACACCGAGCGGCAGCGCGATCGCGAGGGCGACGGCGGTGAGCCAGACGGTGCCGACCAGGGCCGTGGCGATGCCACCCGACGCGCCGCCGTCGCGCGGGCTCTGGGTGAAGAACTCCCACGAGAAGCCGGGCGTGCCTTCGACCACCAGCACGGCGAGGATCGCCAGGGCCGGGATCAGCAGCAACGCGGTGACGACGAGGAAGCCCAGGCGCGCCAGGCCCTCGCGGGCCAGGGCGCGGGATTCGTGGGCGGTCCCCTGGAACGGCGACGGCACGGTGCTCATGCCTTCCTCCGGCCGCGCACGATCCAGTCGGCCGTCAGGTTGATGCCGAACGTGATCAGGAACAGCAGCAGCCCGAGCACGAACAGGACCTGGTAGTGGTCGCCGCCGACCGACGCCTCGCCCAGTTCCGCGGCGATGGTCGCGGTGATCGTCGCGGCCGAGTCGAACAGGCTTTCGGGGATCATCAGCCGGTGGCCGCTGGCCATGAGCACGGCGATGGTCTCGCCGAACGCGCGGCCGATGCCCAGCAGCACCGCGGCGGACAGGCCCGGACGGGCGTGCGGCAGCACGACCTTCCACACGATCTGCCAGCGCGTCGCGCCGAGCGCTTCGGCGGCTTCGCGGTAGCTGTCGGGCACGGCCTTCAGCGCGTCCTCGGCGATCGTCGCCATGATCGGCGCCGCCATGAGCCCGAGGATGATGCCGGCGTTGAGCACGTTGAGTCCGACCTGTACGTCGAACACGTGCTGGATGATCGGCTTCATCACGTGCAGGCCGATCACGCCCCAGACCACCGACGGGATCGCCGCCAGCAGTTCGATGCCGATCTTGAGCCACTCGCGTTGCTTGCCGCCGGCGAACTCGCCGACGTAGATCGCCGCGCCGAACGCCAGCGGGATCGCGATCGCCATGGCCACCGCGGTGATGAACGCGGTTCCCGCGAGCAACGGCAGGGCCCCGTAGTTGGGCGGCGTCACGGTCGGTTCCCAGCGCGTGCCCAGCAGCAGGTAGCCGATGTCCAGCCGGTTCCACAGCAGGTCGAGCCCCTGGGACGCGATGAACACGAAGATCGCCCCGATGAACAGGATCGCCGACATGCCGCCGACCTGCACCAGGGTCCGGGCGGCGAAGTCGGACCACCAGGAGCGGCCGCGGTGGTCGAGGCGGGCCGCCCATTCGGGATGGTCGGCGGTCGACGTGGGAGGCAGGGAGTCGGTCACGGTCAACTCGCCTGCTCGCCGCGCAGCCGTTCCATGAGTTCACGGATGCGCGGCGTGAGGTTGCGGTAGACGACCTCGGGCTCGGCGCGCGTGTCGACGTCCCAGGTCAACATCGTCGTGTGGAACGGCAGCCGGCCGACGTGTTCGCGCGACTCCTTGCCGAAGCCGATCACCAGCTGGTAGTCGTCGATCTGCGGTTGCAGGGTCGACAGCGGTGTCGGCCAGGACTTGCCGAGGTCGATGCCGACCGTCTGCGCGAAGCGCACCCAGCCCTGGTCGACCTCCTCGGTGCACTGCCAGCCGGCGCTGCGGTAGCGCCCGCTCTGCGGGAACGCCTTGCGGGTGAAGTGCTCGGCCAGTTGCGAGGCGCCGTTGTTCGGTCCGTCGACGAACAGGATCTGGAACACCTTCTCGCCCTTCTGCTTGCCGGTGGCGACGAAGAGGGTCTCCTCGCAGATGTTCTTGGCCTGGTGGATCACGCGTTCGAGGCGGTTGAACGTCGCCATCAGGGCGAACAAGTCGTTGGCCGGTCGCGAATGGGCGTCGCCTTCCTTGACCAGGTCGGCGAACACCTTGTCGAAGTAGCGGGTGAACTGCGATGCCGCGGCCAGCGTCGCGCTGGCGATCGACACGTCGCGTTGCTGGAAGCTGCGCAGGCTCTCGGACAGCATGCGCCGGGCGTGTTCCGACATCGTCTCGATGTCGCGCGCGACGATCGGCGGCGGTTGCGTCGACAACTGGGCGGCCGTGCGCGAGATCGTCGCGGCATAGTCGCCGATGCGCTCGAGTCCGATCGTCAGCCGCAGCACCGCGGACACGTAGCGCAGGTGGCCGGCACTCGGCAGGTGGCGGGCCACGAACGCGTGGCACAGCCGGTCGAGCTCGCGGGTCTGGCGGTTGATCGTGTAGTCGCCGATCACGGTCAGCGCGGCCAGGTCCTTGTCCAGGTTCATCACCGCGGACACGGCATCGTCGATCGCCTTGGTGATCGCGAGGCCGACGACCCCGACGAGTTCCTGGATCCAGTTCAGGTCACGCTGCAGACGTTCTTCGTAGTGTGAGGGCACGGCGTTCGTTGGGCGCTGGACGGGGCGCTGGCTGCGGAGAGAGAATCGCGCGCACTGGCTGCGGTCGAACGGACAGTCGGCAAACCCGCGGCGCCGGGGGCGGCGCCGTGGTCGCCGTCGACCTGGCCGCTCAGACCTTGCGGATCGGCACGTAGCCCTTGTCGACCAGGACCTTTTGCCCAGCGTCGCCCTTGATCCAGTCGAGGTAGTGCTTCAGCGCGTCCTTGGGTTCACCATTGGTGAACATGAACAGCGGGCGCGAGATCGCGTAGGTGCCGTCGAGCACGGTCGCCGCCGACGGCTGCACCGGCTTGCCGTCCTTGCCGACCACGGGCACGACCCGGATTTCCTTGGTCGCATACGCGATGCCGCTGTAGCCGATCGCACTCCTGGTCTTGGCGCAGAAGTCGACGACGTCCTTGCTGCCGTTCAGCAGGTTGCACTGGGCCTTGAAGCTCGCCTTGCTGCCGCCGAGCACGTGCTCGCGGAAGTACTCGAACGTGCCGCTGCTGCTCTGGCGGCTGGCCAGCACGACTGGATCGGCGTCCTTGCCCAGGTCGACCCCGAGTTCGCTCCACTTGGTCAGCTTGCCGCCCTCGCCGAACAGCGCCTTCAGCTGGTCGAGGGTGATCGACGGCAGCGGGTTGTCCTTGTGCACGAAGATCGCGATCGCGTCGTGGCCGACGACGTGCTCGACCGGCGTGACGCCGTGCTTCTTGGCGAGTTCGAGTTCTTCGGCCTTGAGCTGGCGGCTCGAGTTCGCGAGGTCGAGCGTGCCTGCGATCATGTCGGTGATGCCGCGCCCCGAGCCGCCACCCGAAACCGAGATCGACACCTCGGGGTGCTGGTCGTGGTAGTTCTGCGCGAACGCATTCGCGACCTCGAGCATGGTGTCGGAGCCGACGTTCTCGATTTCCTGCTTGGCCGAGCCGCAGCCGGCGGCGAGCACGGCGACGAGGGAGAAGGTGATGCTGGTGAGGGTTTTCACGAGGTCTTGATGCCTGCTTGTCGGTGGGTTCGTACGAGGGAATCAGTGTGCGCCCTTTCGTGAAGACGCCTCACACCGAGTGTGAAGATTCCATGAAGGCGACCGCGGTAGGGGGTGGCGAATCACTTCGCCAGCGGCGGCAACCCGTCCGGCCCGGGGACCTCGCCCGCCGGCCGGTGCCGGAACCGCCGGCTCTGCCAGAACCACTGCTCCGGGGCCTCGCGGATGCCTTGGGTGAGGCCGCGGTTGATGCGCGCGGTGATCGCCAGCATGTCGGCGTCGCGGTCGCCGGTGGCCGCGTGCTCGACGACGTCGAGCACCCGCAGCCGGTAGCGCATCCAGCCCGTGCGCAGCACGGCGACCACCACGATCGGCGCTCCGGTGGCGAGGTGCAGCAGGGCCGGACTCGCGACCGTGCGCGAACTGGTGCCGAGGAACGGTGCTTCGACCGCCGAGTGCTTGCCGCCGCCGTCGGCCAGGATGCCGACCGCCTGCTTGTCGCCGAGCACGCGCAGCAGCGTGCGCAGCACGTTCTTGCGTGCCACCACGGTCTGGCCGCTGCCGGTGCGCAGCCGTTCGATCAGCCGGTTCAGCGCCGGCAGGGGGCTTGGCCGGAACACCGAGGTCAGCGGCAGCCCGAGCAGGCCGGCGGCATAGCCGCTGACGTCCCACACGCCGATGTGGCCGGTCGCGAAGATCAGGCCCTTCTGTTGCGCGAACACCGCGGCGATGCGCGGGTACTCGGCGAGGTCGCAGTGGGCGTGCACGTTCGCCTGGGTGAGGCGGTGCATGCGGCAGAAGTCGATCGCGAGCCAGGCGATGTGCTTGGACCAGCGCCACAGGTGCCCGTTCGGCCGCCGTTCACCGAGCGGCGAGCCCGGGCGGAAGGCGATGCGCACGTTGCGCCAGTAGCCCGACGTGCGCCGGCCGCGGCGGTCCTTGATCGACCAGAACAGGAACCACGGCACCGCCATCAGGATGCCGACCGGGTACGCGACCCACGTCGGCAAGGCCCCGACCAGCCGGATCGACAGCGCCACCGCACCGACGGCGAGGCGCTGCCACAGCGCTTCGCGCGCGGGCTGTCGCGGGCCATCGTCGTCGTCGTCGCTCATCGGGCAGAGGTTGCAGGCGTTGGCGCAGGAAGGCGCACCATCGCCAAACAGGTGATGCCGAGCAACAGTGGCACTCCCTGCGCGAGCAGGGCCGGACCGCTGCCGAACCGGTCGGCGAGCACGCCGTAGGTGGTGCTGCCGAGCACGGAGACCTTCACGGTGATGCCGTAGAGGCCGAAGTGCTCGCCGACGCGGTCGGGCGGCGCCAGCAGCAGCACGACCTTGCGGCCGGCGGTCCAGACACTCGCCATCGCCAGGGCACCGCCGCCGACCAGCGTCACGGTGAACAGCGTGGTGTCGCCGCCGGCAAACCATGCCCCGCCGGCCAGCGCCCCGCCCAGGGCCGCGGCCCCGACCAGCATCACCGCGAGCGGATACCGGTCGGTCCAGCGCGCCACGACGAGGCCGAACGCGAACGCGAGCAGGCTGAACGCGAGTCCCAGCGTGCCGAGGAACGCGACCATGCTGCCTGCCTGCGGCCCGAACGGCATGCCGAACCACTGCAGCGTTCCCGCCGCGAACGCCTCGCGGTAGGACTCCTTGACGAAGTCGCCGAAGAACTGGATCGCGGTGTTCAGCACGTCGACGACGAAGAAGTTGCCGAGCAGGAAGAACGACAACGCCCGGTGCCGGGGCAGTTCGCGCAGCGTCTCGCCGAGGCCCGTCCAGGCCGCGCGCAGGGCTGGGGCGAGCGGTCCCTTGGCGATGCTGCGGGTGTCGCGCACGAGCCCGAGGCATGGCAGCGCGAACAGCAGGAACGCCGCACCGCCGAAGGCGAGGTAGGGCGGGGCTTCGGCGAAGCTCGCCGGCGGCACCAGCAGCAGGCTCACCAGCACGACGACGTTGCCGAAGTAGCCGACCCCGGTGCCGATGCCGCTGAGCCAGCCTTCGCGGCCAGGGGCGGCGACCGACGGCAGCAACGCGTTGTAGAACGTCAGGGCCGACTGGTAGGCGACGTTGGCGACGAACAGTCCGAGCAGCAGGGTGCTGCGGTCGCCGCCGAGGCCGAAGGCCAGCATCGCGGCGACGTTCGTCAGGGTCGCGACGACCAGGCAGGTGCGCGTCCGGCCGGTCCGGTCGACCAACGCGCCGAGCAGCGGGCTGAGGCCGCCGGCCAGCAGCATCGACACGGTGGTGGTCACGCCCAGCGCCGTGCGCGAGTCGGCGAACCGGTCGGTGAAGTACGGCGTGAACAGGTAGGTGATCGCCGCCGCGTAGATCGTGTTGGCGAGGTCGTAGGCGACCCACGCGACGCTGCGCACCCGGGTTCCGGGTGCCGACGCCTGGCTGGTCTCGACGGTCGCGGCCACGGCACGAGTGTCGACGTTCGCCGGGGATGGTCGCAAGCGTTCGTTCGCCGGCGGGAAAATGCGTGCGCCCTTGCCACGGTGGGGGCAGGATCGCGGCATGAACGTCAAGGATGTGATGGCGCGCGAGGTGAAGACGATCCGCATGGTCGATCGCCTCGACGCGGCGGCGCGCGTGTTGTGGGAGCAGGACTGCGGCATCGTACCAGTGGTCGACGCGACCCAGGTGCTGGTCGGGGTGGTGACCGACCGCGACGTGTGCATGGCAGCCTGGACGCAAGGCCGTCCGCTCGGCGAGATCGCCGTGTCGGCGGTGATGGCGCGCCAGGTGGCGACCTGCCGGCCCGACGACACGGTTGCGCAGGCGATGGCGACGCTGGCGCAGCGGCAGGTCCACCGGTTGCCGGTCGTCGACGCGCGTGGCGTGGTGGTCGGCATGGTGTCGTGTTCGGACCTGGTCCGGATCGCGCAGGCGCGGCCGACGGCCCTCGACGCCACGGCCGTGCTGAAGGCGATCGCTGCGGTGCGCGCGCCTCGGCGTGCGGCCACGGCGAGTGCGCCGGCACCGGCACCGGCACCGGCACCCGCGGCCGCCAAGACCGCGACGGCCAGTGCGCCCGCGCCGGCCGTGCCGGCGAGTGCGCCGCCCGCGGCCGCCAAGCCCGCAGTCGTGCCCGCCCCGGCGGCGGTGAAGCCGCAGAAGAGCAAGGGCAAGAGCAAGAAGGGCTGAGCCGACGCGATCCGAACCGGCATGCCGTCTCCCGGCTTCACGCTCGCGCAGATCATCGCCGACGACGGTTCGCCCCGTCTCGTGCTCGCCGGCAGCCTGACCCTGGCCGATGGTGGGGCGCTGTGGCAGCAGTTGCGACGCGCCTTGGCCCAACAGTCGATCGCCGTCTGCGACGTGAGCGCCGTGTCGCGCCTCGACGGCGGTGCGGCCGCCCTGCTGCAGGCGTTGGCGGTCGAACGTGGGCGCGCGGGCGCCCCGTTGCGGTGGCTCGGCGCGTCGGGTGAGGTCGGGCGGATGCTGGCGCTGTACGACTGCGCCCGCTCCGGTTCGTGCGCTCCGGTCGAGCCTCCGGCCTCGACACTGCTCGGCGACGTCGGGGACTTCGCGCACGGCGCGTGGCGCACGACGCAGGCGATCCTGGCGTTTCTCGGCGACCTCGTCGTCGGCGTGCTGGCGGCGCTGCGGCGGCCGCGCACCGTGCACACCGGCGAACTCGGCGTGCTGTTCGAGCGGGCCGGCGCCGACGGCCTGCCGATCGTGATGCTGATCAACTTCCTGGTCGGTGCGATCCTCGGCCTGCAGGGCGCGATCCAACTGCACCGCTTCGGCGGCGACCAGTTCCTCGCCAACCTGGTGGGGCTGTCGGTGGTGCGCGAACTCGGCCCGCTGATGACGGCGATCCTGGTGACCGGTCGTTCCGGTGCTGCCTACGCCGCCGAACTCGGCACGATGACGGTCAACGAGGAGGTCGACGCGCTGCGCACGCTGGGCCAGGACCCGCAGCGGTTCCTGGTGTTCCCGCGCGTGCTCACCCTGCTGTGCGTGGTGCCGCTGCTGACGGTGGTCGGCGACCTGCTCGGTTCGGTCGGCGGCTTGTTCGTCGCGATGACCTACCTCGACCAGCCGATGGTCGTCTACCTGCAGTCGCTGCAGCAGGCGGTGTCGCTCGGCGACGTCGGCACCGGGTTGCTGAAGAGCTTCGTGTTCGGCGGCACGATCGCGCTGGTCAGCTGCCAGCGTGGCCTTGCCACGCGCGGCGGCGCCGACGGCGTCGGCCGGGCCACCACGTCGGCGGTCGTCGTCGTGTTGTTCGCGCTGGTCGTGCTCGACGGCGTGTTCACCTGGGTCTTCTCCCTGCTGGACTGGTGACATGGCCTCCGTGCTTTCGGTTCGGGATCTCGCGGTCGGCTACGGCAAGGAACCGTTGCTCGAGGAGATCTCGTTCGAGGTGCCGCGCGGCGAAGTGTTCGCGATCCTCGGTGGCTCGGGCTGCGGCAAGTCGACGCTGCTGCGCACGTTGGTCGGATTGCAGGAACCGCTGGCCGGACGGGTGCACTTCCGCGGCATCGGTGGGCCGGACAAGGCGATGACGCCGCCGCGCTTCGGCGTGCTGTTCCAGTCGGCGGCGTTGCTCGGTTCGTGGACGCTCTTGCAGAACGTGCTGCTGCCGTTGCGCAAGTGGACCGACCTGCCGCTCGACGCCGCGACCGTGGTGGCGCTGGCGCGGCTCCGGCTCGTCGGCCTCGACCAGGCGGCGCACCAGCTTCCCGCCGAAGTCTCCGGTGGCATGAAGAAGCGGGCCGGCATCGCGCGGGCGTTGGCGCTCGATCCACCGATCCTGTTCCTCGACGAACCGTCGGCGGGCCTCGATCCGGTGACCGCAGCGGGCCTCGACGAATTGATCGTGACGTTGGCGCGCACCCTCGGGGTTACCATCGTGCTGGTGAGCCACGAGCTGCCGAGCATCCTGCGCACCACCGACCAGTGCATCATGCTCGACCGCGCCGCCGGCGGCATCATCGCACGCGGCGCGCCGCGCGAACTCGCCGAACGTTCGCCCGATCCACGCGTGCAGGCGTTCTTCCACCGCACCACCCTCCCTCCGTCGTGACCGCACCCGCCAATCGCTGGAAGCTCGGACTGTTCGTCGTCGCCGGCTGCGCCGCATCGCTGACCGGGTTGACCTACCTCGGCATGCGCGAGCTGCAGCACGAGGTGCACTATGTGCTGGCCTACTTCGACGAAGCGGTGACCGGCCTCGAGGAAGGCTCGCCGGTGAAGTTCCGCGGCGTCACGATCGGCGTGGTCGACGAGATCCGCGTCGCCTCCGACCGCAAGCACCTGCGCGTGCAGGCGGCGTTGTACGACGCCAAGCTGGTGCGGCTCGGGCTGCGCGCGGAAGACGCCACCGGGCCTTGCCGCCTGCCGCCGAACCTGCGCGCCCAGCTGGTGATGTCGTGGGTGACCAGCACGTCGTTCCTGCAGGTCGACTTCTTCCCGGACCCGCCGTCCGGGCCGCAGCAGCTGCCGTTCCCGGTCGAGGAAGACACGCTGCGCACCGTGAAGAGCACGGCCAAGAGCCTCGAGGACGCGAGCCGCGAGGTTCTGCGCGAGCTGCCGGTCATGGCGACGTCGGCGCGTGAACTGGTCGAACTGCTGCGCACCGAGCTGCAGGGCGCGCGGCTCGCGGACGTGTCGCGCCAGCTGCAGGCCGTGCTCGCGCGCATCGACGGAGCGCTGCAGGACCTCGACCGCGCCGGCACGATCGCCGGCACCGCCGCCGCGATGGCCAAGGTCGGGGTCGCCGCCGACGCGGTGCGCGACGCGGCGGCTGCGGTGACCGACGACCGCAGTTCGTTCGGCGCCACGCTCGCCGAATTGCGCGGCCTCGGCCAGTCGCTGCAGCGCGAGGTTTCGGCGATGCAGCTGGCCGCGACCACGGCGAGCCTGCGCTCGAGTGCGGCCGGCTTCGACGGGCTCGCCGTCGATCTCGGTGACGGCCTGCGTTCGCTGCGCACGACCCTCGCGGCGATCGACCGGCTGGTCACGCTGCTCGAACGCGATCCCGGCGCCCTGTTGCACGGTCGTGCACCCGGTGGCTCGCCGTTGCAGGAGAAACGATGAACCCGATCCGTGGTCTCGTGGTGCTGCCGCTTTTGTGCGCGGCCTGCCTGTCGCCGCAGCCTGCGGCGCCGGCGGCGCGCGTGTTCGATCCGCGGCCGGCGATGTCGCCGCCGAAGGGCAAGTCCGGCCCACTCGTGCGGGTCGAAGCGCCCGCCCATCTGGGCGTCGAGTTCGTGCTGCGCACTGCCGCCGACGAAGTGGTGTTCGACGGTGAACACCGGTGGGTGATGCCGCCGGCCGAACTCGTGGTCGCGACGCTGCAGCGCCGACTCGGGGCGCCGCCGGTTCCGCGGCTCGAAACCGCGCGTGAGGCGCTCGAGTTGCACCTGGTGCTCGACCGGTTCGAACTCGACGTGGCCGGGGAGCCGAAAGCGCGCATTGTCGTGTTCGCGCGGCCGAGCGATGGATGGAGGCTGGAGCCGATCACCGTCGAGTGCCCGGCGCGCGATCGATCGCCCGAAGCCCTCGCCGCGGCAATGCAGCAGGCGTTGCTCGCCGTCGGCAGGTGGGCCGGGGGCGACTGACCCGCTACTTCAGGGCCAGCAGATCGCGCAGCAGTTCGGGCACGGCTTCGCGGCGCGCCGGCGGCAGCTGCAGCACGTTCGCATGGCGCCACGCACGCAGCGCCGACAGCACCTTCGCGGTCTGGGCCTTTGGGTCGTGCAAGGTCGCCAGCACTTCGCGTTGCGCCTGCGCATGGCCGATTGCGAGCAGCGCGCCCCAACGTTCGCGATGCGCGAACAGGTCGATGCCGTCGACGAGCTTGTCGATCGCGACCGTCTCGTCGTGGGTGTTGCGCAGCGAGCGAGCCAGCAGCGGCAGCGCGGCGAGGTCGCTGGTGCCGCGGAAGTGGTCGCGCAGCAGCGGGGCGGCCTTGTCGGGATCGCTGTGGGCCAGCGCCACGGCAGCGGCGTGACGCAGCGACCAGGGCTGCGTGCCGTCGCTCGCCAGTTTCTTGCAGTGGGTGGCGAGGGCTTCGGTCAACGGGGCGGCGTAGTTGGCGAGCCACGCCGCTTTCCGGTCGGAGTTGGTCTCGGCGACGATCTCGTCGGCGAAGGCCCGCACCAGCCGGACGCCGCCGAGTGCCGCCAGCGTGCGCATGGCCTGGGCGCACTCCTCGGCGCGATCGCTGCGCAGCGAACGCACCGCCAGGTCGAGGGCTGCCGGTTGCTGCCATCGGGTGAGCACGGCGAGGGCCTGGCTGCGTACCGCCGCGGTGTCGGCCAGCGATCCGAGGCGCTCGACCACCTGCACCGTGGCCGGTTCCGGGAGCGGCGCATCGGTGGCGAGCCAGTGCAATACCGCGAGACGTTCCGGCACCTCGCCCCGTTCGAGCAGCCGCCGCACGGCCTTGCCGTCGAGGTCGGTCGCGGTCGGCAGCAGGTGCTGCAGCAGAAGTCCGCGCACTTCCGGATCGCGGTTGCTGTCGTCGTCCCACAAGCGGCGCAGCACCTGCAGGTCGCGGCGGGCCGGCTGCAGTTGCATCGCCAACAGCAGGGCCAGCATCGGCTCGCGCTGCCGCTTCCAGCTGCCTTGCAGGAAAGAACTCAACACCTTGGCCACCGTCGAATCGGCGTGGCCCGGCGGCAACAGCCCGAGCCCGAACGCGGCGGCGATGCCGTCGTCGTCGCCGCGGGTGCCGTGGTCGGCCAGCACCCCGCCGAGGGCCGCAACGGCCGCCGGCGTGGCCAGCAGCCCCAGCGCGACCAGCGCGCGTTGGCGGGCCTCAGGCGCTTCGTCTTTCGCCAACGCGAGAAGGGCGGTTTGCTGCGCCAGGTCGGGACGTTGGGCGACGACGAGGGCTGCTTCGCCGCGCACGGCCGGATCGCTGTGGCTGAGTTTCGGCAGGGCGTCGTCGGCGACGATCCGGGCGAGTCCGTCCTGCGCCTGCGCGGTTCCGCTCAGCAGAACCGCAACCAGCAAACCCGCACAGGTCTGCCGTGCGAACGTGCGCAGGCCGCGGGGCGCGCGGTCGGTGACGGCCGTGGACGGCGTCGTCGAGGTTGGGATCGGTGCGTTCACAACGGCTGGTCTGGCGGCGTAGTATGGCCGGCGTGCGGTCGGCCGGCCCGGTCGAAACGGCAGTGCCGGCGGTTTCCGTCGGCGTGCCGTCCCGGGCCATGGCAAAGGCCGTTCCTTCGCCATGCGTATCGCCATTCTCGACGCGTTCTCCGGAGTCGCCGGGGACATGTGGGTAGGGGCCTGCCTCGATGCCGGCGTGCCGCTGGCCCCGCTGCAGGCCGCGGTCCGTTCGCTCGCCCTGCCCGACGTCGCGATCCGCACCGAAGCGGTGCTGCGCCACGGACTGTCGGGCACCCGCTTCGTTGTCGACGTGGGTGGCGAGCCGGCGGATGCCGCGGGGTTCCGGTTCGCGCCGGTAGAACCGGCGCGTGGACCGCTGACGGCCGCCGCCGCGTCCGGCCACGAACATCGCGGCCTCGCCGAGATCGAACGCATCGTGCAGCGCGCCGAGTTGCCGCCGGCGGTTCTCGTCGACTGCCTGGCCGTCTACCGCGCGATCGGCGCCGTCGAAGCGAAAGCCCACGGCTGCAGCATCGAGGCAGTGCACTTCCACGAGGTCGGCGCGGTCGACACGATCGTCGACGTCGTGTGCGCGTGCCTGGCGACGCACCTGCTCGGGGTCGAACGCATCCACTGCAACGGGCTGCAGCTCGGTTCGGGCACCGTGCGCGCCGAGCACGGTGTACTGCCGGTTCCGGCCCCGGCGACGGCGGCGTTGCTCGCCGGCATTCCCGCCCGGAACGGTGGCTTGCGCGGCGAGCGCACGACGCCGACCGGTGCGGCGCTGCTGCGCACGTTCGTCGACGCGTTCGACGAACCGGTCGCGTTGACCAGCGAAGCGGTCGGCTACGGGGCCGGCACGCGCGACTTCGACGACGCGCCGAACCTGCTGCGGCTGACGGTCGGCACGGCGAAGCCGGCGACGTCCGCGCTCGAGCTGGTCGAACTGCAGTGCACGCTCGACACCGCGACCGGCGAACTGGTCGGCTGGCTGCTCGACGAACTGCTCGCGCGCGGCGGCGTCGACGCGTTCGCGACGCCGGTGACGATGAAGAAGGGCCGCACCGGCGTGCTGCTGACCGTGCTGGTCGACGCGGCGCGAGCGGCGGCGCTGGAGACGTTCCTGCTCGAGGAGTCGAGCACGCTCGGCGTGCGCCGGCACGTCGTGCAGCGCGCGGTGCTCGAACGCTGGGCGGAGACGCGGTCGACCCCGTTCGGGCCGGTGCGCTTCAAGTGCGCGCGGTTGCCGAGTGGCGCCGTGCAGGCGCGGCCCGAGGACGACGAGCTGCGTCGGCTCGTGCGCGAACACGGCCTCGGCCGCGCCGAAGTGCTGCGCCGGCTGCTCGGCTGAGCGGGTTGGCTGCGTCCGTAGCCAGCAAGATGGCCATTGTGTCCGGTATGGCGGACACTACTTGAGATAGCATCCGCTATAGCCGATGCTACATCCATGGCGTCGTCTTCGATCCTGCCCCTGCCCGCCCTGCGCGCCCTGCAGAAGCTGGGCCGCGACCTGGCCCTCGCGCGCCGCAAACGCGGCATTTCGACGGCGGACATGGCCGTGCGGCTGTTCGTCAGCCGGGACACGCTGTGGCGCCTCGAACGCGGCGATCCGACCGTGGCGATGGGCACGCTGGCGACCGCGGCGTTCGTGTTGCAGGTCCAGGACCGCCTCGCCGACCTGGCTGCGCCCGGAGGCGACACGGTGGGGTTGGAACTCGACGAGGTCAACGTGAAGCAACGCATCCACGCGCGACGGCGGCGGGCATGACCGTCGAAGTGCACGTCGAGTACGACGGCGAATGCCATCGGGTGGGCAGCCTGCACGCTGCCAGCCGTGGCGCCACCGTGGCGTTCGAGTACGAGGCCAGCTGGCTCACTCGTTCCGGTGCGTTCGCGATCGATCCGACGGCCTTGCCCCTGCGCACCGGCGCCCAGCATGCCCCGAACCTGTTCTCGGCGGTGCAAGACTGCGGCCCCGATCGGTGGGGCCGCATGCTGATCGACTGCGCCGTGCGCAAACGGCTGTTGCCGGATCGCCCGGCAGGCGATCTCGGCTACGTGCTCGCGCTGGACGACGGTTCGCGGATCGGCGCGCTGCGGTTCCGCCGGCCCGAGGGGCCGTTCCTGGCGGCGACCCACGGACGGCTGCCGCCGGTCGTCCGTTTGCCGGCGTTGTTGCGCGCCACCGACGCCATCCACCGCGAAGACGAGACCGCGGCCGACCTGCGGTTCCTGCTGGGGGAAGGCTCGCCGCTGGGCGGCGCGCGACCGAAGTCGGTCGTGGTCCTCGGTGATGGGGCCCTGGGCATCGCCAAGTTCCGCAAGCCCGACGACACGCGCGACATCGCCGCGGGAGAAGTACTGGCGTTGCGCCTGGCGACCGCGGCGGGAGTGCGCGCGGCTGCCTGTGAACTGGTAGCCGTTGGGCGCAGCAACGCGGTAGTCGTGCGGCGCTTCGATCGCGATGGCGTTCGTCGTGTGCCGATGGTGTCCGCCGCGACCTTGGTCGGTGCGTCCAGCCGGGACTCGGGTTCGTACCAGGCCATTGCCGAAGGCATCCGACGGTTCGGCGACGACGTCGCCGCGGACCTGGCCGAACTGTGGCGTCGCATGGTCTTCAACCTGCTGGTGGCGAACTGCGACGACCACCTGCGCAACCACGCCTTCGTGATGGTCGAGCCTGGGCGGTGGCGCCTGGCGCCGGCCTACGACATCAACCCCGTGCCGACGGCCGAACGCGGTGCCGGCCACCAGACTCCACTCGACGCCGATGGCGGCGATTGGTCGATCGATGCCGCCCTTGCCCTGGCGGCTGCGTTCGGACTGTCCGGACCACGGGCCAAGGCCATCCTGCGCGAGGTCGCCACGGTCGTCGGCCGTTGGCGCGAGCTCGGCCGTCGCTTGCGCCTGTCGAAAGCGACCCTGGACCAGTACGCGAGTGCATTCGACAACGACGCCGCGGCCGAGGTGCGGCGCCTGCTGCGGCGCTGATCGCCGCCCGGCCCTCGCCGACGCTACGCGCGGCCCATGAACTCGCCGGTGTCGGTCGAGATCTTGATCTTCTCGCCGACCTTGATGTGCGCCGGCACCTTGACGACCAGCCCGGTGTTCATCGTCGCCGGCTTCTGCACGGCGCTGACGGTGTCGCCACGCACCGCGTCCTCGGTCTCCACGACTTCGAGCACCACCGCCGGGGGCAGCTGCACCGTCAGCGCCTCGCCCTCGCAGAACACCACCGTGACGGTGCTGTTGTCGGTGATGTACTGCATGGTGTCGCCGACGACGTCCGCACTCAGCACGAACTGCTCGTAGTTCTCGTTGTCCATGAACGTGTAGCCGAGCGAGTCCTTGAACAGGTACTGGGCTTCGCGCGAGTCGAGGTAGACGAGGTCGAGCGTGTCGCTCGTCTTCATCCGCACTTCCTTCTGGCGGCCGTTCTTCAGGTTCTTGAAGTAGACGTGGTGGATCGCGCGCAGATTTCCCGGCGTCAAGTGGTCGTAGCGCGTGATCTGGTAGAGGTCGTTCTCGTAGCGGACGACCATGCCCTTCTTGGCTTCGGTGACTCGGATCGCCATGGCGTGCGTTTCTGGTGGTGGAGCGGGGCCGCCGGGTGTGGCGGATGCGGGCGGGCACGATAGCGAGCCGTGCCGCGGGCCGCGAGGGTTGCTTGTGGCCCCGCGCCGGCTCCAATCAGGCCATGGCCGCCACCAACCTTTTCGATCGACGCCAGTTCCTCGGTGCCAGTGCCGCGTTCGCCGGCGCGCTGTCCCTCGGCCGGTCGCCGTTGACCACCTTGCTGCGCCCGAAAGCGCCGCTGTTCGAGATCAGCCTCGCGCAGTGGTCGCTGCACCGCGCGCTGCGGGCCAAGGAGCTCGACAACCTCGACTTCCCGAAGAAGGCGAAGTCGTTCGGCATCGCCGCGGTCGAATACGTGAACTCGTTCTGGAAGGACAAGGCGCGCGACGAGAAGTACCTGGCCGAACTCGGCAAGCGCTGCGCCGACGAAGGCGTGAAGAGCCTGCTGATCATGTGCGACGGGGAAGGGGCGCTCGGCGACCCGAACGAGGCGGCCCGCAAAAAGGCGGTCGAGAACCACCATCGCTGGGTCGAGGCCGCGAAGGCGCTCGGCTGCCACTCGATCCGCGTCAACGCGCAGAGCAGCGGCTCGTGGGACGAGCAGCAGAAGCTCGCCGCCGACGGCCTGCACCAGTTGTGCGAGTACGGCGACAAGTTCGGCATCGACGTGATCGTCGAGAACCACGGCGGACTGTCGAGCAACGGCAGCTGGCTCGCCGGCACGCTGAAGAAGGCCGACCACAAACGCTGCGGGTCCTTGCCGGACTTCGGCAACTTCCGCATCAGCGAGAAGGAGGAGTACGACCGCTACCAGGGCGTCGACGAGCTGATGCCGTTCGCGCGCGGCGTGTCGGCGAAGTCGCACGACTTCGACGACGCCGGCAACGAGGTGCACACCGACTACGGCAAGATGCTCGAGATCGTCGTGGTGAAGCACGGCTGGCGCGGCCACATCGGTGTCGAGTACGAAGGCGGCAAGCTCGGCGAGAACGAGGGCATCCTCGCGACCAGGAAGCTGCTCGAACGGGTGCGCGACGAGCTGGTGAAGAAGACCACGGCGCCGGCCAAGGCCGAAAAGGCCGGCAATCAGGACGGCAAATGAACGAGCGTCTGCGCAAACTGCCGACCTACCCGATGGAGCAGCTCGCGGCCTGGAAGCTGCAGCTGCAGCAGAAGGGCACGCCGGTGTTCGACTTCGGCACCGGGGATCCACGCGAGGAGACGCCGGCCCTGCTGCGCAAGGCGATGGTGGACGGCCTCGGTGCCGTGAGCCAGTACCCGCCGACCGCCGGCACTGCCGCCGTTCGCCGTGCGATCGCCGGCTACCTGCAGCGGCGCTTCGGCGTGCAGGTCGACGCCGAAACGCAGGTGCTGGCGACGATGGGCAGCAAGGAGTGCCTGTTCCACCTGCCGATGACGTTCGTGCAGGTGCCGAGCGACAAGGACCTCGTGCTCTACGGCGAGCCGGCCTACCCGGTCTACGAGATCGGGGCGCTGTTCGCCGAGGCGTGGACCTACGCGGTCGGGCTGTCGGTCGGCAACGGCTACGCGCTGGATCCGGACACGCTGCCGGACTCGGTGCTGAAGCGCGCGTCGGTGGTGTTCCTGAACTACCCGCACAACCCGACCGGCTTCTGCCTGCCCGACGCGCTGTTCCGGCGGTGGGTCGAGGTGCGCGAGGAATACGGCTTCGTGCTGGTCAGCGACGAGTGCTACGCCGACCTGCACTACGACGGGCCGCGGCCGAAGAGCCTGCTCGAGTTCGGGACCAAGGGCTGCCTCGCCGTGCATTCGCTGAGCAAGCGTTCCGGCATGACCGGCTACCGTTCCGGCTTCGTCGCCGGCGACCCAGAACTCATCGCGACCTACCGGAAGTTCCGCGCCAGCATGGGCACGGCCCCGCAGGAGTTCGTGCAGGCGGCGGCGACTCTGGCATGGACCGACGACACGCACGTGGCGGAACGGGTGGCGGTGTTCGCGGCGAAGCGGCGGGTGCTGCTCGACATGTGCCGCGAACGCGGGCTCGTCGTGCACGGCAGCCAGTCCGGGCTGTACCTGTGGCTCGAAGTGCCGTCGGGTACGGATGGCGCGGCCTACGCGCAGCGATGCCGCGAAGTCGGCATCCTGGTCGCGCCGGGGGCGTTCTTCGGCAAGGGCCAGGACCGCTACGTGCGCCTGGCGCTCGTGCCGACGCTCGAGCAGTGCCGCGACGCGGCGCGGGTGTGGCCCAAGTGATGCGGACCTCGTCGACCTAGCCGCGGCCGGTGACGAGCGGCAGGCCGCAGCCGGCCCAGTAGGCGAGGCCGCCGCGCAGGTTGGTCAGCTTCTGGAACCCAGCCTTCGCCAGGATCTCGCACGCGAACAGGCTGCGCCGGCCGTGTTCGCAGTGCACCAGCCAGTTGGTGTCCTTGTCGAGTTCCTGCACGCGCGCCGCCAGCTCCTGCACCGGCACCAGCACCGAGCCCGGCAGCCGGTGGCTCGCGAACTCCTCCTTGGTGCGCACGTCGAGGATGCGCAGCGTCTTGTCGGTGGCGAGTTCGTGCTGTGCGTCGGTCGGATCGAGGTCGCGGTAGCTCATCGGGGCAGGATCGGAGCCGACACCGGGGCCGCGGTCAATCGAGGTGCCCGCGCGCGCTGTCGCCCATCTCGACCTTGCCCTGAGGGAAGTACTCGCGCCAGCGCCGCGACACCGTCGCCCACGTCTGCGGATCGCACAGCAGTTCCTTCGGGTAGTTCGGCTTCATGCGTGCGTCCAGCACGATCGGCGGCGTGTGCCGCACCGAGTTGCGCACCAGCGTCGTCGCGCGCGCGTGCAGGTCGGCGGCGGGCTCGAAGCGCGTGAACGTCGTCCACAGGAAGTTGACCGTCGATTTCGCGGCGCGCGCGGCGTCGTCGACCAGCACGACCAGCGGCCAGTCGGCGACCGCGGGCAGCCGCGCGAGGGCGATCGCGGCGTCGCGTTGCTGCGCGAACGGCGGCCCCGACACGACGAGGCAGCCAGGGCAGAACACTTCGGCGCGCGGGAACTCCGGCGGCAGCGCGCCGGTGAAACGGTCCGGGAGTGTGCGCCGCGCGGCGCCGAGCCCGAGCAGCACGCCCTTGCTGCCGTGGTTCACCGCCGGCCCGGCGTAGTCGAGCGAGTCCATCGCCAGGTTGCCGAACACGTAGAGGTCGCGGTCGAAATCGGCGCGCGCCAGCACGTGCTGCAGCGTGCCCTTGAAGTCGCGCAGGTCGACCGGCGTGTCGGTGAGCAGCAGGAACTTGGTCAGCGCCAGCTGGCCTTCGCCGAGGATCCGGAAGGCGCTCTGCATCGCCTCGCGCGCGTGCCGTTCGTGCACGACGGCGGCGGCGAGCGCGTGGTAGCCGGTCTCGCCGTACGACCACAGGTCGCGCACCGCCGGCATCGCCACCTTCGCCAGCGGCAGCAGCAGTTCCTGCAGGAAGTCGCCGAGGAAGAAGTCTTCCTGGCGCGGCTTGCCGACCACGGTCGCGGCGAGCAGCGGGTCCTTCTTGTGCAGCAGCGTGTGCACGCGCAGCAACGGGTAGTCGTGGCGCAGCGAGTAGTAGCCGTAGTGGTCGCCGAACGGACCTTCGGGATGGCGTTCGCCGGGACGCACGTCGCCGAGCAGGCAGAACTCGGCGTCGGCGCAGACCGGTAGCGGCGACGTTGTGGTGCGCGCGCTGCGCAGCTTCTGGCCGAGCAGCAGCGACGCGAGCAGCACCTCGGGCACGTTCTCCGGCAACGGCGCGATCGCGGCCAGCGTGAGTGCCGGTGGCCCGCCGATGTGCACCGCGACGGGCATCGGCCGGCCGAGCCGTTCGTACGCGGCGAGGTGGTAGCCGCCGCCCTTGCCGATCTGCACGTGCAGGCCCGTGGTGTCGTCGGAGAACCGCTGGATGCGGTACATGCCGAGGTTGCTGCCGAGCCCCTCGGGATGTTCGGTGTAGACCAGCGGCAGGGTCACGAACGCGCCGCCGTCCTCGCTCCAGGTGCGCAGCAGCGGCAGCCGCGTGAGCTTTGCCGGCGAGTCCTGGCATTCGAGCAGCGGGGCCCGGCGCGGCCACGTGCGGCCGACCTTGAGCAACGCGCCGACCAGTTCGCGCTGCTGCCACAGCTTGCCGAGGGTCGGCGGCAGCAGCGTGTGCGGCGCGTCGGCGAGGCGGCGCACGAGTTCGAGCGGGCGTTTGCCGAACGCGATCTCGACGCGGCGCTTCGTGCCGAACAGGTTCGTCACGACCGGCCACGGCGAGCCCTTCACGCGGCGAAACAGCAGGGCCGGGCCGTGCCCGGCGATCACGCGGCGGTGCACCTCGGCGAGTTCGAGGTCGGGGTCGACTTCGGTGTCGACCTCGACCAGTTCGCCGGCGGCGCGCAGCGTCTGCACCAACGTGCGCAGGTCGAGCAGGGGGTGGGTCATGGCTCCTGGCCTTCGAGGAACTTGCGCACGATCGCGGCCACGCGCGCGGTGGCGCCGGGCGCGCCGAGCCGGCGCCGTACTTCGGCGAGGTCGCGCTGCATCGTCGCGCGCGCGGCCTCGTCGAACCACAGCCGTTCGGCGTCGCGCTGCACTTCGGCCCAGCCGTGTTCGCCGTGGAAGCAGTGTTCGGGCACGACGGCGCGGCCGGCGATCAGATTCGCCGCGGCGATCCACGGCACGCTGAGGATGTTGTGGTAGCCGAGCGTGCCGAGCATGCCGCGCAGGCGGTAGACGACGATCGTCGGGGCTTCGTGCAGGCACGCTTCGAGCGAACCGGTGCCGCTCTTCACCAGGACGAGCCTGGCGCCGGCGAGCCATGGTGCGAGCTCGCCTTCGTGGTGTTCGACGAAGCCGGCGTCGTGGGCGGCGAGACGTTCGCGCAGCAGCACCGTGCGCCGTGGGTTCTTGTGCGGCAGCACGACGCGCAGGCCGGGTTCGCGCGCGCGCAGGGCGCGGGCCACCGCCAGCATGCCCGGCAGGTTGGCCTCGATCTCGGCCCGGCGGCTGCCCGGCATCAACACCAGCGTGCGGCGCGCGCGCACCGCCGCCACCGCGTCGGCCGCGGGCGGGTGGGCGGCGAGTTCGTCGAGCAGTGGATGGCCGATGTAGCTCGCCGGCACGCGGAAGCGCGCGAAGAACGCGGTCTCGAACGGCAGGATCGTCAGCGTCGCGTCGACGGCGCGGCGGTAGCGCCGCATCCGCCACGGGCCCCAGGCCCAGTACTGCGGCGCCACGTAGTGCAGCACCGGCACGTGCGCGCGCCGCGCCGCCTTCGCCATCACCACGTGCAGGCCCGGATAGTCGACCAGCACGACGAGGTCGGGCGGGTCGTCGCGCAGTTGGCGCAGGAACGTCGCGAACGCGCGCAGGATCAGCGGCAGCTGCTTCAGCACGCCGACGACGCCCATCACCGCGTGCTCCGACAACTGGAACCGCACGTCGGCACCGGCGGCGGCGAGCGGGGCGCCGCCGAACGCCGTCACGCGCACGCCGGGACCGAGCGCTTGCACGAGGCGCGCGGCATGTGCTTCGCCGCTCGCTTCGCCGGCCGAGACGAACACGTGCGGTCGTCCTGGGCGCCGCGGCCGGCGCTGCGCGAGGAACGTCGCCAGGCTGCGGGCCGGGTCGTCGTCGCTGCCGTCGCCGTGCGCCACGCCGTCCAGCACTTCGCGGGCGACCCGGCGCCAGTGGTGCCGGAAGGGCAGGTAGAGCAGCACGCGCAGCGGCGCCGCGGCGGCCCGCACCAGTTCGCGCACCAGCACCAACGCTACGTGCAGCCAGACCACGTTCAGGGCACCGCCTTGTGCAGCGCGCGCCAGGTGAGGCCGTAGACGCAGAGGCACGCCAGCAGCAGCCAGGTCGTGTAGCCGTGGCTGCGGATCGGGTCGAACATCTGCCAGGCCGGCGTGTTGCCCGCGAGCACCGGCGAGTACCACTCGTAGTCGGCGAGGTGGAAGATGCTGTAGGGGCGGATGCGCTGCGTCAGGTAGATGCCGATCTGCAGGACCGCGAACGCGCCGACGCCGGCGGCGACGTGCGCCTGCACGCGCAGCCGCACCGACAGATACGTCGTCAGCAGGAAGAACAGCAGCATGAACACCGCCGCGTGCGTCGAGGCGAGGAACAGCTCCCACTTCGGCAGGTCGAGGTCGATCTGCCGGCTCCAGAAGATCGCCGACGCGTTGACCAGGTAGACGGGAACGACGAGGCACAGCGCCGGAGGCCACACCTTCTGCCACAGCATGCGGCCGCGCGACACCGGCAGCGCCAGCAGCGATTCGAACGTCTGGTTCTCGCGTTCGCGCGCGAACAGGCCGGTGCCGAGCAACACGGCGGCGGCCGTGCCGACCAGGTTCGTGCTGCGGAAGAACAGCATCACCGCGCACCAGTTGAGGTAGGCGATGTCCTCGTCGCGGCTGGTGACGCCCTCGCCGATGCGCTTGAGCCAGTCGATGCCGAGGTTCTTCATCAGCGCCGAGCGCTGCAGATCGGCGTAGATGTCGGGCCACAGCAGCAGCACCGGCACGCACAGCAGTTCGAGGATGACGAGGTAGGCGAACGCCATCACCCGCACCTCGCGCCAGGTCTTGCCGGCGATCACGGGGCTGCTCCCTGCTGCGCCAGCAGCACCTGGTAGAGGTCCTCCAGCCGCGGAATGCCGACCTCGGCGCTGTCGACCGTGCCGTCGGGCACCGTGCGCAACCATGCCATCGGGTCGCCGTCGGTGGCGACGACGAGGGTGCCGTCGGGCTCGCGGGCCACTTCGCGCGCGCCTAGCGGCAGGACGGCTCCGGTGCGCAGTCGGATGCGCGGGCGGTGGCGCAACGCGGCGCGCGCCGCGGCGAGCCGGGTGCTCGGCACGAACGTGCCGTCGAGCAGGAACTCGAGGCGGTCGGCGAGCGCTTCCACTTCGCCGAGGTGGTGCGAACTCAGCACGATCGTCTTGCCCAGGGTTCGCATCGTCCGCAGCTCGTCGCGCACGAAGAACCGCACCGAGGCATCGAGCGCGCGGTCGGGCTCGTCCAGCACATAGAGGTCGACGTCGGGCACGAGGCTGCCGAGCAGCAGCAGCTTCTGCTTCATGCCGGCGCTGTACGAACGCACCTTCTGCTGCAGCGGCAACGCGAAGCCGTCCTGCAGGCGCGCCAGCCGCGCATCGTCGCGGGTGGGGCGAAACCCGAACGCATAGGCGAGGAACTCGCGGCCGGTCATCTGCAAGTACGAGCCGTTCTCGCCGGGCAGGTAGCAGGTGCGCGTACGGATCGCGATCGCCGCCGTCGCCGGGTCGAGCCCGAGCACGCGCACTTCGCCGCGGTCCTTCGGCACGAGGCCGAGCAGGACGCGGAACAACGTCGACTTGCCGGCTCCGTTCGGGCCGACCACGCCGAGCAGTTCGCCGCGCGCAACCTGCAGGTCGACCGAGCGCAGCACCGGGCGCTCGCCGAACGCCTTGTGCAGGCCCGTAACTGCGATCGCCGGGTCCATCAGCCGACCTCGCGCAGGAAGTTCGCGAGCAGCCGCGGTCCGTCCGGTGTGCGGAACGACTCGGGATGGAACTGCACACCGAACGTCGGATGGGTGCGGTGCCGCAGCGCCATCACGGCACCGTCCTGCAGTCGCGCCGTGGCCAGCAGGTCGGCTGGCAGCGGATCGGCGACGTAGAGCGAGTGGTAGCGACACGCGGGCAACGGCTGCGGCAATCCGGCGAACAACCCGGTGCCGTCGTGTTCGATCGGACTCGTGCGGCCGTGCATCGGCGGGCCGCGCCGCACCGTGCCACCGAACGCGGCGCCGATCGCCTGGTGGCCGAGGCAGACGCCGAGGATCGGTTTCGTGCCGGACCAGCGCCGGATCGCGGCAATCGAGCAACCGGCGTCGTCGGGGTGGCCGGGCCCCGGCGACACGACCAGGGCTTGCGCTGGCGCGAGATCGTCGACGCCGACGCGGTCGCTGCGCACGACCTCGACGACGCCGCCGAGTTCGCCGAACGCCTGGGCGAGGTTCCAGACGAACGAATCCTGGTTGTCCAGCAGGAGGATCACGCGCGGGTCGCGGGAAAGGTGGCCGTCACTGCTTCTGCGGCTTCATCACGCGGATGTCGTCGGTGCGGTAGTGCGGTGCTTCGTCGACGACCTGGCGGCGCGGCACCGCGAGCAGTTCGCGCACGCGGTCGACCCCGGCGTAGACGTAGTAGGTGCCCGCAGCCGGGCCGGTCACGTCCGCCTTGGCAGCGACGAGGCCGGCGAACAACCAGCCGTCTTCGCTGTGGCAGAGCACCGTGGCTCCGGTCGGCAGCGGGCGGCCCGGATCGGCCAGCAGGTCGCCGGCGAGTCCTTCGCCACGCGCGAGCTGCACCGACAGGGATTCGGTGGTGCGCCCGTCCGGGGTCCACATCGCCACCAGCACGTCGTCGGCGGTTGGCGTGCGGTCGAGGGCGCGCACCAGCTGGGTCTTCAGGTCGATCCCGGCGCGCCAGAACATGCTGCCGGTGGGTTGCAGTTCGCCGCTTTCGACCAGCGGGGTCGGCCCGAGGAAGTAGTGCACGCGGCACGGCCCGTCCTGGGCGCTGCGGCCGAGTGTCAGCACGCCGAACTCGGTGGTCGCGGCGAGTTCGATGCCGCCCGTGGTCTCGACGAGGGCGACCGGACGGCTGCGGTCGATCCACGACTCGCCCGAGAACCACCATTCGCTGCAACCGGCGAGCGGCAACAGCATCGCGCAGAGGACGGCACGCATGCTTTGCAGCGTAGAGGGAACATGGGGCGGCGTCGATCGTCAGTCCACGCGCAGCCGGTGGTGGTCGACCCGCAGGCGCCGCCGCAGCACGAACAAGAGACCGCCGGCGACCACGAACAGCCCGCCGACGAGGCCCCACCAGAGGCCGGCCGCGCCGAGCGCCCAGGTGTTCGCGAGCCACAGCCCGAGCGGCAGTCCGAGCAGCCAGAACCCGACCACGTTGGCGACCACCGGCGAACGCAGGTCGCCCAGGCCCCGCAAGCTGCCGATCGCGGCGACCTGCAGGCCGTCGCCGATCTGGAACACGCCGGCGATCGGGATCAGCACCGCCGCCATCGCCAGGTGTTCGGGCTGGCTCGTCAACAGTCCGGCCAGCGGTCCGGGCAAAAGCAGGAACAGCAGCATGAAGCCCGCCATCACCGTGCCCGACGCCAGCAACGCGGCGCGCACGGCGCGGCGCACCGCGTCCTGGTCGCCCGCACCTACCGCCCAGCCCACGCGCACCGACGCGGCGATGCCGAGGCCCAGCGGCAGCATGAAGCTCAGGGTCGCGAGCTGCATCGCGACCTGGTGGCCGGCGAGCCCGTGGCCGGCCGTTCCGACCTTGGCGTCCAGGTTGCCGATGCACAGCGCGACCGCGGCGAACACGCCCATCTCCAGCACGAACTGCAGGCCGCTCGGCGCCCCGAGGCGCAGCACGCGCCACAGCGGTGCCAGCGCGAACGCGGCGCGCGCGACCACGGGTTCGCCCAACGCGCGCAGGTGCGGGCCGAGGTCGCGCCAACCGAACGCCAGCAAACCGAACAGCATCAGCCAGCGGCACAGCACGGTCGCGATCGCGGCGCCGTCGACGCCCATCGCCGGGAACCCGAACTTGCCGTAGATCAGCACCCAGTCCAGCAACGCGTTGGCGAGGTTGCCAAGGACGATCGTGACGACTTGCGGCCACAGCCGCGCGTGCGCCGACAGCACGATGCGCAACAGGCCGTAGAGCAGGAGCGGCAGCAGCGCGAGGCTTTGCCAGCGCGCGAACCGCGCCGCCGCCGGGATCAGTTCCGGGGGCTGGCCCGTCCATGCGAGCCAGGTCGCGGCGGGCAGCAGCAGCAGCGACGCCGGCAGCGCGAGCAGCAGCACCAGCAACAGGCCGCGTCCGAGCAGGCGTGGCACCGCGGCGTGGTCGTTCGCCCCGACCGCCTGCGACAGCAGCGGGTCCATGCCGGTGATGGTGCCGAGGCAGAACATGGATGCGCCCCAGGCAAGGTTGTTGCCGAGCGCCATCGCCGGCATCGAGGCCGGGTCGTGGTGGCCGAGCATCGCGACGTCGACGAAGTTCAGGCCGGCCATGCCGAGCTGGACCAACGCGATCGGCACGCCGAGCCGCAGCAACGCCTTCAGTTCGCCGAACAGCGACTGCGCTGGCGGCTCGGTGGAGGTTGCGACGGTGGACTGCATGCGGGGGGCGCGCACTGTGGCCGTGGCGGAGGCCGAAACAAGCACCGTGGATTGGATGCGGGGAATGCGCCGAGCCTGCGATGGCGCCGGGGCTTGCCGTGTGCAGAAGGTGTGGACAGTGCTCGTTCCTGTGGAGAGTTGTGTGGAATGGTCATTGGGCCGCGGGCGAAGTCTTCGTGCCCATCGCCTCGCGTGGATGTTCGTGGTTTGTTAGGGTTTTGTCCGCCATGGACCGCCGCATCCTGCACGTCGACATCGATGCCTTCCTTGCCTCGGTCGAGCAACTGCGCGACCCGACGCTGGTCGGCCGTCCGGTCGCGGTCGGCACCGGCGTCGTCGCGTCCCGTTCCTATGAAGCGAAGGCACGTGGCGTGCACACGGCGATGCCGCTGCACGAAGCGCTGCGCCGCTGCCCGGACCTGGTGGTGCGGCCGGGCGATGCACGGTTGGCCGAACGCTACCGGCAGCGCGTCGCCGAGATCCTGCGGCGGTTCACGCCGGTCGTGGAGGTCTGCTCGCTCGACGACTTCTACGCCGACCTGACCGGGGTGCCGCTGCGGGTCGAGCAGGCGCTGGCCGGCAACACCACGCTCGACGGCGAACGTTCACTCGCCACGCTGTGCCGCGAGGTGCGCACCGCAGTGCGGGCCGAGACCGGGCTGTCGGTGGCGCAAGGGGTCGGCAGCACGCGCACGGTGGCACGGCTGGCGACGACCAAGGCCAAACCCGGCGGCATCTGCGAAGTGGCCGCCGGCCGCGAACTCGAGTTCCTCGCCGACTTCCCGGTCGACGCGGTGCCGGGGCTCGGGCCGAAGAGTGCGGCGTTGCTGCAGCAGGTCGGCGTGCACACGGTGCGGCAACTGTGGGCGGTCGACCGCGAACTGCTGCGGCAGAGCTTCGGCGCGCGCGGCGACGAAGTGTGGGCGCGTTGCCGGGGGCTCGACGAAGCGCCGGTGCAGGCGACGCCGACCTTGCGCAGCATCTCGCGCGAGACGTCGTTCGAGCCGCGCACCGACGGCGACTCGCAGCAGTTGCCGTTCCTGCGCGCGATGCTCGCCTACCTGCTCGACCGCGCCGCCAGCGAGCTGCGGGCGCAGCGGCTGCTCGCGCGCGCGGTGCAGGTGCGGCTGCACCACGTCGACGGGGTGCGCGGCGAACGGCAGCGCACGTTCGCCGAGCCGACCGACCGCACCGATGCTTGCATGGCGGTCGCTGGCGAACTGCTCGAAGAGCTCGCGCTGCGGCGGGTGCTGGTGCGGCTGGTCGGGGTCACTCTGGCGTCCTTGGTGCCGCCGCAACCAGCACAGGGGGCGCTGTTCGGCGATGGCGACAAGGAACGGCGCAAGCTGTTCGCCGCGGTCGACGCGGTGCGCGCGCGGCATGGCTTCGGCGCGCTGGTGGTGGGTGGGGCGGCCGGGTTGCTCGGCCAGCTCGCGGTGGGCAAACACGGCTTCGTGCTGCGCACGCCGTCGCTGACGAAGTGAGCCGCGCGTCTGGTCAGCGAAGGGTGGCGAGGATGTCGCTGGCGCGAGCCAACGCAACGCCGCCGACGGCGACCACCTTGCGCGGGTTGCCGTGGCCGCTGACCACGGTGACTGCGCGCGCCGGCACGCCGAACAGTTCGGCGAGCAGCGCGCACACCGCCGCGTTCGCCTTGCCGCCTTCGGGCGGTGCCGTCACCGCCACCTGGAGCGCCTCGCCGTAGGCGCCGACCACGCGGTCGCGCGACGCGCCCGGCACCACCTTCACCGCGAACTGCACGCCGTCGCCGACCTGCCGCAGCGCCACCGTCACGGCAGGACCGCGACCACGAAGGCGTGCGCGTGGTCGGCGAGCAGCTTGTCGAGATGGCCGGCCGCGGCGAGGTTGCGCTTCTCGGACAGGGCTCGCAAGCCCGCGGCCAGCCGGTGCCCGGCTTGCAGTTCGGCGCGCAGTGCGCGCGACCATGCGCCGTCGTCCTTCTCCGGCAGCCGCCGCAGCAGCGTTTCGAGCGTGCCGGAGCCGAGCGGGTAGGCCGCGGGGCCCGTGCCCGAGCCGTCGTCGTCGGCCTTCAGCCGGCCGAGGAACGCACGCGCCGCCTGGCTGTGGGCCGACAGCGCGAGGCAGCCGACGAAGCACTCCCGCGCGCCTTGGGCCGGCGGCGCGACCTGGTCGACCATCTGCAGCCACTGCTCGAGCGACACCGTGGCGAGCGAGATCGCCTGTTCCTTCCACGGCTTCTTCGCCGGGTCGCCCGCAAACAGCTGGCCGGCCGCGCGGTCGAACCGTGCGGCCTGCAACGTGGCGCCGCCGTGCACCAGGGTGACCTGGCCGGCCGCGAGGGCCTTGTCGAACGCGTCGCCGAACGCACCGGCGAGTTGCAGCGCCGCGGCGAGGTCGGTCGCGCGCGCCGCGGCGACGCCACCTGCGCCGGAACTGGCGAACTGTTGCGCGGCCGCGGCCGCACCGGCGAAGTCGAAACGTTCGAACTTGCCGCGCAGGCCCTGCTCGCCGTTGCACAGTGTGTGGTACTGCTGCCAGACCGCCTCGCCGCGGGCTTCGGCCAGTTGACCGGCGACGACGCGCGCGGCGGCGACCTTGTCTTTCGCGTCGGCCAGCGCGTCCTTCATCGTCAGCGGCCATCGCCGCGTGTCGTCCGTCGCGGCCAGCAGTGCGTCGGTCGCCTTGCCGATGGCCGCTTCGTCCTTCGACTCCTTGGCGCGGTCGACGTCGGCGACGAGGGCGGCGAGCCGTTCCTGGGCTTTCTGCAGCACGCCCGCGCGCAGCGACTGCAGTTCGGTCTGGAGTGTCGGGTCGGACTTGAGGTCGTCGGGCGGGGCCGTGTCGAGCGCCTTGAGCGCCGCGGTGAAGTCGCCGGCCTCGGTGGGGCCGGCGGCGTTCTGCTTCACGGTGGTGAGGTGGAACGTCACGCGACCGCGCTTCTGTTCGGCGGCGCGGGCCTGTTCGGCAAGGTCGCGGCGCACGCCGTCGGCGAGCGAACGCGCCTCGGTCGCGGCCGGGGTGTCCTTGTGTTCTTCGGCGACGCGGTCGAGTGCGCTCGCGAGCGCTTCGCCCTGCTGGCCGGAGACCCGTGTGCGCAACACGGCGATCGTCGCGAGGTCGAGGGCGGCCTGCTTCTTCAGGCGCACGATCTCGTCGGCGAATTGCTGCTTCTCCGGGTCGTCGTACTTCTCCTTGATCGTGACCACGGTCGGGTCGCGCGTCACGGCCCAGTAGATGGCACCCCCGGCGACCAGGGCGCCGACCGCAGCGAGGCCGATCCACAAGCCTTTCTTCGCCGGCGGTCGCAGCAGCGCTTCGATCTCTTCGATCAGGTCGTTCGCGGTCTGGAACCGCGCCGCCGGATCCTTCGCCATCAGCTTCTGGATGATGGCGGCGACCTCGGCCGGGACTTCGGGGTTCGCCTTGTTGGCTGGTTCGGCCTCGTCCTTCACCTGCGCGCGCAGGATGTCCTTCACCGCAGCGCCGCGGAACGGCGTCTTGCCGGTGACCAAGCGGTAGAAGGTGCAGCCGAGCGCGTAGAGGTCGGTGCGGTGGTCGATCTCCTTCTTCAGCACCTGCTCCGGTGCCATGAAGTGCGGCGTGCCGATCGCCTTGTCCTCGGTCTCCTCGACGGTGCTGGCGAGGCCGAGGTCGACGATCTTGACCGCGCCGTGCTGGTCGAGCATCAAGTTGTCGGGCTTGATGTCGCGGTGCACGATGCCGAGCGATTCGGCGTAGGCGAGGCCGGTGGCGGCGTCGTGCACGACCTGCAGCGCGCGCTCGACCGGCATCGTGCCCTGCTGCTTGAGGAAGCCCTCGAGCGAGCCGTCGTGCATCAGCTCCATCGAGTAGAAGTAGATCTCGCCGTCGTGGTCGACGTCGTAGACCTGCACCACGTTCGGGTGCTGCAGCTTCGCCGCGGCGCGCGCTTCGGCGACGAACTTGGCGACGAACGCGGGGTCCTTGGTCAGCTCGCGGCTCAGCACCTTCAGGGCGACTTCGCGATGCAGGCTCGTCTGTTCGGCGCGGTAGACGTTGCCCATGCCGCCGCGGCCGATCTCTTCGAGGATGCGGAAGCCGGCGATCTGCGGCAGGCCGCGCTTCTGCACCTGGCCGAACGCGATGCGGGTCGTGCCGATCTCGATCAGGTCGCCGTCGCGCAGCGCCACGGCTTCGATCGGGGAGCCGTTCACGCGCACGCCCGGCGCCAGGGCCTTGAGGCCGAAGCCCTGGTCCTTGAGGGCCTTGACCACGGCTTGCTGCGGGGCGACGCCGGCCTCCTGGATGCGGATCGCGCAGTCCGGGTCGCTGCCGAGCAGCGTCGGGCGGTCGCGATCCAGGGACAACGAAGTGCCCGCGAGCGGGCCGGTCTCGACGGTGAGTCGCACGATCGGTGGTGTTCCAGGCTTCCGAGGGGGGCGCCCAGTATGGCAGGGCGACGCAACGTCGGCGAGGGTCCAGCGAAAACGCGAACGGCCGGCACCCCGAGAAGGGGGGCCGGCCGTTCTTCGGCGTCTACCGATCGGAGATCAGTAGGTGCGTTCGCCGAGGATGAAGCGGCCGTAGTTGCCCGGCTGCAGGAAGAAGCCGTTCGGGGCCGTCAGGTCGAAGTCGACGCCCTGTTCCCACAGGACCGCGCCGCGCAGCGCGATCGAGCCCGGGATCGCGAGCTGCAGTTCGACGGCGCCCGACGGGTCGGTCAGGACCGTGCCGACGACGTCGGCGCTGACGTTGAGGAAGCACGCGCCGAGCGTGCCGCCGAACACCGCGGCCAGGTCGAGCGGGGCCGGGTTGCTGAAGCCCATCACGTGCAGGCCGACGAAGCTCGGCGTCATGTTCGTGAGCTGACGCGAGAACAGCGAGCCGGTCGCCGGGACTTCCGACGCGAACTGGCGACCCAGGACCGGCTGCGGGCCGGTGCCGCACGTGGCGTTCGACGCGAACGTGGCGTAGCTGGCCGCGACGTACGGGGCCGGCATCAACACGCTCGTCTCGAGCACGTAGTCACCGGTCTGGCCAGCACCGGCGCCCGGCGAGGTCACGTCGAAGTAGTACGTGCCCGGCGTCAGGTAGAAGGTGACGACGACGCGGCCGTGTGACGACGTGGTCGGGAAGCTGGCGCCATCCAGGATGTTGCCGCTGGTCGACGCGACGGCGACCGCGCCGGCGCT
>JAEUHV010000589.1 GCA_016794485.1 Planctomycetota bacterium
CGCGCCGGCGCCCGCGCCATCCTCGAGCCGCTGGTCGTGCGCATGACCGCCGAACGGGACGCCACCGACCGCCCGACCCTGCTCGCCGCCAACCTGCTCGCCGGCGTGCTGCACGAACTCGGCGACCTCGAACCGGCTGAACGGCTCTACCGCACCGCGTTCGAACGGTTGGTGGCGACCAAGGGCGAGGACCATCCCGAGTCGCTCACCGTGCTCAACAACCTGATGCTGGTGCAGTACTCGCGCGGCGAACGCACCGCGATGCTGCCGACGCTCGAACGCCTGCTGGCGGCGCGGCGGCGCGTTCTCGGCGACGACCACCCGGACACGATCGGCGCGCTGAACAACGTCGCCGGCATCGAGGTCGGTCTCGGCCGGTTCCAGGACGCCGCGGCGCACTACCGTGAAGCCGCCGACCGCATCCTCGCCCGCGAAGGCGACAAGCATCCGGCCTACGCCGCGATCCTGTCCAACCTCGCCACCGCCGAACGCGAAGCCGGCGAGTTCGCACCCGCCCTCGAACACGCCGACCGCGCGTTGGCGTTGCGGCGCGAGCGGCTCGGCAATGGCCACGATGCGACGCTGCTGGTGCAGGTGCTCGCCGCCGACGTGCGGCGCCTGCTCGGGCGACTGCCCGAAGCGCTGGCGATGTTCGAAGAGGCCAGACAATTGGCCGGCGCGGCCTCACCGCCGCAACTCGCCAACCTCTACCGCTGCGAACTCGGCATCGGCCGGACGCTGACCGGCTTGCAGCGATGGGAGGACGCGGAGGCGGCGCTGCAGCGCTGCCGCGCGACGTTCGCCGCGGCCGAGAAAGCGGCCTCGGTGAAGGGCCAGTTGTCGTCGCCCGACAAGGACCTCGAGCACCTGGCCAAGGCCCGCACCGCGGCGTCGGCTTCCGGCAAGTAGCCGAACGGTCAGCGCATCCGGGCGACCAGCGACCCGGCGTTCGTCGTGACCATGCCGACGGCGTTGGCGAACGGGTCGGTGACCCACGCCTGCACGTCCACGCTGGCGCCGACGAGTGCCGGCACGTTCGGGATCACCGCCTGGACCTCGGCGTGCGAGCCGGTGGTGGTCGCGAGCAGTGGGCCTTGGTCGCCGACCAACAAGGTGCACCCCGGCATGCCATACGGCCCCAGCGACGCGGGCAACGGCACGCTGCCGAACTGGAACCGGGTGCCGAAGACCAACAGTGCCGACTGCCCGCTGCCGACCGGAGCGATGCGCAGGCGCATCGTGTCGCCGAGCCACGGCAGCGAATAGGGCGCCGGCGCGAGTGCGGGCACGCCGACGGTCGACGCACAGCCGGCACCGAACGGCGACCACGACGCCGGCTGCACCGTGCCGTATTCCCACGTGGCGGTGTCGACCACCGCCACCACTCGGGCACTCGCCTCGTTCCACGCGAGGTACGGAGACGGCGACGGCGCGGGTGTCGGCACCAACACCGCCGTGGTCCACGCCACGCCGTCCCACTCCCAGGTGTCGCCGTAGGAGCCCGTCGCCGGCGCTCCGCCGAACAGCACAACACGGGCCCGCTGCGCGTCCCAGGCCATGCCGGGGAACGCGCGCGCCGGGGGCCGCACTGCAGTGACTCGCGGCAGCCATGTCGTTCCGTCCCACTCCCACGTGTCGTCGAGCGGCCCGAATCCGCCGTACAGAACGATGCGATCGCGCGCGGCGTCGTAGACCATGCCGTGCCGGCCGCGCGGCGACGGGCTCAGCGCCGGCTGCAGCTGGGTCCAAACGCCGGTGACCGCGTCCCAACTCCAGGTGTCGCCGAGCATCGTGGAGTTCATCTGGCCGCCGAACAGCAGGACCGTCTGGCTCGGCGGATGCGCGCACATGCGGTGCAGATAGCGTGGCAACGGCGCGTTGGCCTGGGGCACGTTCTGCCAGGTCACTCCGGTCCAACGCCAGAAGTCACCGAGCGCCTGGCCGCTGCTCCAGCCACCACCGAACAGGATGGGCCGGCCGGTCACCGGATCGGTCGCCATTGCGTGGCCAGAGCGCGCCGACGGCGCCGAAGCGGGAAAGGCCTGGCCCCATCCCGCCCCGTAGGCGACCCAGGTGTCTCCCAGCGTCTGCAGGGTCGTGCTACCTCCGAACACCACCAGGTTGCCCGTCACATCGTCGGCCGCCATCGCCCCCCACCGCCGCGCCGGGATCGCGCCGATCGGAAGGGACGCCTCGTTCCAGACACCGTTCGCGCCGAACGCCCAAAGGTCGCGTTGGATCGACAGCCCCGGTGCGATCCAGCCGCCGAACACCTTCACCTCGTACCGCAACGTGTCGTAGCTGCACGTGTGCAATTCGCGCGCGGCCAGCGCGACGCTGGTCGTCAGCTGGCTCCAGCTCGCGCCGTCCCATTCCCATGTGCCGTTCTGGAAGCCGTTCATGTTGCTGCCACCGAACAGCAACACGCCACCGGAACTGGAACGGAACGCAGCCGTCGCGGACTGCAGCGGCGGTGGCGACGACGGGGAAGTGGCCTGCGACCAAGTCGCTCCATCCCACTCCCAGGTGTCACCGAGCGGCTGCAGTCCGCTGTTCGCGTCGCGGCCTCCGTAGACCACGAGTCGCTGGCGCAGCGAGTCGTACGCCCCCGCATGCTGGCTGCGCGGCGATGGACCACCGGCGAACGTGTGCTGGGTCCAATCGACTCCGTCCCAGCTCCACAGGTCGTTCGCGTAGTAGTGGAAGCCCGAGCCCTGGTTCGCGTAGCCACCGAACAACAGCACCCGTTGGTTGGCGGCGTCCCACACCATCACACTCTCGGCGCGGCTCGGTGGACTGTGCAGCGGCAGGCGCTGGGTCCACGTGGTTCCGTTCCATTCCCACGTGTCGGCGACGTAGCCACCCGGCGAGGCGAACGACCGCCCGCCGAACAGCACGACCACGCCGCGTGCCGCGTCGTAAGCCATCGTGTGGTGCGAACGGCTCACCGGGCCGGGACCGTGCGTCCTCCGGTGCCAGGACGTGCCATCGAATTCCCATGTTTCGGCCAGTTGCTGCCCCGCAACCGGTTGTCCACCGAACAACACGAGGCGATCGCGCGCGCCGTCGTACGCCATGCTCGCCGCGATGCGGCCCTGCATTGTCTGGAACTGGACCCAGCCCGCCTGCGCGCGCGCGGGCCTCGCGACGATGCTGGTGGCTGCGAACGCGAGGCACGAAACGAGGATTCCCCTAGCAGTGCGCGACATGGACTCATTGCAGCGGGAAAGCCAGGAATCGCAAGGAGCCGGTCGGGCCGCCCACCCTCCGCTACGCTGCCGCGATGACCAAGATCACCGTCAACGACCACGGCCCGCTGCGCATCGAAGGCACTGACCTGCAGATCTGCGACGCGACCGGCAAGCCGTTCGGCCTCGCCGGCCGCACCGTGGTGTCGCTGTGCCGCTGTGGCCTCGCCGCCAACAAACCGTTCTGCGACGGTTCGCACGCCCGTCAGGGCTGGCAGTCGACCTGCCCGGCCCGCGACCTGCCGCCGCCAAAGCCTCGTGCGTAGTGTGTAGGCCGCCGGACCTTGGCACCCGCGCCGCACCGTGCTCGAGCGGCGACGCATGCCACCCACCCGCCTGACCCTCGCCTCGTCCCTGCTGTGGCTCGGCAACGCCACGGCCCAATGCACGCCGTCGTGGTCGACCCAACCGTCTGGGATTGCCGATGGCCCCGGTCCAGCTCCCGGCCGCCTCGTCATCGCCGGCTCGTTCACCAACGTCGTCGACGCGCGCGCCCCGCGGTTCGCCGCACAGGATTAGAGGCCAATACTGGCCTCTTGAACGAATCATGCCGATGGAGTAGCCATACTTGGCATATTCATGGCGACCATGGAATCGCACTCGGACCACTACGTGCTGGAGACCCTCGGGCGCCAACTCGCCCGCCATCGCATCGACCGCAACCAGACCCAGTCCCAGCTGGCGAAGGAGGCCGGCGTGTCGTTGCGGACCGTGATCCGGCTCGAGTCCGGATCGTCGACGCAACTCACCAACCTGATCCGGGTGCTGCGCGCACTCGATCTGCTGCCCAATCTGCAGAAACTCGTCCCTCAACCCTTGGCGAGTCCCCTCGCCAAGCTGCGCGCCGACAAGAAGGAACGGAAGCGCGCGAGCAGTCGCTCGGCGGTGGCCCGCGAGACACCGCCGAAGGGCAACTGGACATGGGGTGATTCCGACGATGCGCCGCGAGCAGGTGATCGATGACCGTTGCCGAAGTGCGGCTGTGGGGACGTACGGTCGGTGCCGTCGCCGTCGAGGGCAAAGGTGAGTTCGCCAGCTTCGAGTTCACCCCCGACTTCGCGAGCAGCGGGATCCAGTTGGCGCCGCTCACCATGCCGCTCGGCAACCGCGTGTGGCAGTTCGCCGAGCTACCGCGTGCGACCTTCCACGGCTTGCCGGGACTGCTCGCGGACTCGTTGCCCGACCGGTTCGGCAACGCGGTGATCGACGCGTGGCTGGCAGCGCAGGGGCGCCTGCCCGGCGACATCGATCCCGTCGAACGGCTCTGCTACACCGGTACTCGCGGCATGGGCGCACTCGAGTTCCGCCCGGCGCGCGGGCCGCAAGCAGGCACGGCACAGCCGATCCGGATCGATGCACTCGTCGAACTCGCGGGCGAAGTCCTGCGCAGCCGCGAGGCGCTGCAGGCATCGTTCGCCGACCCACAGAAGGAGCACGCGCTGCGCGAGATCCTGCGCGTCGGTGCGTCGGCCGGCGGGGCCCGCGCCAAGGCGGTCGTGGCCTGGAATCCCACCACCAACGAGGTGCGCTCGGGGCAGGTCCGAGCACCTTCGGGTTTCGAGTACTGGTTGCTGAAGTTCGACGGCGTCGGTGGCGGCAACCCCGCCGACCTCGGTGACACGCGCGGCTACGGCGCAATCGAGTTCGCGTATTCGCAGATGGCCAAAGCGGCGGGCCTGCAGATGAGCGAGTGCCGCCTGTTCGAGGAGAACGGTCGCCGCCACTTCATGACGCGGCGCTTCGATCGCCAACCCAGCGGCGACAAGTTGCACATGCAGTCGCTCGGGGCACTCGCCCATTTCGACTTCAACGCCCCAGGGGCGCATTCGTACGAACAGGCCCTGGCGGTGGTCCATCGACTCGGCCTGCCGATGGCAGCCAAGGAAGAACTGTTCCGCCGCATGGTGTTCAACGTCGTCGCCCGCAACCAGGACGACCACGTGAAGAACATCGCCTTCCTGATGGATCGCCTGGGGCAGTGGTCCCTCGCCCCGGCGTTCGACGTCGCGTTCAGCCACGACCCCGAGGGCGGCTGGACGCAGCACCACCAGATGAGCCTCGCCGGCAAACGCGACGGCTTCACGGTCGACGACCTGCTGGCCGTGGCGAAGACGGCGGCGATGAAGCGCGGGCGCGCCGAGGCGATCCTGGCCGAGGTCACCGCGGCAGTGCAGCAATGGCGAACGTTCGCGACGGCGGCTGGAGTGCCGCGCGCGCGCAGCGACGCGATCGCCGGCTTGCATCGCCTCGCCTGGTGAACCGGGCGCCTACAGGTTGCCGAGCCGGATCGCGCCGGTCGGGCAGTTGCGTTCGCAGGCCATGTCGCGCGTGCACTCGTAGTTGTGCAGCTTGCGCACCACGTCGCCGATCGGCACCGCGGCGAAACCGTGCGTGGCACAGGTCGCCGCACAGATGCCGCAGTGGATGCACGCGTTCATGTCGACGCCCAGCTGCACGTGGTCCCGGGGCCGCGCCACCATGCGGTCTTCGTCGGCGACGACCTGCGGGTCGCACAGGTAGCGCGTCAGCGGGTGCGTGGTCAGCACTTCGAGCGCCTCGCGCTCTCCCAGCCGCACGATCTCGCGCACGTCGGGCATGTCGAGCAGGCCGAGGTGCGACACCTTCGGCTTGATGACGACCGTGCGGTCGTCGACGTAGCGGTGCAGGTTGTGTTCGTTGAGCGCCTGCCCCATCACCTCGTAGGTCTGGAACAGGATGTGCGGCAGCGTCGCCTTCCACGGCGTCTTCGTGTGCAGGTCGCGGTGCGACAGATCGACCGCGATCACGAGGTCCGCCTGGCGCGCCCGCGCGATGCGCAGCCCGAGCGTCTCGGTCATGCCGCCGTCGATGTAGTGCTCCCCCCCGATCGCGATCGGCTCGAAGATCGTCGGCAGGCAGGCGCTGGCATAGACCGCATCGGCAACCGGCATCGACGTGGCGCCGGGCAGGCCGAAGAACCGCGACGCGCCCGACTCGAGCGACAGCGCGTTGCAGAAGAACGGCCGCACCATCTGGTCGAACGACGCCTGCGGAATCCACTTGCGCAGCAGGTCGTGGAACGCGCGCCCTTTGTAGACCGAAGCGTGGCCGTAGCCGCGCACCAGGAACTTCAGCAGGTTGAGCCGGAAGTAGTCCGCCAACCGGATCTCGGCGGCGGTGACCTCCATCTCCTGGCTGGTGCGCCCCGCGGCGAACAATCCTGCCATCACCGCCCCCATGCTGGTGCCGACGACCTCGTCGACGTGCAGGCCGAGCCGTTCGATCGCGCGCACGATGCCGATGTGGCAGAAGCCGCGCATGCCGCCGCCGCCGAGCACGAGGATCGTCTTGCGCGGCCGGACCGGTTCTGGAGCGGTCCGGGATCGGGACGCCGCGCCGTGCGGCAGGTCCTGGGCGGGCGCTTGGTGCGGCGTTCTCACGGGGGCGTGCGTTGGCGGCACCGGAACGAGACCGGACCCCGCCAGTCTCTAGATCGACCATGTCGCGAGGTTGCCTGAAGGCCGCAACCCGACGCAGCCGACAACCTAGTACACGGACGGACGGTCGCAGTGGTCACAGACCCGGAGACCCGCACATGAACGGTTGGCTTCGCCTGCAGCGCCAGTCGCGCCAGGAGCAGCGCGCCATGCAGGACGCCCTGCTGCAGCGCTACGTACGCGAGTACCTGCTGCCGTTCTCGCCCTGGTACCGCGCGTTGTTCGCGCAGGCCGGACTCACCGCCGACTCGATCCGAACCGTCGACGACCTGCGGCGCGTGCCGCTCAGCCAGAAGCGCGACCTGTTGCCGACCGCCGACGAGCCGCAGCGCTTCAAGCAGTTCGTGCTGCAGCCGACGCCGGAGTCGATCCGCGCATCGTGGCCGCTCGCGAAGAAGCTGCCGCTTCTGTGGCAGAAGTGGACCCAGGGCAAGGCAGCGGTGAAACGCCGCGTGCGCGACGAGTTCGCGCCGTGCTTCATGACGTTCACCACCGGTCGCTCGGCCGAACCGGTGCCGTTCTTCTACTCGCCGCACGACATCCGCAACCTGCACGAGACCGGCGCGCGGCTGGTCGACGTGATGGGCATGAGCCCGGAGTGGCGCGTCGCGAACGTGTTCCCGTACGCGCCGCACCTCGCGTTCTGGCAGGTGTTCTTCGCCGGACAGTCGACCGGGATGATGGCGCTGTCCACCGGCGGCGGAAAGGTGATGGGCTCGAGCGGCGACCTGCGCGCGATCTCGCGGCTCAAGGCCGACGCGCTGATCGGCGTGCCCGGCTACGTCTACCACCTGCTGCGGCGCGCCGCCGACGAAGGCGTCGACTTCGCGTCGATCAAGCACGTCGTGCTCGGCGCCGAACGCGTGCCGCCGGGCCTCAAGACCAAGATCGTGGCCCTGCTCGAACGCACCGGCGCGCGCGGCGTGCGCGTGTCGGGCACCTACGGCTTCACCGAGGCGCGCATGGCGTTCGCCGAGTGCCCGACCGCCGACAACGCCTACACCGGCTACCACCTGTACCCGGACCTGGCGATCTTCGAGGTCGTCGACCCGACCACGGGCGAAGTCGTGCCCGACGGCCAGGACGGCGAACTGGTGTTCACGCCGCTCGCGGCGCGCGCCAGCACCGTGTTCCGCTACCGAACCGGCGACCGCGTGCGCGGCGGCCTGCAGTTCGGCCCGTGCCCGCACTGCGGCCGCACCGTGCCGCGCATCGCCAGCGACCTGACGCGCGAGTCGAGCCTGAAGGACCTGCAGCTGCTGAAGGTGAAGGGCACGCTGGTCAACCTCGAGGACTGTGCCGTGCTGCTCGGCGGCATGCCGGAGATCGAGGAGTGGCAGATCGAACTGCGCAAGAAGGACGACGACCCGCTCGAGGTCGACGAGATGATCGTGCACCTCGCGGTGAAGTCGGGGGCGTCGGCCGAAGGCACCGCCGAACGCGTGGCCGACACGTTCAAGGCGCGGCTCGAGATCTGCCCGAACCGCATCGAGTTCCTCGGCCTCGAGTCGATGCTGAAGAAGATCGGCATGGAGACCGAGATGAAGGAGCGACGTTTCGTCGACAGCAGGCCCAAGCCATGAACAACCGCTGTGACAGCGACACCCTGGCGTTGGTCGCCGGACTGCGCACTCCCTTCTGCAAGGCCGGCGGCGCCCTGCAGCAGGTGGCCGCGGCCGACCTGGCGACGCACGTGTTCCGCGAACTGCTCGACCGCACGCCGATCCGCCCCGACGCGATCGACGAAGTGATCCTCGGCTGTGCCGGCCCCGATGCCCGCGAGGCCAACGTCGCCCGCGTGGCGGCCCTGCGCGCCGGGTTGCCGAGCCACGTGCCGGCGATGACCGTGATGCGCAACTGCGCGTCCGGCATGGAAGCGGTGCTGCAGGCCGAACAGAAGCTGCGCGCCGGCCAGGGCGAGGTGTTCCTCGTCGGCGGCGCCGAGTCGATGAGCAACTTCCCGCTGCTGATGGGCCCGGCCCTGGTGAAGTTCTTCGCGCGGCTCGGCAAGGCGCGCTCGCTGCCGCAGCGGCTGCGGGCGTTGCTGTCGTTCCGCTTCGGCGCGCTGAAGCCGCGCATCGCGGTGCTCGAAGGCCTCACCGATCCGACCATCGGCATGTCGATGGGCGACACCGCCGAGAAGGTCGCGCGCCAGTTCGGCATCGGCCGCGCCGCGATGGACGCGTGGGCCCTGCAAAGCCACCGCCGCGCCGCCGCCGCGCAGAAGGAACGGCTCGCCGCCGAGATCGTGCCGTTCGTCGGCCGCCCGTTCCGCGAGGCCGTGCGCACCGACGATGGCGTGCGCGCCGAACAGTCGTTCGACGCGCTGCAGCGCCTGAAGCCGGTGTTCGACCGGCGCGAGGGCGACGTCACCGTCGGCAACGCCTGCCAGATCACCGACGGCGCCGTGGCGCTCCTGTGCATGTCGCTGCGCAAGTGCAAGCAGCTCGGCCTGTCGCCGCTGGCGCTCGTGCGCGGCACCGGCACCGCCGGCCTGTCGCCGGCGACGATGGGCCTCGGCCCGGTGCACGCGACGCCGAAGGCGCTCGCGGCGGCCGGCGTGCAGCTCTCTGCCATCGACCGCGTCGAACTGAACGAAGCGTTCGCCGCCCAGGTGCTCGGCTGCCTGCAGGCGTTCGCCGACGACGGCTACTGCCAACGCGAACTCGGCCTGCCCGGCGCCCTCGGCGAGATCGACCCGGCCCGCGTCAACTGCAACGGCGGGGCGATCGCGCTCGGCCACCCGATCGCCGCGAGCGGCGCCCGGCTCGTGCTCACGCTCGCCCACGAACTGCGCCGTTCCGGCGGCAGGTTCGGACTCGCCACACTCTGCATCGGCGGCGGCCAAGGCCAGGCCGTCGTGCTGGAGGCCGCATGACCACGAACGTCGCGTCGTCCCCCACCACCGCCGCGGACAAGCCGCGCGGTGTCGTGCACTGGTCGCTGGGCCAGGACGGCATCGCCGTGTTGCGCCTCGGCAGCACCGACGAAACCGTCGTCACGTTCACCCGCGACCGCCTGCTGTCGCTCGACGCGGCGCTGCAGCAGATCGGCGCCGAACCCCGCCTGCGCGGCGTCGTGCTCGCCGGCCCCGGGCCGGGAATGTTCTGCGCCGGTGCCGACATCGGCCTCATCCAGGACATCACCGACTGCAAGGACGGCGAAGCCGCCGCGGTGCAGGGCCGCTCGATCTTCCAGCGTTGCCGCAGCCTCGCGGTCCCGGTGGTCGCGGCGATCGAAGGGCCGTGCCTCGGCGGCGGCTGCGAACTGGCGTTGTTCGCCGACGTGCGTGTGCTGAGCGACCACCCGGCGACGCAGATCGGCCTGCCCGAGGTCAAGCTCGGCATCCTGCCGGGCTTCGGCGGCACGTTCACGCTGGCGCGCCTGGTCGGCCTGCCGAAGGCCCTCGACCTCGTGCTCAACGGCAAGCTGCTGCGCGGCAAGCAGGCCGCGAAGGCCGGACTCGTCGACCGCGTCGTGCCCGCCAGCAAGCTGCTCGCCGCGGCCAAGGAAGAGATCGAACGGCTGGCACAGAAGGGCCGCAAGCACGTGCGCCGCAAGCTGCGGGGCATGGCGTACTGGCTGAGCTGCACCCCGCTGCGCGCGCTCGCGGTGCGCAAGGCCAGGCAGGCCCTGCAGCAGGGCCAGGCCCGCTTCTACCCGGCCCCGCAGAAGGCGCTGCAGTGCCTCGTCAACGCGTTCACGCTGCCCGCGGAGCGCGCGTTCGCGGCCGAGGCGAAGGCGCTCGGCGATCTCATCGTGACGCCCGTCAGCAAGGGCCTCGTGCACCTGTTCTTCCTGACCGAACGCAGCAAGCGCCTCGGCAAGCAGGACGGTGCGCTCGACGTGCAGCGCGCGCTCGTGGTCGGCGGCGGCGTGATGGGTGCCGGCATCGCCGGCCAGTTCGCCGAGAAAGGTCTGCGCACGCGGCTGTGCGACGTCGACCTCGCCCCCTTGGTGCGCGCCAAGGCGCGCCTGCAGCAGGAACTCGACAAGCGGCAGCGGCGCGGCCAACTGCAGGCGCACGAAGTGCAGGCCGTGCAGGATCGCCTGGCGATCGGCACCGAAGCCGGCCACCTCGGCAGCACCGACCTGTGGCTCGAAGCCGTGGTCGAAGACCTCGGCGTGAAGCAGAAGCTGATGCAGGCGGCGGTGGCGCGCGGCCTGCGCGACGACGCGATCCTGGCCACCAACACCAGTTCGCTGTCGGTGACGGCGATGCAGCGTTCGGTGCCACACCCCGAACGGGTCGTCGGCATCCACTTCTTCAACCCGCCCGAGAAGATGCCGCTGGTCGAAGTGATCCGCGGCGAGGACACCACCGCGGCAGCGGTCGCGACGGCGTGCCGGCTGGCGCTGCGGCTCGGCAAGTTCCCGGTCGTCGTGCAGGACGCGCCGGGCTTCCTGGTCAACCGCTGCCTCGCGCCGTACGTCAACGAGGCGGCGCGCCTGCTGCTCGAAGGCACCAGCCCCGAGGCGATCGACCGGGCGATGCTCGACTTCGGCATGCCGATGGGCCCCTGCCGGCTGCTCGACGAGATCGGGTTCGACGTCGCCACCAAGGTCTCGGCAGTGATGCACGCGGCGTTCCCGCAGCGCATGGTTCCGTGCGAGCTGTTCGCCGCGATGACCACCGCGAAGGCTCTGGGCCAGAAGACCGGCGGTGGCATCTACGGCGCGGACGGCACCGGCGACGGGCCCGGCCGGGCCGTGCTGGCGAGCCTGCGCGCGCAGCGCGCCACGCCCGGCCGCGAGGCCGGCCGCGGCGAACTGCTGCAGCGGCTGGTCTACCCGCTGGTCGACGAAGCGTTCCGCTGCCTCGACGAAGGGCTCGTCGCCAGCGAGGACGACCTCGACCTCGGGCTCGTCATGGGCATCGGCTTCCCGCCGTTCACGGGTGGCATCACCTGGTTCGCGCGGCGCGAAGGCCTGGCGAACATCACCGCCGCGCTCGACGCGCTGGCTCGCACGGTGGGACCGCGCTTCCAGCCCTCCGACGGGCTGCGCCGCCGCGCCCTGGCCCGCTGACCGCGACGCCGAATGCACACCGTCGTTACCGACGGAGTGCAATCTCGCCCACGCTGCCACCCCCGGCACCGCGCATGATCCCCGCCCTCGACGCCGCCCCCGCGTCACCTGAGGCGCCCATGTCCATGTTCCCGAAGTCCGCGTTGTGGCTCGCTGCCACGTTCCTCGCCGTCGGTCCCACCCTGGCCCAAGGGGGCCGCGGCCGCGGCCGCGCCGATGAGATCCAGAACCGGGTCGGCGCGTTCTTCACCGACGTGAAGGCCCCCGCCGCCAGCGACGACAAGGGTATCGATCTCGCCGCCTGCGACCTCGTCAAGCTCGCCACCGGGCTCGGCCAGCCGACCGTGCTCTACCTGGTGAACAGCGGCGAGGACACCGACGTGCGCGAGCAGTTCGAGCGCGCGCTGTTCGGCACCGACGAGATCGGGATCATGCTGCGCTGCTTCCACTGCGGCCGCATCGACCTCAAGGACGACCCGACGCTGCTGGCGAAGTTCGCCAAGCAAGCGCCGCTGTGCCTCGTGTTCGACAAGAACGGCAAGCCGGGCGAAGTCGTCGCGATGAGCGGCTACAAGGCCAACGCGAAGGGGCTCGAAACGCAGCTGACCAAGGCCGCGCAGGGCGTGGTCAAGCCGTCGCTCGCCGCGTTCGCCAAGGAATACGCCGACCTGGTGCGCGACCTCGAGCAGTTGCTGGCGAAGAAGAAGAACGCCAGCGAACGGCAGGCCAAGGCCGGCAACGACAAGCAGAAGCGCACCGAAGTCGAGCAGGACCTCGAGGCCCTCGGCAAGGAGGAGCAGAAGCTCACCGAGAAGGAGAAGACCCTGCTGCTGCGGGTCGGGTTGCCGGAGCGTTCCAGCGAGGCGAAGCGGCTCGGCGGCCGGCGGGACTGGGGTGGCGGCGGTGGCGGCGGTGGCGGCAATGCCCGCGGCGGCGGCTCCGGCAGTGGCTCCGGCAGTGGCAGTGGCAGTGGCCGCGGCAACGGCGGCTGAAGTCCGCGATACCAACGTCCGTCGAGTCAGCGTTCGTCCGACTCCGCGAACGACAGCGCGAGTGCTGGCTCGCGCCAACGCGCGAATCGCCGGGTGAGACCGACGATGCCGACACACGCGGCAACTCCGATTGCCGACCACGAGATCGGCAGCAAGATCGCGACCACGAGCACCGGCACGATCGCGCCGCAGGCGACCTTGGCGACGAGGCTTTCGATCCCCGCGAACTCGCCCTGCGGCGCGAACCCCCGCCAGGCCGTCCGCAGCAGGAACGATGTCGAAGTGATCGCCATCAGGCGAACGTGGGTCTCCGTCCAGCCCACGCATGTCGTGAGCACCACGCCGAACGCGCATGTGGGCAGGGCAGCAACGAGCAGCACTGCACGCAGGCGTTGGCGTGCTTGCTCCACCCAATCGACGCCCCAGCGGTAGGACTGCGGAGAGAGGCCGGCGCCGCCGAACGTCGGCACCAGCAACCCGGCGAAAATCCCACTCATCTGCCACCAGCCAGGTCGAAGTTGGAGCCCCGTGCGGGCGAGGTGTTCCGGATCCTGGTCCCAAGCACACTGGAAGATCGCCAAGGCCAGCAGCCCCCACAGCATGAACACCACGGCGATCGCTCCGACCATTCGCACCCGGTAGGGCTGATGGGTCCGTAGCCAGACAGCACGCCACACCGAGCGGCCCATGTGCGGGCGGACGCGCAAGACGGCACCAGTCTGCTCCCCCGATGCGGACGCCGAGGCCCTCGTTGGAAACAACCCGCCATCCGTCTCGGCTTCGGCGGTGTCCATGGCCCGCAGCAAGGCTCGCAAGGCCATCGGCAAGAGCAAGACCGCCACGGCGCCGGCGACGACCACCGCATTGAAGACACCGCTCTCGGCCAACCACGCGGGCGGCACGACCAGAACCAGCAGTACGGCGAGGTACGGTAGCCGGACGAACTCTGCCCCCAGGGAACTCCATGCCGCTCGCGGTTGCCACCACACCTTGGCGAGCCATGCGAGACCAACGAC
>JAEUHV010000598.1 GCA_016794485.1 Planctomycetota bacterium
CCGACAGGCGCAGCACGCGGCCGCGCAGGTAGTACGCGTACGGATCCTGCGGGTCGGCCTCGAGCGCGCGGTCGATCCACAACAAGGCCGACTCGAACTGCGCCGTGCGCGCGAACGCGGCGGCGAGGCAGGTGGCGATGCGGTGCCGCTGCAGCGGTTCGCTGTCGTAGGTGCGCAGCGCCAGGTCGTGCGCTTCCTGCACCTGGCCCGTGGCGACGAGGCACGCGATGTGGCCGACCGCGGCCGCCCCGGCTTCGGCGGTGGTGCCCGCCCGCTGGAACGCGGCGATCGCTGTCTGCAGATCGGCGGCGGCGTAGGCGACGCAACCTTCGAGGTACGGCGACTGCAGTTCCTTCGGGATCGCCTGCAGGCTGGCCCGGGCCGCAGCGATGTCGCCGACGGCGAGGTGCACCGCGGTGATCACGCTGCGCACGCGCGCGAGCTCGCCCGGGTCCTGCACGCTGCCCAGCGACTGCTCGGCCCGGCGCACCGAAGCCAGGGCCGCCTGGCTGTTGCCGCGCTGGCGCAGGAAGTCGGCGAGCGTGGCGTGCACCCGGCAATCGAGCGGCTGCAGCACCGTGGCCTGCACCAGGTCGACTTCGGCGTCGAGCCACAGCCCGAGCCGTGCCTTCACGACACCGAGTCCTTCGAAGCGGAACCCGCCTTCGGAACCGGTCGTCGGCAGCGCTTCCAGCATCGCCAGTTCGCCGGCGAGGTCACCGCGCGCGCGCAGCACGCGCTGCATCAGGCGGAGGCCGTCGAGGTCGCCGTTCGACAGTTCGCGATAACGCTGGGCGTGCCGCAGCGCGTCGTCGTACAGCGCCACGTTCTCGCGGGCCTGTTCCAGCAGCCAGGTGATCAGCGCCCGGCGCTCCGGCAGGAACGCGGGCGAGTCCGGCACCTTGCGCTCGCGTCGCCGCACTTCGTTGCGCAGCGTCTCGGCGAGCCGGATCCTCTCGAGGCGCTCCGGGCTGCCAGGGTTGGGCCACGACCGGATCTCGCCGAGCTTGCCGGTGTCGACGTTGTAGGCGCGCTGGCGCAGCACCACGCCGTCGAACTGGCCCTTGTCCTCGAGTTCGAACAGGTCGTGGTTGTCGGGTTCGAGGTTGCCGAAGAACGGGCTCGACTGGCCGACCAGCCAGATGCGGTCGTAGCTGCGTGACGCGATCTCTTCGCGTTCCTTGCGCGTGCTGGGTCCCTGTCCCGGTGCGGGCGCGTCCGCGGGCCCCGGCGCGGGCGCCGCGGCGCCGTTGGCGGGAGCGGCCTCGCCACCCTGCGCGATCGCCACGTCGGCGATCTGCTTGCCGTCGATCGCCAGCACGTGCAGGTGCCGGTAGTCGGGCCCGGGATCGAGCGGCACCGCGGCGAACGTCAACGGCGCGCGCGGCGGGAACTCGAGTACCCGCGGCGGCAGCGGTTTGGTCTCGGACGGCTCGGTTGCCCAGTCACGGCGGGTCGAAGCCTTGGTGGCGGGTCCGGCCAGCGCGAGGTCGGGCACGGCCTTCGGTTCGTAGGCCTCGGTCGCCGGCGAGTAGCTGCTCCGGTAGGCCGGAACGTCGAGCCAGTAGGTCGCCGCCCAGCCGGTCGCCGCGAGCGTCAGCAGGGCGAGCACTTGTTCCTTCTTCACGTTCATCACGCCTTGCCCTCCTTCCACGCAATGCCCTGCACGACACCCTTCACGGTGCACGGTTCCCCCGCACGCACCGGCTTCTGCACCAGCACCGAATCGAGCACCAGGGTTCGCCCTGGCCGCCGCAGCGACTCGAGGAACGCCGTCACGGTCGGCTCGTCGGCCTGGAACTGGAACGACACCGGTTCCTGCACCAGGAAGTCGCGCAGATCGACTTCGCCGGCGCGCGCCGCCCGCGCCTGCGGCCGCTGGCCGCGCCGCGCGTCGAGCTTGAGCGACAGGATCGCGCGCAGGCCGATCGCGTTCTCGTCGGCCGCACGGGTGGCGTCGTGCGCGGCGAACAACCGCTGCTGCAGTTCGTCGACCAGTTCGAGCCCGAACACCGTGGCCCGGATGTCGTCGATCGCCGCGGGCAGCTCCCACTGCAGCGCGGTGTCCCCGGCCTGCACATCGCGCCGCTGGGCGGCGGCGACGATCGCCTTCTTGAGGTCGCCGCTGAGCTGGAACTGGTACTCGTCGGGCCGGCCGTTGTTGGCGAGCTGGAACTTCGGCGTCGGCACGAACCCGAGTTCCTGCTGCAGCTTCTGCCGCTCGGCGACCAGCTTCTCGTGTTCGTCGCGCGCGGCGTCGCGGGCCGCCGCGGGCCACACCTTGTCCGACGACTTCACCGTCGGGTTGGTGACCTTGAACATCGAGCCGACCACCGAACTCGCGACCAGCCACACGACGCTGCCGATGGCGACGCCGAGCAGCCAGCGCTTGTTCTCCTGAACGAAGGCACCGACGTCCATCACTTCACCTCCATCAGGTCGACCGTCACGCTCCAGCGTTCGGCCCCGTCGGTCTTCGGCAGCTCTTTCATCACGGGGTTCAGTCCGGCCATGCCGGGATCGGTGCGCAGCTTCTGCATGAACTCGAGCCACACGCGGCTCGGGGTGACGCCGTTCAGTTCCTTGCCGGCGGCCTCGACGACCACGGCGGGCTTCTTCTTCTGCACGCCGCCGCCGCCCTGGACCTCGAACTTCTCGATCCACACCTGGGCCGGCAGGTGCTGCTGCACCGCCCGCTGCACCCGCAGCATGCCCTGCAGCGGCAACGCGGTCGCCGCCAGGTGCTCGACCACGCTGCGCTGCTCCTTGTTCTTGTCGATCAGGTCCTGCGCCTCGGCGTGGATCGAGTTGGCCTGGGCCACCGCGCGGTTGAGCTTGCCGCGCGCGAGTTCCGCCGCGGACGCCTTCTTCTGGCCGTGCTGGTACTGCAGGAACACCGCCGCGGCGACCAGCACGCCGGCCAGCACGTTCCAGACGGTGCGCTGCTTGAAGCGCTGCGCCTTGCGCACCGCCTCGGGCAGGATCTCGAGCGAATAGAGCGTGTCGTCGAGGCGCCCGACCGCGAGGCCGAGTGCCACCACCGCCTCGTGCCGCATCGCCGCGAGCTGCTCGGCGTCGGCCGGCGGCAGCGCCGACAGGTCGAGGTTCGCGAACGGGTCGAACAGCTCGACCGGGCAGCGCAGCACCTCGCGCAGGAAGCCACGGATGCCACGCAGCCGGGCACCGCCACCCGACAACAGCACGCGGTCGAGGCGCAGGTCGGCGAGCTTCGTCTGCGACTTGCAGAACGCCAGCGAACTCTGGATCGCCGCCGAGATCGAACCGGCGGCCGACGTCGCCGCCAGCGTGACCTTCTCGGCCTGGCCGCTGGCGTAGCGGCCACGGCTCTGCGGATCGAGATCGAGCAGGTCCTTCTTCAGCGCCTCGGCCTTGCGTTCGCCGACGTTGAACGACGCCGCCAGCGCGTCGTCGAGCACCTTGGCGCCACTGCCGAGGTTGCGCGCGAACAGCAGGTCGGTGCCCTTCACGATCGCCAGGTCCATCGTCTGGTGGCCGATGTGCACGAGGCACGCGACGGAGTCGGCTTCGACCGGACCACACTTCAGGTAGGCGTTGTAGAGCGCGGTGCAGTTCGGCACGAACGCCGCGACCGCCCCACCCGCGGCCCGCACTTCGCCCTGCAGGCGATCGAGCGCTTCGTCCTTGGCCAGCGCCAACAACACGGTGTCGACCGTGGCCTCCGCATCCTGGCTCGGCAGCAGGTTGAAGTCGGCGCTCAAGGCGCCGCCCGACTGCTGCGCGAGGTCCTGGATCTCGAGCTCCATGAGGTTGCGCAGTTGCCAGTCCGGGGTCGGCGGCACCTGGCTGTACCGCAACGTCATGTCGCGGCCGGCGAGGCCGACGATGCTGCCCGCCAGCGGAATGCCCGCCTGCCGGAGCGGCACCGAGTTGCCGCCTTCGCCGTGCGGCAGACCGGCGAACCGCAGCACCTTGATGCCGTGTTTGCCGGCCTGCGCGACCAGGACCTTGCTGCTGTGGCTGCCGAGATCGACGGCAGTCGCTTTGGTGGCCATGTTCGTGTGCGTCCTACTTGCCTTGCTCGCTCGAGGTCGATGCGGGCAGGTGTTGGTCGATGTACTTCTGCACGATGCCGGCGAGCCCTTCCTGCTGCGCCGCGCGGAACGCGGTGGCGAGCTGGTCGAGGCGCTGGCGTTGCGCGCCGGTTTCCTTGCCGACGAGGGCCGCGAGCGCCGTGCTCGCGGCATTGCGCAGGCTCGAGGGAGCCTGCTTGTCCTCGAGGTTGCGCTCGCCGTAGGTCTGCACGAGCTCGTCGACTCCGGCGACCACGCGCTCGAACCCGCCGCGCGTGCGGAAGAACGACGCCTCGTCGAGGTCGCCCTGCAGGCGACGCAGCTTCTGCCGCTGCTGTTCGAGCAGCTCGCCGCGCAGCGCGTTCGCCTGGCCCAGCATTTCCGTGTCCATCG
>JAEUHV010000006.1 GCA_016794485.1 Planctomycetota bacterium
CGCCATGTGCGCGCGAACGATAGCGGCGGCGCGGTCGGCCGCTACTTCCAGAACGCGCGCAGGTCGCTGCTGAGGCGTTTGTTCAACTCGAACGCCACCGGTCCCGGTTCGCCGGACTGCACCAGCAGCAGCTGGTCTTGGCCGCGGTCCCACACGCGGATCAGGTCGAGCTGGTCGCCGCCCTTGCGCATCAGCTGCACCGCCCAGCTTGCGGCCCCGAGCGGGCGCGCGTCGACGAGGCGGTCGCCGCGCAGATCGCACAGGTCCTCCTGCACGACGTTGCCGACTTCGTCGCGGTTGCCGGGGGCTCCGACCTGCGTCCACTTGCCGGCTTCGATCTGGAAGGTGCGGACCGCGGTCGTGTTCTGGCCCTGGTAGAGGTCGATGCGGTCGATGCCGGCGGTCTGCTTCACCACGCGGCGCTGGCCGTAGACCAGCCAGCTGCGCCGCAGCGTGTCGACATGGCCCTTCTGCACGGCCACCACCGTGTCCGGCTCGTCGGCGCGGCAGCAGTAGACGAAGGTCTCGACGCCGCGCGCGAACTCGGCCCCGAACCACAGCGTCGTCGCCTTCTGGTCGGCGGCGGCGCGCAGGCTCACGCTCAGGCGGCTCTGCGGCACGAGCCCGTAGCGCGGGTCTTCGGCGCGCGGCCGCTTGCCGTCGGTCGCGTCGACGAACTCACGCGCGACGAGGCCCTGCACCGCTTCGGCGAGTTCCTGGCATGGGGTCGGCTCGGTCGCGAACTCCACCGGTTCGTGCAGGCGCCAGTCGGCGGTCGGCGACGTGCGCTGCAGGTGCATGCGTTCGCCGCGGCCCTGGCCCGGGTCGACCACGGCCTCGACCAGGTTCTCGAACGCACTGTCGCCCATCGGCACCAGGATGCGGGCGCGCAGCCGTGCCGGCGCGTTCTCGAAGATCTGCGCGTACTGCAGGCTGTCGGACAGGAACCCGATGTTGCCGCGCGCAGGCAGGCGGCCGAAGATCTGGCCGTTCTCGACCCAGAGCTTCACGGTCTCCTCGCCGGCCCCCCCGCGGGCCAGCACTTCGATGTCGGCGACGCGTTCCGGCGGCCGCAGCACACCGGACGGGAAGTTGTCGACGCGCAGGCTCAGCACCTGGGTGACGAACTGCGTCGCACCGACGGTGTCGGCGCGCCCTTCGATCGGCGCCAGCAGGCTCCAGCCGCCGTCCTTGGTCTTCAGGTGGAACACCTCGCGGCGGTCGCCCGGCATCGCCATGTCGACCCGCACCTCGTTGGCGCCGGTGAACGCGTTCGCGAACACGGAACGTTCGCGCATGTCGTCGACGCCGACCTTCAGGCACTCGAGCAGCGAACCCGGGCCCTCCCAGACGGCCCCGTGCACCGCCAGGAAGCGCGTGTCGCCGAGCGGCCCGGGCGCACCGACCTGCACCTCGCTCTTCACGCCATCGGACCATTCCGCGGTGAACACCAGCTCGGGCGACTGCAGCCCGGCCTTGGCGCGGCCGGCGTCGTCCAGGGCGAGCGGCGCCTTGCGCATCTGCGCCAGGTCCCACGACGTGGCGATGTCCTTCAACCGCGCCACCGACGCCAGGTCGGCCACCGGCTCGGCCATGCGGTAGCGGCCGTCGGCGCCGCGCGCGATCTCGATCGGCGGGCGGTTGAGCCATTGCCAGCGGAACCGCAGGCTGTCGCTCAGCGTGCGGCCTTCGAGCACCGCGGTCTCGGACAGCTTCTTCGTCTCGGGCTTCTGGTCGGTGAAATACAGGACCGCACCGAGCCCGCCCGCGAGCAGCAGCAACACCAGCAAGGCACGCAAACCCATCACTGCCTCCGTCGCAGGTAGAGAACGACACCGCCGAGCAGCAGGAACAACCCCGGCACGCCGTACACCAAGAAGAACCCGATGCGGTCGATCTGCGGCGGCTGCACCTGCAGGTACTTGGCCTCGTAGCCCGACGACTTCAGGTCGAGCAGGACCTTCCGTTCGGTGAGCCAGTTGCAGATGTTCAGGGCGAGGTCGCCGTAGTACGGCATGCCTTCGTTGGTGCAGAACTGGCCGGCGACCAGCACGACGTGGCCCGTCTTCGGCGGGTTCGGTGTGTCGGGCGGCAGCAGCGCCGGATCGACGTCGACCTCGATCGCCATGCCGACGTCGAACGAGGCGAGCTTCACGTTCAACGGCGCGCGGTAGTCCTGCTGTCCTTCGGGGAACGCCGCCTGCCAACCCTGGTCACCGGTGACCAGCAGGACGTCGCGGCGCACGCCCGCGGGCGAACCGATCTCGCGGATGGCGCGCGCGTGCCGCACTTCGAGTCCCGTGCGGGATTGCGCGAGACGCCGGGTGATCGGGTGCCCCGGATTCACGCCGAGTTCGGGGCGCTTGACCGCCGGGTCGTTGTCGAGCCAGCGCCCGCCCGTCTTGCCCGAGGTGTCGCGGATCTTGTGGAACACCGGACGCGCGCCGACTTCATAGCCGAGCAACTGGCCGAACTTGCCACCGGTCGGATTCCAGTCGTCGAGTTCGTTCCAGGCGTAGTTCACGAACACACGGCCGCCACGCTTCACCCACGTGTGCAGGCTCTCGGTGACCTTGTCGTTGAAGTCGCGCACGGGCTCGAGTGCGACGACCAACGCGGCATCGGCAGGCACCGCCGCGTCCTTGCTGGCATCCCAACGCTTCACGTCGAAGCCGAGCTTCTGCAGCGCCCCGAACAACATGCCGTAGGAGCCGCCGGTGGCGCCGTCCGACAGCTGCGGCGAGAACCCCATCAACACGTAGACCGCCGGCGTGCCTTCGACGAGCAGGCTCTTGATCGCCGAGCTGATCTGCACTTCGCCGACGAACGCCTTCAGCACCGGCAACTGGTTCTTGGCCATCGGTGCGGCCGTGTTCGGCATCTCGATGCGGCCGAGGTCGAGCGGCAACGACAGCTTGCGAAACCGCGGCTCCTTGCCCGGCACGCGCACGGCCACGACCAGCACGTCGCCGGCGGAATCGCGGTAGTCGAACCGCTGCGCCGCCTCACGGGTCTTCTGCGGATCCCCGTACAGATCGTGCTCGATCACCTTCACCTGGTCGCCGCCGAGCGCCTGGTAGCTCAGCAGCAGCAGCTTGGTGAGCTCGCGCAGGCGCGAGCGGATGCGGAACTCCTGGGCCTTCAGCGCGTCGGCGGCCTGGCCTTCGAACGGCGGGTAGAACTGGTGGAACTCGAGATCCGCCTGCCGGCCGCGCAGCTCCTTGAGCAGATCGATCGTGATCGCATCGACCGAACTCGACTGCTGCGGCGTCAGGTCGACCAACGTGCGCAGCGCCGGGCGCGACGCGACCCACGCCATGAGCACCCAGATCGCCAGCGCCAGCGCGCCGCCGACGAGCAGGTTCACCCACAACCCGAGGCTCTTCCACTTCATGCGATCCTCCGCGACTGCAGGCTGATGCCGGTGAGGAACAGGAAGAAGCCGATGCCACCCAGGTAGAACACCACCTGGCTCGTGTCGATCAGGCCGCGCGCGAACCACTCGGCGAAGTTGCGCATCACGTCGAGCTTGTCGAGCAGTTCGCGCAGGTAGTAGTTGCCGGCGACGTCGACGCTGCCGGCGACGAGGTTCGGCAGGCGCAGCAGGCCGAAGCAGAAGATGATCGTCAGCAGCGCCGCGAGCAGCACGTTGTCGGTCAGGCTCGACGCGAAGCAGCCGAACGCGAGCAGCAGCCCGGCCAGCAGGAACATGCCGAGGTACGCGGCGAACACCGGCCCGAACGCGAGGTCGGCGTCGAGGAACCAGCCGTACTCGAGCACGTGCAGCACCAGCACGCTCGGCAGCCACAACAGGCCGTAGAACACCGCCGCCGCCCCCCATTTGCCGAGCACGACGTCGACGTCGCGCACCGGTGCGGTCAGCAGGGTCTCGATCGACCCGGTGCGCCGTTCCTCGGCGAAGCAGCGCATCGTCAGGATGCCGGGCACCAGCATCACCATCAGGAACGTGCTGGTGAGGCCGTAGCTGAGCGTCGGCAGCAGTTCCTGGTCGAGCCGGTTGTCGGCGAAGTGCGCGACCAGCCGCGACAGCTCGTAGCCGCGCATCAGGTAGAACAACACCGCGATCAGCCAGCTCACGGGACTGACCAGGTACGCGAACAGTTCCTTCTTGAAGGTCACCCAGGCGCCGTTCATCGGACGGTCTCCACTTCGCAGCCTTCGGTGATGGCGTGGAACCACGACTCGAGCGACGGCAGGTCGGGCCGCAGCTCGCACACGGCGATGCCGGCGGCGAGCAGCTGCGCGCCGACCGCGGCGGCAGGATCGCCCCCCGGCGCGAACGTGCAGTGGGCGCGGGCGATGCCGAGCGCTTCGCCGTCGCTCGCCTGGGCCAGCAGGCCGGGCACCGGAGCCAGGGCCGCGGCCAGGGCCTGCGCACCAGTGCGGGCCGCGACGAACACGCGGCTCGACGCGCCCTGGGCCAGCAGTTCGTGCGGCTTGCCGTCGGCACGCAGGCGGCCGCGGTGGATCACGATCACGCGTGAACTGACGTCCTGCACTTCGGCGAGGATGTGGCTCGAGAACAGCACGGTGTGTTCGGCGGCGAGGTCCTTCACCACCTGCTTGATGCGCAGCCGCTGGTTCGGGTCCATGCCCGAGGTCGGCTCGTCGAGGATGAGGATCGGCGGGTTGGCCACCAGCGCGTCGGCGAGCCCGACCCGCTGCCGGTAGCCGTGCGACACGTTGCCGACCAGCTTGCGCGCGACGTCGGCGATGGCCGCCTTGTCCATCGCCCGTTCGACCGCGAGCTTGCGGCCCTTCGCCGGCACGCCCTTCAACGCGGCGCGGTAGCGCAGGTACTCGACCACGCGCAGCTCCGGATAGATCGGCACTTCCTGCGGCAGGTAGCCGAGGTTCTTGCGCACCGACAGCGAGTCCTTGGCGACGTCGAAGCCGGCCAGCGTCGCGGTGCCCGAGGTCGACGGGTGGTAGCCCGTCAGCACCCGGATCGTGGTCGTCTTGCCGGCACCATTGGGGCCGAGGAAGCCGACGATCTCGCCGCGGGTGACTTCGAACGAGAGCCGGTCGACGGCGACGAACGCGCCATACTTCTTGGTCAGGTCGGAGACGGCGATCATGCGGCGTGTGCGTTAGCCCCGTCACCTGGCCGTAGTAACAGCCGTCCCGACGGATCGGGTCCGGCCCACCACCCAGAGCAACCGCCAACGCGGCGGGAAAAGGTAGTCGCCGGCCGCGGAAAGGCCAGCGCGACGTGCGCCAAGGCCCGGTGCCGCCGATCGCACCGGTGTCGCGCGGAGACACCCGTTCAGGTCATGCGATGCGTCTGCAGGAGCCGCATGTAGCTGCCGCGTTCGAACGCGCGCGGGTCGGGCGCCCGATGCCAGTCCATGCTGCCGCGCAACTGCGCCAGCGACGTGTAGCCGTGCGTCAGGAGCCAGTCGCGCAGGCCGGCGACCATCTGGCCGACCGCGCTCGGGCCACCGCGCAGCACGGCGGCGACCAGTTGCAGCACGTGCGCGCCGCACATCACGGCCTTCACCGCGTCGAGCGGCCGGTGCACGCCGCCGGAGGCCGCGTAGCCGGTCGGGACCTGGCCGGACAGGATCGCCAGCCAGCGCAACCGCGAGCGCAGTTCGGCCTGCGACGACCACTCCATGTGGGTCTTCACCTCGAGCGCCTCGACGTCGAGGTCGGGTTCGTAGGCGCGGTTGAACAACACGAGTCCGCGCGCCCCGGCCGCGACCAGCCGGGCGGCGAAGTGCGGCAACGACGCGTGCGACGCCGTCAGCTTGACGGCGACCGGAATGCGCACCGCGCCGACCACCGACTGCACGGTGGCGACCGCGAGGTCTTCGACCTCGGCCCCGGACACGCGCGGGTCGGTGGCGACGTGCCAGAGGTTGAGTTCGATCGCGTCGGCGCCGGCGTCGGCGAGCCGCCGCGCGTAGTCGACCCAGCCCGCCTCGGTGCACCCGTTCAGCGACGCGACCACCGGGATCGCGACGGCCCGCTTCACCGCGGCCAGGTGCGCCAGGTACTCGTCGGGGCCGAACGCACACCCGTCGACCTCGGGCAGGTAGCTCGACGCCTCGCCGTGCGCGTCGGCGTGCCCGAACGCGGCGGCGTGGTGCGCGTCCGCTTCGTGGTGGATCTGCTCCTCGAACAGCGAGCGCAGCACGACTGCGGCGATGCCGGCGTCGGCGAACCGGCGCACGCGGTCGACCTCGTCGCCCACCGACGACGCGCCGGCGACGAACGGATGCGGCAGGCAGAGCCCCAGATACTCGGTGGACAGGTCCATGGTCACTCCTGCGGGTTCGAGGTGTCGACGGTCGGCCCGGCGACGGTCGGTGCCGGGGCTGCGTTCGGGAACCGCAACTGCGCGATGTGCTGGTAGACGGCGATGCGGCGCTGCGCCGCGGTCTGCGCGCCGGAGGCGTAGCGGCGGAAGCCGGCCGGATCGATCTTCTCGACCATGCGGAAGCGGGCTTCGTTGCGCATGTACTCCGCCACCGGGATGGAGCCGGCCGGAACGTCGACGACCAGCGGTGGCTCGCCACGTTCGGCGTGCGCCGGGTCGTAGCGGAACAACGGCCAGACGCCGCTCTGCACCGCACGCTTCGACTGGTCGGCGCCGAACACGAGGTCGTAGCCGTGCGCGATGCACGGACTGTAGGCGATCACCAGCGACGGTCCCGGATGCGCCTCGGCCTCGCGCAGGACCCGCACCGTGTGCGCATCGCTGGCGCCGATCGCGATGCTGGCGACGTAGACGTGCCCGTAGTGCAGCGCCATCAGGCCGAGGTCCTTCTTGTCGACGGCCTTGCCCTTCGCGGCGAACTTGGCCGCGGCACCGAGCGGCGTCGCCTTCGACGCCTGGCCGCCGGTGTTGCTGTAGACCTCGGTGTCGAGCACCAGCACGTTGACGTCGTGTGGCATCGACAGCACGTGGTCGAGGCCGCCGAAGCCGATGTCGAACGCCCAGCCGTCGCCGCCGACGAGCCACACGCTCTTTTGCACCAGGTGGTCGGCCAGCCCCGCGAGTTCGCGCGCCTCGGGCACCGGCAGGTCGGCGAGGCGGGCGCGCAACGCCACCACGCGCTGGCGCTGTTCGGCGATCGCGGCTTCGCTGCGCTTCGTGTCGGCCAGCAAGCCCGCGGCCAGAGTGTCGCCGAGTGCTGGGGCCAGCACCCGCACCAGCTGGCGCGCGCGCTGGGCGAGCTGCTCGACCGACAACCGCAGGCCGAGGCCGAACTCGGCGTTGTCCTCGAACAGCGAATTGGCCCACGCCGGCCCGCGGCCGTTCCGGTCCTTCGCGTACGGCGTGGTCGGCAGGTTGCCGCCGAAGATCGACGAGCAGCCGGTGGCGTTGGCGATCAGCAGGCGATCGCCGAACAACTGGGTCAGCAGCTTCAGGTACGGAGTCTCGCCACAGCCGGCACACGCCCCGGAGAACTCGAACAGCGGCTGCAGCAACTGCGAACCCCGCACGTCGAGCTTGGCGACGCGGGCGCGGTCGAGTTCCGGCAGGTCGAGGAACGCCGCGAACCGCGCCCGTTCGCGTTCGGCGACCTCGCGGAACGGCACCATGTCGATCGCCTTGTGCCGCGGGTTCTGCTTGTCCTTCGCCGGACACACCTGGACGCACAGGCCGCAGCCGGTGCAGTCGTCGGGCGCCACCTGGATCGTGTAGGCGTGGTCGGGGAACTCCTGGCCGCGCCAGGCCACCGCCGGCAACACCTTCGGTGCGGTCGCGGCGGGATGGACCTTGGCGCGGATCGCCGCGTGCGGACACATCAACGCGCACTTGTTGCACTGGATGCAGACGGCCGGATCCCACACCGGTACCTGCTGCGCGATGGCGCGCTTCTCCCACTGCGCGGTCGCGGTCGGCCAGGTGCCGTCCGGCGGGAACGCGCTGCACGGCAACTGGTCGCCCTGGCCGGCGAGCATCGCCGCGGTGACCCGCTGCACGAACTCGGGTGCGGCGGCCGGCACCACCGGCGGCCGCTGCCGACCGGTCGGCGGCCCGGCCGGACGGCGGACCTCGTGCAGGTGCGACAACGCCAGGTCGACCGCGGCGAAGTTGCGGCGCACGATCTCCTCGCCCTTCTTGTCGTAGCTCTTCTGGATCGACTGCTTGATCGCGGCGATCGCCGCGGCCAACGGCAGCACCTTCGCCAGCGCGAAGAAGCACACCTGCATGATGGTGTTGATCCGCCCGCCCACGCCGGCGGCGGTGGCCACGGCGGCGGCGTCGATCGCGTGCACGTGCAGGTCGAGTTGCACGATCTGCTGCTGCACTTCGAGCGGCAGTTCGTCCCACACCCGCTCGGCCGGGAACGGCGCGTTCAGCAACAGGGTCGCCCCGGGTGCGGCGAACGCGAGCACGTCGAACCGTTCGAGAAAGCCGAACTGGTGGCAGGCGACGAACCCCGCCCGGCGGATCAGGTACGGCGCCTCGAACCGCTGCGGCGCGAACCGCAGGTGCGAGATCGTCATCGCCCCCGACTTCTTGCTGTCGTAGACGAAGTAGCCCTGCGCGTGCTGCGTGGTCGCGTCGCCGAGGATCTTGATGGTGTTCTTGTTGGCGCCCACGGTGCCGTCGGCGCCGAGTCCGAAGAACACCGCTTCGGTGGCGCCCGGAATCGGCAGCTCGAGGTCCTGGTCCCACGGCAACGAAAGGTGCGTGACGTCGTCGACGATGCCCACGGTGAAGCCGTGCCGTGGCCGCTCGCCCGCCAGGTGCGTGAACACCGCCAACGCCATCGCCGACGTGAACTCCTTGCCCGACAGGCCGAACCGCCCGCCGACCACGCGCGGCGACGCTTCCGTCCCCGCGAGGGCGGCGACCACGTCGAGGCACAGCGGCTCGGCCGGAGCGCCGGGTTCCTTGGTGCGATCGAGCACGCCGACGATGCGCACCGACGCCGGCAGCGCCGCGCGGAACCACTCGACGTGGAACGGCCGGTAGAGGCGCACCTGGACCATGCCGACCCGTTCGCCGCGCGCGACCAGCGCGTCGACCGCGGTGCGCACCGTCGCACCTGCCGAGCCCATCACCACCACCACGCGCTCCGCCTGCGGGTGGCCGTGGAACTCGTACGGCCGGCAACCACGGCCGGTGCGGGCCGCGAATGCCGCCAGCGCATCGGCGAACGCCTGCGGCACCGCGGCGTGGAACGGGTTGGCCGCCTCGCGGGCCTGGAAGAACACGTCGGGATTCTGGGCCGAGCCGCGCAACACCGGCCGATCCGGCGTGAGCGCACGGTCGCGATGGGCGCGGACGAGCTCCGGATCCCACAAGGCGCGCAGGTCGTCGTCGGCGAGCGGCACGATCTTGGCCACTTCGTGCGAGGTGCGAAAGCCGTCGAAGAAGTGCACGAACGGCACGCGCGCACGCAGCGTCGCCAGGTGGCACACGCAGGCGAGGTCCTGCGCCTCCTGCACGCTGCCGGCGCACACCATCGCGAACCCGGTCTGGCGGACCGCCATCACGTCGGAGTGGTCGCCGAAGATCGACAACGCGTGCGTCGCCACGGTGCGCGCCGCGACGTGCATCACGAACGGCAGCAGCTCGCCGGCGAGCTTGTACATCGTCGGGATCATCAGCAGGAGACCCTGCGACGCGGTGAACGTCACCGCCAGCGACCCGGCCTGCAAGGCGCCGTGCACGGTGCCGGCGGCGCCGGCCTCCGACTGCATCTCGACGATGCTCGGCACCTGGCCGAACAGGTTGGGCTTCTGCTTCGCCGCCCATTCGTCGGCGAGTTCCCCCATCGCCGAGCTCGGCGTGATCGGGTAGATCGCGGCGACCTCGGACAGGCGGTAGGCGACGGACGCGACCGCTTCGTTGGCGTCGACGGTGACGGTGTGCTGCTCGACCATGGGCTCCTGTGGCGGCGAGTCGCCGTGCGCCACAGGTAACCCCGGCCAGTGGCGGAAAGCCCACTAGCCCTCCGGCGTAGCTGCGCCCGGCCGAGGGCGCAGCCACCGGACGCGCGTCACTTCACTTCGAAGTCGGCGTCCTTGATGTCTTCGTTGCCGGCCTTGCCACTGCCGGCCGCAGCACCGGCTTCCGGACCAGGCCCAGCCCCGGCACCCGCCGCGCCAGCGCCGGCCATCGCCGCACCCATCGCCTGCATGGCCTGCTCGAACGTCGCGATCGCGGCCTTCAGCTTGTCGGCCGAATCGGTGTCCATCGCCTTCTTCAGGTCGGCGATCGCGGCTTCGGCCTTGCCCTTGGTGCCGGCGTCGAGCTTGGCGGCGTTGTCCTTGATCTGCTTCTCGGCCTGGTAGGCCAGGCTGTCGGCCTGGTTCTTCAGGTCGACCAGTTCGCGGCGCTTCTTGTCGTCGGCGGCGTGCGACTGCGCGTCGCGCGCCATGCGCTCGACCTCCTCTTTCGACAGGCCCGAGCCGACCTCGATCTTGACCTTCTGCTCCTTGCCGGTGCCCTTGTCCTTGGCGGTCACCGACAGGATGCCGTTGGCGTCGATGTCGAACGTCACCTCGATCTGCGGCGTGCCACGCGGGGCCGGCGGGATGCCGTCGAGCTTGAAGCGGCCGAGCGTGCGGTTGTCGTTGGCAAACTCGCGCTCGCCCTGCAGCACGTGGATGTCGACGCCGGGCTGGTTGTCGGCGGCGGTCGAGAACGTCTGCGAGGCGGTCTTCGGGATCGTCGCGTTGCGTTCGATCAACCGGGTCATCACGCCACCGAGCGTTTCGATGCCGAGCGACAGCGGCGTCACGTCCAGCAACAGCACGCTGTTGACTTCGCCGCCGATGACGCCGCCCTGGATCGCCGCGCCGAGCGACACGACTTCGTCCGGATTGACCGACTGGTTCGGCTCCTTGCCGAAGATCTCCTTCACCATCGCCTTGACGCGCGGGATGCGCGTGCTGCCGCCGACCAGGATGCACTCGTCGATGTCGGACGCCTTCATCTTGGCATCCTCCATGCAGCGCAGCACCGGGCCGCGGCAGCGCTCGAACAGGTCCTCGCACAATTTCTCGAACTGGGCGCGCGTCAGGTTCTCGCTCAGGTGCTTCGGGCCCGTCGCGTCCATCGTGATGAACGGCAGGTTGATCGCGGTCTGGGTCGCCGAGCTGAGTTCGATCTTCGCCTTCTCCGCGGCTTCCTTCAGGCGCTGCAACGCCATCTGGTCCTTGCGCAGGTCGATCGCGGTCTGCTTGCGGAACGACTCGCACAGCCACTGGATGATGCGTTCGTCGAAGTCGTCGCCGCCGAGGTGCGTGTCGCCGTTGGTCGCCTTGACCTCGAACACCCCTTCACCGACGTCGAGGATCGAGATGTCGAAGGTGCCGCCGCCGAGGTCGAACACGGCGATCTTCATGTCCTTGCCCTTGACCTTCTTGTCGAGGCCGAAGGCCAGGGCCGCTGCGGTCGGTTCGTTGATGATGCGTTCGACCTTGAGGCCGGCGATCTGGCCGGCGTCCTTGGTCGCCTGCCGCTGGCTGTCGTTGAAGTAGGCCGGCACGGTGATGACCGCGCGATCGACCGCTTCGCCGAGATAGGCCTCGGCCGCATCCTTCAGCGCGCGCAGGATCTGTGCCGAGATCTCGGGTGGCGTGAACTGCTTGCCGGAGACGTCGACCTTGACCAGTTCGCCGGCCCCGCCGACGACCTTGTACGGGACCATCTTCTCCTCGTCGCCGACTTCACTGTGGCGCCGGCCCATGAACCGCTTGATCGAGTAGATCGTGTTGGTCGGGTTGGTCACGGCCTGGCGCTTGGCCGGCGCGCCGACGAGACGTTCGCCGCTCGGCGTGAACGCGACCACGGAGGGCGTCGTGCGCGCGCCTTCCATGTTGGCGATGACCTTGGGCTCACCGCCCTCCATCACCGACACGACCGAATTGGTGGTTCCGAGATCAATACCGACGATCTTCGACATGCGACTGGCTCCGGTTGCCGGTGCTTCTACCGGCGGTCAACGAAACCGGCGGCCGGACACCGGCCGCCGTCGGGCCGCGCGTAGACAAATGGCGTGCCCATT
>JAEUHV010000099.1 GCA_016794485.1 Planctomycetota bacterium
AGCGCCGCTCTACGCGTTCGGGCCGGCCGTCGCCATCGACGTCCCCTTCGCGGACGAGTGCAGCGCGCGCGGCCAGTCCCGCCTCGACGGGACGAGCCGGCAACTCCGGCACTCCGAAGCGATCGAACTGGCGCGGCATCACCACCCCGTTCGGCGCGGTCGCGACCAGCAGCCGTTCACCGTCTGGCCCACGAACGAACCCGACGCGCGCGCCGGGCACCACGACGCCGAGGAATGGCCCGATGGAGCGCTCGAGGAGCGGCCGACCGGAGGTGAAGCGAAACAGCACCAGCTCACCGTGGCCCGAGAGATCGGTCCGCCACACGAGCAGCTCGTGCCGGCCGTCGCCATCGGCGTCGAACAGCGCGAACTCCGCCCTGCCTGCCGGCGCGACGCCTCGCACGACGCAAGCGACCACACCATCGGTGCCGACCACGGCGAGGTCGCCAGGATGGTCCGGACCACCACCGTACAACGAATGCAGGCCGGCGCGGTCGTGCACCGACAAGCTCGAGGGGCGCTCGGGATCGACCCCCATCACGGCGTCCGGAGTGTCGACGTGGCCGAGGCCGAGCACATGGCCGACTTCGTGCAAGGTCGTCGCGAACAGCGACACCGCCCCGTCGGCGCCGTCCTCGCTCCATTTCCGTGCCAGGTCGTAGTGCACGAACGACCCCGGCCCCACCGGACCGGCATGCGCCACGTCGGCGCCGGTTCCGAACGGTTCACACGCACCGTGGTGGCCGCGACGAAAGCCGAAGGTGACGTCGGGGCGCTCGCCAGCTGCAGCCTTGCGGAATCCGACCGCGCCCGTGGCACTCCATTGCGCCACCGCCCGCTGCACGACCCGCTCGAACGTGCCGGCTGGCAACGGGCTGGTCGCGTCCTCGACGCCGAACGTCACGTCCATCGGTGCGATGGGCCAGCGGCCGCGGATCGCGAAGCGAGCCGGCGTCGGGGCTTCGCCTGGGCGACCACACGCAGCGAGGCCGCACACGAGCAGGATCGTCGCCGCGCGCACCGGCTACAGGTCCGCGAGGAACAGCAGCAGCGCGTTCTGGTCGGCCGCCGGCCGGGCCAGGAACGCCGCGCGCACCGCCACGGCCTCGCCATCGTGCGCCTGGATCGCCGCGAACAAGGTCTCGGCCCGGCCGTCGTGCATGTACGGCGCGGTGTCGCGAATCCCCCACAACGGCGGCGTGCGGAACATGCCGACACCGGCATTGGGTTCGGCCATGCCGCGGTAGCCCGCAGGCATCACGTTGTGCAGCAGAAGATCCGAGAACAGCGGTACCGACCCGTTCACCCCCTGCAGTTCGGGCACGTGGCACTTCGTGCAACCGACCTCGCCGAAGACCTGTTGGCCGAGCGCGACCAGCGGATCGGTCGATCCGACCCGCTGGGGTGCGGGCAGCGCCGCCATGAACGCGTGCACGTCCGCGGTCTGTTGCGCGGACAGTTCGGGATCCGGAATCGCGTCACCGTCGCCAGCGGGAGCGAACCCGCGTCCATCGTCCGGCGTGGTGATGCCGAGTTCGAAGAACATCGCGTCGCGCGCGAAGTCGGCGAGGCGCGGAATCTGGGCCTTCCAGCCGAAACGCCCGATCTCGACCACGCCGTTCACGGTCACCCGACGCGCGACGCCACGCACGCCGTCGCTGTTCAGGTCGTTCGGATCCTCGTTCGCGAGGATCGCGGCGTCGAACACTCCGTCGATCAGGCCCGTGCCGAGCAGCGTCGGGGTCTGCCGCTGCTCGAAGCAGTCCGCCTGCGCCGCCGCTTCCTCGCGCCATGGATCGAGCGGCGGCCGCAGCTTGCTGAGGCCCTGTCCGCCGGGCAGGTCGGTGAACGGGCCGACACCGCCGTTGTCGCGACCAAAACGCGTGACGTTGAGCTCGAGCGCGCCGGCCCCGCCGAGCACGGGATCGGAGTGGCAGCCGCGGCAGGTGTCGGCGTTCATCTCCGGCGTGCCAAGGCCCTCGGCCTTCGCGAAGGCGCGGTCGAACAACTGGCGGCCGCGCATCACCGCCGGGTCCTCTTCGGGGCCGAGGCACATCCACGCGGCGGCCACGACGCCGAGCGCCAGCAGCGAACGGTGCACGAAGGGAGTGTCGTTCATCACAGGCTCTCCAGGAAGACCAGAAGGTCGGCGCGTTCGTCGCCGGTGAGTGCGGTGAAGGCGGCGCGGATCGTCGCGGCTTCGCCGCCGTGCAGCAGGATCGCCGCTTCGATCGTCGCGGCGCGGCCGTCGTGCAGGTACGGGCCGAACTTGGACACCCCCCACAACGGCATGGTGCGGAACTCGGACCCGGTGTGGATCGGGCTCGATGGCGACGCCTGCGGAATGCCGAAGTTGATGCCGTCGGCGAGCTCGGGGCCCATGTCGTGCAGCAGCAGGTCGGTGAACGCCCGCACCGGCCCGCGCGACGACGGGAGCTCGGGGACGTGGCACTTCGTGCAGCCGATCGCGGCGAACGTCGCTTCGCCGCGCTTGCCGGCCGCATCCAGTGCGCGTGGCTGCGGCGGCGCCAGGAACCGCGTGAACGCGATCAGGTCGCCGAGATCGCTCGGCGCGATTTCGGGATCGGGCACGCCGTCGTTGTCGGTGGTCGCCGCGTTCGGCGTACCCGAGCCCTGCGGCGCCATGCCGTGCGCCAACGACACCGTGCCGGCGACGCCGCGGAACGGGTTGCTGGTGATGCCCATCTGGTTCTTCAGTGGCGCTCGGGTGAAGAACTCGACGTTGTTCGACTGCGATTTCTGGCCGAAGCGGCCGAGGCCGGCGGCATCGCCGCCATGGCGCCCGCTGATGCCGTCGGCATTCGCATCCTCGGGATCGGCGTTGGCGAGAATCGCCGCATTGGCGATGAACTCGAACAGCCCCACCCCGAACAGCGGCACAGAATTGCGTTGGGCGCTGACGACGGGTGATCCGGCGAAGGTCTGCACCAGTTCGACGCGTTCGCCTTCCAGCGAGAAGACGGGGGTGTTCATCGTGCCGAACGCTGGAATCACCTGGCTCGGCAGGCCGGGAAGGTTGGACTGGAACGGGGCTTCGCCGATCGCGGCGACGTAGAAGTTGCGGTAGAGGTCGGCGCTGCCGCCCATGACCGGCTTGCTGTGGCACGACTCGCACGAAGTCGCGTTGAACAGCGGGCCGAGACCCGTGCTCGGGGTGAACCTCTTGCGGAACAGGACCTTGCCCCGTTCGAACGCAGCGAGCTCCTCGGCGGTGAGGCCAGGCAAGGGATCGCCGAGTTGCAGAGGCCGGGGCTCGGGAGCGGGCGCGGCATCGGGTGGCGAATCACCGCCGCTGCAGGCAACGACGCAGAGCAAGGGCACCCCGACCAGGAGATGGATTCGCATGTGGACCTTCCGACCTGAAGCGGCGGCGGCGGGCCATTGAACCGGTCGCCGAGACGCGGCGAAACCCCCGCCGAGCGAACCGCGGCGATCGATGGCCGTTATGGTGGCCCAGCGCCGATGTCCCACCGCTCGCTCGTCGTCTTGCTGCTCGTCGCCATGATCGGACTCGCTGGCGTCGGTTCGTGGCTGCAGGACGACGGTGACGTCGCGCCGTCCTCCGCCCCGGGCGTTGCCGCAACCGATGTTGGCGCGGCCGATGCCAGCGGTTCTGCCGGCGGTGTGGCGACCGACGCCGATGCCAGCCGCCCCCACGGGCTGGCGGATCGCGCCGCCGTCACCGACAGCGCCGCCGACGAGTCGGGACGACCGCTGCCGGACGACGCGCTTCGCGTGGAAGTCACCGTGGTCGACAAAGAGACGGGTCGGCCCGTGGCCGGGGCCCAGGTGCGTTGGCTGGACGAAACCGCGCAGGAGTTCCTCGCGGAGTCGCGGCCCGACCTCGACGCGGAGCAGCGCATGGAGCTGGAGGCAGACGTCGAGCTCCGGGCTCAGTGCGCTGGCTGGAGCACGCTCTCCGATGATGCCGGCCGGGCCGTGGTGACGCTGCGCGAAACGACGACCGTGCTCGCGCGGCGCGGCGAGGACTTCGGCCGGCTGACGCTGCGCAAGAACCTGCAACCGCCGCGCGGCGGCCACCGGCTGCTGCTCGACCGGGACCGGACCCTGGTCGTGCGAGTGTTGTCCGATGCCGGCTTGCCGGAAGCGGACGTTCCCGTCACCGCGTATGCGATCGACAAGGACGGCGACTATGTCGGCTCATCGAGCTGGCAGATGCTCGCTCGCAGCCGCGCACCCGACGGCATCGCGACGATCCGTCACCTCCAGGACCTGCAGCGCGACGTGGACCCCAACCTCGAGGTTGCCGGGGAGCCACGGCAAAGGCCGAGGTTCGAGTGGCGCGTACGATTGTTCGTTCCTGGGGTCGTCGATCGTGGTGCCGTGTTCGCTGTCGAGGCGCCGCCGACCGAGCCGATCGAGTTGCGCCTCCCTGTGTGCGGATCGATCCGGGTGCGCAGCGAAGCGTTCGGCCGACCCGTTCCGGGGCTGCGTTCCGTTTGGCTCAACCACGAAGTCGAAAACCACTACCAGGGAACCCGCACCGCCACCGTCGATGCGAACGGCATGGCTCGCTTCCGGCATGTGCCGATCGGCCAGAGGTTCTCGGCCCAAGGCACAGACGAAATGCGGGTGGACTTCGTGGGACCGATGGTTGCTGGACAGGAAGTCGACGCGGTCCTCCGACCGACCGGCTCGTCGAGCCTGCTGTCTGGGCGCCTGGTCCTGCCCGATCACACGCCAGTGGCCACCGCGAAGTTCACGGTCTCCCTGCGCGGCGGCGACAGCCGCCGGCAGCAGAACGGAACGACGGACGGCGACGGCAGGTTCCTCGTGGGCGTACCCTCGCAGTCGGAGCGACCATGCGACCAGATTGCGTTCCTGGTGACCCGCAAGGACGAACGGCCGCTGCGATGCGAACTGGCCGGCCGCACCCTTCGCGCAGGCATGGAAGAACTCGGCGACCTGGTGCTCGGCGAAGGGCCACTGCTGTGTGGGGGCAGCGTTGTTTGCCAAGGGACGCCTTTCCGACAGAGCCTGCAATTGCGAGTCGAACGGTTCGATGGCGACGCCAACCAGGGGCGGTGGCGCCGCTTCGACACCCAGGTGCACTGGGACCGCAACGGCAGCTTCCGCGTGCTCGGCTCGGCGCCCCCGGCTCGCTATCGGATCGTGGCGACGAGCCAGCAGGCCGTCGCGATTCCGCCCGTCGAGTTTTCGCCCGGGGCCACCGATCTGGTGCTCGAAGTGACCCCGGGGATGCAAGTCGCAGCCAGCGTGCTGCTCCCGGCAGGCACGCAGAGCATGCAGATCGAGGCCCAACTCGTGCCGATCGGCGCCACTGGTGCGGCGGGCAACCTCACGCGCCAACCCAGCCACGTCGAAGGCGAGCGCTACCACTTCCAGTGGGCGGCGGTCCGGGCGGGGACGTATTCGCTGGAAGTGCGCCTGTTCGCATTCGTGAAGCCCCTGGTAGTCGTTCCAGACCTCCGGGTGCCCGTCGTGGCGGAAGAGCAAGACCGCCTGCGGGACATCGACCTTCGCAGCCTGACCCGCGTCGTGCTGCTCGAGTTGATGGGCCCAAACGGCCCGATCGAAGACGATTCGGGCCTCGCGTTCCCGGTGGAGCAGGCGAACCAAAGCGAATGGCGCGGAACGCCGGTTTCAGCCGACAAGACCAGACTGCTGCTCCCTCGAAGCCCGTACGATTTGCTGGTCTGCATCCCTGGATACCGGCCGCAGCCGGCGCGCGGCAACGGTGACACGATCACGCTGCGCCTCGACCACTGGCCCACCCTGCGCGTCCGGGTTGCCGACATCCCCAAGTTGCCACCATCGGCGAGGTTGTCGGTGGGCATCACCGCTGCCGAGCGCAACGAACGCAAGTGCCGCAGCCCATGGTCGACACAGGATCTCGAGGATTACCTGGCGGCCCCAAACCACAGCTACGCGATCACCGATGGACTGGCCGAGGTTGCGATCGGCGAAGGAGCCCACACCCTTCGATTGTCGCTGCGCGCGAACCGGCGAACGGCCGAAGTCGTCGGCCTCGAGCCAGGCTCCGTGCTGCCCACGACGAGGGAAGTCACCGTTCGGGCTACGACGGAAGCATGGACGAAGGCGCTGGACGTCGTGACGCAACCAGCCAAGTAAGGACGCCGGCCGAGGCGTACCGGCCAGTGGATCACAGACCCAAGGCAGCGTGCACGGCGAGCGTCGCCGACGACCGATTCAACGTGTAGAAGTGCAGCCCAGGCGCACCGTCGCGCAACAAGGCTCGCCCTTGGTCCACGGCCCACTGCACTCCGGTAGCCACAACCGCAGATGCGTCAGCGGTGACGATGCGTAGCCGACGCCGCAGCTCCTGGGGAATCCGTGATCCACACATCTGGGTGAATCGCTCGACCTGGCTGACATTCGTGATCGGCATCAAGCCGGGGACGATCGGGCACAGGACTCCCGCCGAACGAGCTCGACGCACGAACGCGCGATAGTCCTCGTTGTCGAAGAACAGCTGGCTCACGAGGAAGTCGACCCCACGGCCGACCTTGGTGACCAGGTTCTGCAAATCCACCTCGAGGTCGCGCGTTTCGACGTGCCCTTCGGGATAGCAAGCAGCACCGATGCAGAAATCGAACGGCTGCTCACGAATGAACGCGATCAATTCCGACGCATAACGGAAGCCGTCGGGCACCGGCTTGAACTCGGATTCGCCCTTGGGCGGGTCACCCCGCAACGCCAGGATGTTCCTGACGCCGCCTTCGTGCAAACGCCGCAGGATGTCGCGGATCTCCGATCGTGTACTGCCCACACAGGTCAGATGGGCCATCGTGGTGATGCCCAGGTGCTGCTGGATGCGGGTGACGAGGTCGATCGTTCGATCGCGCGTGCTGCCGCCAGCTCCGAAGGTCACGGACACAAACGAAGGGCGGCATGGGCGAAGCTCCTCGACGGTCTTGTAGAGCTGCTCGACGCCGTCCTCGGTCTTCGGAGGGAAGAACTCGAAGGAAACGACCGGAGCGCCACGGCCGAACATGCTGGCGATCTTCATCGGATGGCAACCTACACGGGCGAGTGTCCGGGATCACCAACCGGACTGGACTCGACCAAGTTCCGAAAGAGCCCGGGAGAAATGAAACCGCGGTCCGCCTCGAAGGAGACGGACCGCGGAGTGAATTGACCCGGCACTGACCTACTTTCGCGCTACGCACTATCATCGGCCCTGGCTGCTTGACTGCCGTGTTCGGAAAGGGAACGGGTATTTCCAGCCAGG
>JAEUHV010000159.1 GCA_016794485.1 Planctomycetota bacterium
CCCCAACGCGCCGGTGCTTCGCCACGCGTCGTTCTGGCTGCATGGCGCGGCGTGGAACGGCCCGGTCTTGCACGTGGCGCCACCGGTCGGCGGCGTGCTGCGCTGACGCTCGGTTGCACGCCGCTGCCGCTCGAGGTTGGACGACCTCACCAACGCCGAACGAGCCCGCGGCATCTGACAAAGTAGTGCTAGGCTGCCTCGGTGGACGACGCGATCCCGAAGCTGCTGGCTGCCGTCGCCGCCGGCGAACCCGGCGCCGCCGATCGGCTGCTGCCACTGGTGTACGACGAACTGCGTCGCCTGGCGGCCCGCGAACTGGCGCGCGAACGTCCTGGCCACACGCTGCAGGCCACCGCCCTCGTGCACGAAGCTTGGTTGCGCCTGTGCGGCGACGGCGCGCCGCGGTTCCTGGGCAGCGGCCACTTCTTCGCCGCCGCTGCGACGGCGATCCGCCGCATCCTGGTCGAAGCGGCGCGCGCCCGCAGTGCGCAGAAGCGCGGCGGTGGCTGGCAGCGGGTCACGCTGGCCGGGGTCGCGGCGCGGCCCGAAGTCGATGCCGACGAGTTGCTGGACCTCGATCGCGCGCTGCAGGACCTGGCGGCCGAGGACGAACGCAAGGCGCGCTTGGTCGAGCTGCGCTACTTCGCCGGGCTGTCGCTCGAGGAATGCGCCGCCACGCTCGGCATCGCCCCGGCCACGGCCGACCGCGACTGGGCCTACGCCCGCGCCTGGTTGTTCGACCGGCTGCGCGAACGGCCAAAGCACTGACGCCGCCGGGCGCTGCCCGCGAGAAAACCGCGCACTTCGTGAGGCTCGGCGCCACCGGCTTGCGCATGGGGAGCCACCGGCGGCTCGCGCCGGCATGATCTGCACCCCACCGCCCATGACCGAGCCTCGTCCCTCCGCGGAAGACCTGTTCCATCGCTGCCGTGCGCTGCCCGACCCGGTCGAGCGCCGGCTGTTGCTGGCCAAGCTCTGCGGCGGCGATCCGGCGCTGCGCGAACGCGTCGAACGCCTGCTCGCCGCCGACGCTGCCGCGAGCGCCGATCCGTTCCTGCAGCCCGCCGCGGCGAAGCCCGTCCGGCCAGAGGTCGGCGAACAGGCCGGCGACGTCGTCGATCGCTACAAGCTGCTGCAGCCGATCGGCGAAGGCGGCATGGGCACGGTGTGGATGGCGGAACAGCGCGAGCCGGTGGTGCGCAAGGTGGCGCTGAAGATCGTCAAGCTCGGCATGGACACGCGCGAGGTCGTCGTGCGGTTCGAGGCCGAGCGCCAGGCGCTGGCGCTGATGGACCACCCGCACATCGCCAAGGTGCTCGACGGCGGCGCCACCACGACCGGGCGGCCGTTCTTCGTCATGGAGCTGGTGAAGGGCGTGCCGATCACCGACTACTGCGACCAGGCGAAGCTCGGGCTGCGGCAGCGGCTCGAACTGTTCACCAAGGTCTGCGAGGCGATCCAGCACGCGCACCACAAGGGCGTCATCCATCGCGACATCAAGCCGAGCAACGTGCTGGTGACGCTGCACGACGGCGTGCCGGTGCCGAAGGTCATCGACTTCGGCATCGCCAAGGCGACCAGTGCCGAACTGACCAAGAAGACGCTGTTCACGCAGTACGCGCAGGTGCTCGGCACGCCCGAGTACATGGCGCCCGAGCAGGCCGAGATGTCGGGGCTCGACATCGACACGCGCGCCGACGTCTACTCGCTCGGCGTGCTGCTCTACGAGCTGCTGACCGGCACCAAGCCGTTCGACGTGAAGACGGCGCTGCGCGCGGGCTTCCAGGAGCTGCTGCGCACGATCCGCGAAGACGAACCGCAGAAGCCGTCGACGCGCGTGTCGACGTGGGGCGACGCGTCGCCGGTGGCCGCACACCAGCAGGTGAACGTGCGCGCGTGGAGCGAGCGCTTGCGCGGCGACCTGGACTGGATCGTCATGAAGGCGCTCGAGAAGGACCGCGCGCGTCGCTACGACACGCCGAACGGCTTCGCCGAGGACGTCGCGCGCTTCCTGCGCGACGAAGCGGTGCTCGCAGCGCCGCCGAGTGCCGGCTATCGGCTGCGCAAGTTCGTGCACCGCCGCCGGCGTCTCGTCGCCGCCGCTGCCGTGTGCGGGCTGCTGCTGCTCGCCGGCGTCGTCGGCACCACGTGGGGCATGCTCGAGGCGCTCCGGGAACGCGATCGCACGGAGGCCGCGCGCAAGGAAGCCCTGGCCAACCTGCAGAAGGCGCAGACCGCCGAGACCAGGGCGCTGCAGAGTGCCGCCGAGACCCAGGCCGTCGCCGAGTTCCAGGGGCAGCTGCTCGCCGATCTCGACGTGCAGACGATGGGCATCGGCCTGCGTCAGGCGCTGCTCGGTGCAGTGGCGCCCGGCCAACGCGACGCGCTGGCGACGTCGCTGGCGACGGTGAACTTCACCGACCTGGCCCTCGGCGCCCTCGATGCCAACGTGTTCCAGCGCTCGATCCGCACCATCGAGACCTCGTTCGCCGGCCAGCCCGACATGCAGGCGCGCTTGCTGCAGGTGGTCGGTGAGACGATGCGGGCGCTCGGCCTCGTGGCACCGGCGCGGGTGGCGGTGCTGCGCGCGCTCGAACTGGCGAAGCAGGCGTTCGGCGACGGCGATCCACGCACGCTGGCGGTCACGGCGAGCTTGCTGGGCGTGCAACGCGATGCCGGCGAGTTCGAGGCCGTCGAGCGTGGCGGCCGGCAGCTGCTCGTGGCGCTCGAGCAGTTTCCGGACGCACGTGCCAGCGACTTCGCGCAGGCCCACGTGCTGCTGGGCAAGGCCCTCAGCAGCTCGGGCAAACTGGACGAGGCCGTCACCCACCTGAGCAAGGCGCGCGACCTGTTCGCCCAGGTCGACGGCAACGACGGGATCGAGGATTTTTCGGTACGGCACAGCCTGGTGGTGCTGACCGTGCGCCGCGGACTCTATGCCGAAGGCGAGCGGCTGGCGCGCGAGTTGTTGGCGCAGGAACGGCGCGTCCTGGGGCCGCAGCACGACCAGACCCTCAGCACGGCGAGCGTGCTCGGTTCCATCCTCAACGACACCGACAACCTGGCTGCGGCCGAACCGATCCTGCGCGAGGTGGTCGACGCGTTCCGTCGGCGCTTCGGTGATGCGCACCCGCGCACCTTGCACGCCAAGCAGACGCTGGCCGCGAACCTGGAGCGCCAGGGTCGGCTCGACGAAGCGGAGCCGATGGTGCGCGAGGCGTATGCCGAGCAAATCCGCGTGTTGGGCGAGCGACACTCCGAGACGCTGCTGTCCCTCGGCTCCTTGGGAGCGATCCAACTGGCCCGCGGCGACGCGGCCGGTGCGGAACCCCTCCTGGCCGCGGCGGTCGCGGGCTTGCGCGCGGTGCTGGGCTTCGACCACGACGAGACGCTGACGGTGGCCGGTCAGCTGGCCGGCGCACTGCACCAGCTGCAGCGTTTCGAGGAATCGCTGCAGCTGAGCCAGGCCGTCTACGAGGCCATGCAGCGGCTGCATGGACCGAGGCACCCGCACACGTTGAACGCCGCCAACAACTACGCTTCGGGCCTCTGGGGCCTCGGCCGCGCCGCCGAGGCGGTGCCGGTGTTCCGGGCGACGTGGCAGGCCCAACGCGAAGTGCTCGGCGAGTTGCACCCGGAGACGCTGATCTCGGAGGCGAACCTCGGCGTCAACCTGCGCGATGCGGGGCAGGCCGAAGAGGCGCTGCTGCACATGCGCGCGGCCTACGCGCAGCGGGCGAAGGCGCCGCAGCTGGCGTTCCTCGGGCTCGAGCTGCCGGCGCTGCTGGCGGCGCAGGGCCAGTTCGCCGAGGTCGCGGCGCTGGTGCCCACGGCGGTCGGCGAAGCGCGGGCACGGCACGCCGCCGGCAGCCTCGAACTCGCCGCCGACCTGGCGCGGCTCGCCGAAGCGCTGCTGCGGGCGCAGCAGTGGACGGAGGCCGCGGCGCT
>JAEUHV010000212.1 GCA_016794485.1 Planctomycetota bacterium
CGCGCCGCGCAGCGCCGGCAAGGCCCGTTCGAGGAACGTGCGGCGCGCCGCCTCCGGCAGGGCCGGGGGTTCACCGAGCAGCATCGCCGGCACGCCGCCGATGCGCTGCGCGGCGTAGCGTTCGGCGCGGGCCACCAGTTCGATCGTGCGTTCGTAGCTTTCACGCGCCGTGTCGCCGAACGTGAACAGTCCGTGCTTCGCCAGCACGATGCCGCGGCAGCGCGGCTGCCGCTCGAACGCGTCGGCCACGGCCTTCGCCAGCGGAAAGCCCGGCATGATCCACGGCAACAACACGACGTCGTCACCGAACGCGGCGCGCACGTGCAGTTCGGGGTCCGGCTGGTCGGTCAGCACCAGGATCGCGTTGGCGTGCGTGTGGTCGACGAAGCGCTGCGGCAGGAACGCGTGCAACAGCGTCTCGACCGACGGATTCGGCGCCTTGGGATCCATCAGGGCCCCGCGCACCGCCGCAACCATCACCTCGTCGGTCATCGCCGCGAGCGCACGCAGTTCGCGCAGCGGCTGCAGCCGGACCGCGGGCAACCCGGCCGGCTCGACGTCGGCGAGGTCGCTGCCGCTGCCCTTCACGCACAACACGTCGACCGTGCGGCCGAGCAGGTCGGTCGCGGTGGTCTTCACCGAGGTGTTGCCACCGCCGTGCAGCACCAGTGTGGGATCGCGGCCGAGCAGGCGGGACGTGTAGACGCGCAAGGCCACGGCCTCGCCAGCGGCGGCGTATTTCCGGCAGTAATCGGCGGCTTCGGCATCCTGCCAGCGGCTGTTCATGCTCGCAGTGTGGCCGACCGCGGGGCCGCAGGGAAGTTCGCAGCCGAACGGGGAAGTGCGTAGCACGTAGGCCAGTGGCCTGCTTGCGCCGGCGAAACGTGGCGGCTCACGGGCCCTGGCGCGCGCGCCCGCGCAGCCACTGCAGCAGGGCGACCATGTCGGCGGGCAACGGCGCCTCGAAGGCCATCGGTTCCTGCGTGCCCGGGTGCTCGAACTGCAGCCGATGCGCGTGCAGGCACTGGCGTCGAACCGGCGGTGCGCCCGCGGGCAGCGCATCGTGCTGGCGCAAGCGCGACCGGTAGACCCGGTCGCCGAGCAGGGAATGCCCGATCGAGGTCATGTGCACACGGATCTGGTGCGTGCGGCCGGTCTTCGGCTTGCACACGACGTGCGCGAACCCATCCAGACGCTCGACCACCTCGTAGTACGTCGACGCCTCGCGCCCGCCGGACTCGACCACGGCCATCCGGTCCTTGTGCTTGGGATCGGTGGCAATCTGCCGTTCGATCCAGTCGCTCTGGAAGCGCGGTTCGCCGTACACGATGGCGCGGTACTCCTTGTGCACCTGGCGCTCCTTCCATTGCAGCCGCAGCGCCGCCATCGCCGGCTCGGTCTTGGCGACCACCATCACCCCGGTGGTGTCGCGGTCCAACCGATGCACGATTCCCGGTCGGTCGGCATCGGGCGGGCACGGCAGGTCGCCAAAGCGCGCCCGGGCCCAGCTCGCCACCGTGTGCGCGACGATCGTCTTGTCCTCCGGCGGATGTGCCGCGAGCCCAGCCGGCTTGTCGATGACGCACAGCCAGGGGTCGTCGTAGAGCACCGGCACGTCCGGCAGTGGCAGGTCGGGCGCCAACGGGTCGACCAGCAGGGCCGGTGCCAAGGTGCAGGCGACCTCGAGGCCTGGCTCGAGGAACAGGCCGGGACGGGTCCGCTTGCCGCCGACACGCACGGCTCCGGCGTCGAGCAACCGACGCGCGACCGTCCGACTGCCGATTTCCGGCCACTCGGCGAGGAACACGTCGAGCCGGACGCCGGCCTGTTCGGGCAGCACGGTTCGGGTGATCGACGTGTCCATCGGGGGCACGAACCATCGGGTTAGGACCAGCCGGGTGCAACCCTTCGTTGCTGCCCGCGCGTCGTTCGCACGCGATTTGCTTCTGCTGTCGGCGCGATGCCATCGCGCGAAGAACTTTCCACAGTTTGTGGACCGCCCTGTTGAAGGCTGTTCGCAACCCGTGGAGACTGCCCCCGCAGATTCGGCCCTCCGAGAACGAGACCCTCCCGAAACTGGGAAGGCTCGACCAGACATGAGACTCCCCGAGGCTAGTCCCGCGAGCCGGCGCTCCCACGCCGCCACGCCGTCCCTTCTCCCGCGTGAAGCAACGCCCCGTGCCATGGAGGACATCTCCCGCAGCTTCGATCCCCGCCGCCACCGCGTCCTGGTCGTCGACGACGACGTGGACGTTCTGCAAGGCCTCTGCCTCACCCTTCGCGGTGCGGGCTACCCGCTGCTCGCCGTGCAATCACTGCCCGAAGCAGTCACCGCCTTGCGGCGCGAACCGTTCCAGCTGGTGTTGACCGACCTCTACCTCGGCAACAACGACCTCGGCGTGCACATCGCCGACTTCGCCCGGGAACAACGGCCAGCACCCCCCGTGATCGTGCTGACCGGACGACCGACCTTCGACGGCGCCCAGGAAGCGCTGCGCAACCACGTCGCCGACATGGTCGTGAAACCGGTCGCGGCGTCGCAGCTGCTGGCGACCTGCCGGCGCGTGATCCAGGAGGCCGAACTGGCGCGCCGCAATTCCGAGCTGGAGTCCGCCAACCGGGTGCTGACTTCGGTGCTGCCGCGCACCATCGAGATGAAGGACCCGACCACCAGCGGCCACGCCTCGCGCGTCGTCGGCTACACCGATTCGCTGGCGAAGCGTTGCGGCGTGTCGGACGAAGACTGCTCGTCGCTGCGGCTCGCCGCGCTGCTGCACGACATCGGCAAGATCGGGGTTCCCGACCACATCCTGCAGAAGCCGGGGCCGCTCACGGCGGACGAGTTCGAGGTCGTGAAGCGCCACCCGGCCATGGGCTACGAAGTGCTGGCCGAACTGACCGAACACGCCAACGTCCGCACCTGGGTCTACCAGCACCACGAACGCTGGGACGGCAATGGCTACCCGAACAGGCTGAAGGGCGAAGAGGTCGCACTGCCGGGCCGGATCCTGGTGCTGGCCGAGGTCTACGACGCGCTGGTCGAGGAACGCAGCTACAAGCCGGCGTGGCCCCTGGCGAAGGTCATCGCGCTGTTCCGCGAACAGGCCGGCCGCCAGTTCGACCCGGACCTCGCGCACCTGGTCGCCGACGGGCTGGAACGCAGCGGCAACCGGTTCTTCGCCGCGTCGCCCGACAGCCTGTTCTGAACCGCGGCCGCATCGGCCGCAACCGCCGGCGCCATGGCCGCGCGCCGCGCCGCCCGCCATCCACGCCCGGGGCTTGGCAGGCACGGCACCGCCGCGAACAATCGGTGGCACGACCCCTCTGGAGCGGGCTAGCATCCCCACCCCCCTCCGGATCCCCTCGGCCGGCGCTCCGCGCCGACCCAGCCTGCTCCTGCCCAAGACCCGCACGATGCATATCTCCTCGCTGCGTGTGCCGATGCTGGCCACGGTCTCCGCCACCACGTTCCTGCTCGGCGCTGCGGCGCAGAATGCCGCCGCCAGCAAGCCAGGCCCCGCCAGCAATGGGGCAGCCAAGACCGACAAGCCGGCCGACGATGTCGCCGGCCTGCCGCCGTTCCTGCTGATGGTGCCGGGCGGCACCGTTCGCATGGGCCTCGACGCCGAGCGGTTCATTGCCGCAGCGAGCCAGGTGGTCAACCAGGCCCAGCCCGACAAGGCGGCGAGCATCGCTCCGGCCAAGCTGACCGAAGTCATGCGCCGTTCGGCGTCGACCCTCGGCCCGCGCGAGGTCAAGGTCGAGTCGTTCCTGCTCGGCAAGTGGAACGTGAAGTGCTCGGAATACGACCTGCACGTGTCGGCGATGCGCAAGGCCGGCGTGAAGCAGCGCGCGCCGTTCCTGCAGTGGAGCGTCGGCCGCAAGGACGACCTCGAGAAGCGTCTCGAGGACATCGGCAAGCAGTACCCGAAGGATCCGCTGGGCCCGGTCTACTACTGGGAACAGAACGGCGGCGAGCTGCCGTACGCCATGTTGGACAGCGATGGCAAGCCGACCGAGGACCACCCGGTCACCGGCATCACGTTCTACGACGCAAACGAGTTCGCGGGCCGCTACGGCTTCCGCCTGCCGGTCGAAGCCGAGTGGATGCGGGCCGCGCGCGGCGACGGCAGCAACGTGTGGCCGGGCTCCGACCCGAAGAACCCCGCCTCGGATCGCTATACCGAGGACCTGCTGAAGCTGCTGGGCATGCACGGCGCCCGCGACAAGAAGCTGAAGCCGACCGGCAAGGTCGCCACGGCCGCCGGGCCGTTCGGGCACCAGGACATGTTCGGCCAGGTGTGGCAGTTCATGGGTGACCTCGGCTACGGCCCGATCAACGGTCCGGATCCGTTCGCGGCCGAGTGGCAGAAGATCCAGAAGAACAAGACCATCGCGCCGCTGCTCACCTCACCGCCGTCGTGGAAGGACGACAAGGCGATCGCCAAGGGCGGCTCGTACCTGTCGGGCGGCGAACCGATCCAGCTGCTGATCGACGGCCGCGCGCCGATGCAGACGGTCGAGGTCCTGGAGAGCCTCGGCTTCCGTCTCGCGAAGAGCCTGAAGCCTGGCTACGACGCGGTGTTCTCGGCGCTGCGCGGCAGCTTCAGCCGGGTTCGCTTCGGCATCGACCAGGACGTCGACCTGCAGAACCAGGTCGGCGCCGAACGCTACGAAATCGGCCCGACCGGCTTCCCGAGCGACTACCAGACCGTCTCGTTCGCGCCGATGAACTGGCTCACGAAGGAGAAGGGACTCGACCTGCCGAAGCTGCTCGACAAGAGCCAGCGCACGCCGATGCCGATCGGCGTGCTGATGACCACCACCAAGCTCGTCGACGCGGCCGTGGTGCCCGGCCTCTACCTCGTGATGTGGCGCGAGGGCGGGGTGCCGAAGGAACTGGCCGAAGCCGTCAAGGCCGGCCAGAAGGCGCTCGACGCCGCCGCCAAGCGCGGCGACGGCGACAAGCCGGAAGAGGACAAGAGGAAGAACGCCTGGAAGGAAGTCGTGCAGGCCTACGGACTCACCGACAAGGACCTGACCGACGCCGCGTTCGCCGACGGCAAGGTGCCGTTCGTGCGCGTCGACGAACTGGCGATCCCGACCGACCAGGACTACCTCGTGCTCGCCGGCAGCGACGGCAAGCCGAGTGCTGTGCTGCCGGCTTCCGCGAAGCCCGCCGGCGGGGCGCCGATCGTCCCGAGCATCGCGTTCGAGGCCGACAAGAACGGCAAGGCGATCGCGAAGTTCAAGGTGTGCGTGCCGGTGCAGCTCGGCGCGCCGAAGAAGACCGCCAACTTCGACCTGCGCATCACGCTCGACCGCGAGGTGCCGTCCGCCGCGGCCCCGTGGCGCATGCCGGCCGCCAGGTGACGAAAGCGGGGCTCGCCCTTGCATTGCGAGCCCGGGCGCGCGACACACGGGGCCCCACCCCGTTCCCCGAGCATCGCCCGTGAGCGCATCGTCGAATCCCGAGCCGAAGGTCCGCATCAACCACAAGGCGCAGGGCGCCTTCTTCGTCCAGGACTACACCGGCAAGCCGCCGATCGACGGCGTGCAGATCGTCGAGCTCAAGCGCTTCAACGACGACGGCGGTGCGATCACCGAACTCGGTCGCTTCACCGCCGGCATGCACGCGCAGCTGCCCGGCTTCGAGTGCAAGCAGGCGAACTACTCGGAGATGGAGCCCGGCGCGATCAAGGCGTTCCACATGCACTTCCGGCAGACGGACGTGTGGTATGTGCCGCCGTGCGACAAGCTGCTGCTGGTGCTGCACGACTGCCGCGCCGGCTCCCCGAGCGAAGGCCGCACGATGCGCTTCGTGCTCGGTGACGGCAAGGACCGCCTGGTGCGCATTCCGCCGGGCGTCGCCCACGGCGCGCGCAACATCGGCCGCGCCACCGGCCGCATCATCTACATGGTCGACGTGCAGTTCTCGGTGACGCCCGGCGAATGCGACGAAGGTCGACTGCCGTGGGACCACCTCGGCGCCGAGATCTGGGAAATCACCCGAGGCTGAACGGCGGCCGCGTCGGTGTCCCGGTCACAGGACCGGCGAAAGCAGCCCGCACAAGGCATCCAGCGCGCGCGTCCACGGACGCCTTGGCAGGTCCGCCGCCGTGATCCGCCGGAAGCCGCGCGCCCGTTCGTCGATGGTCGCGCGCACCGCCGCGGCCAGCACCGGATCGTCGAGCACCACCGCAGCGATCTCGAAGTTCCAGAACGCGCTGCGCTGGTCCATGTTCGCGCTGCCGACGCTGACGACGCGGTCGTCGACCAGCAGGAACTTGGCGTGGTCGTAGTCGCGCACCGTCTCGTGGATCGCGACGCCGGCCTCGAGGAACCGGGGGTACCAGCTGCGTTGCGCCCGGTAGAGGATCGCCGCCTCCGCCTTCGGCCCGTTCGTCCAGATGCGCACCGCGACCCCGCGCGCCGCCGCCAGCTGCAGCGCGAACAACAGGGTCGGTGGCGGCACCAGGTACGGCGAACTCATGTCGATCGACTCGCGCGCCTCGCCGATCGCCTGGATCAGGGCGAACCACAATTCGGGCCGCTGCTTGTCCGGCCCCGAGTCCACCACCCCGACCGTGGCGAGCCCACACGGCACCGGCAGCGCGAACGTGTCGGTCAGCACCTCGTCGGTCGCGGTGTGCCAGTCGCGCACGAACACCTCCTGCAGCCGATCGACCGCGGGGCCGCGCAACTCGAGCATCGCATCGAGCCAGGCGCGCTGTTGGCCGACGCGGTCGGTGAAGTACTCGTCGCCGACGTTGCGGCCACCGACGAACGCGATCGAGCCGTCGACCAGCAGCACCTTCCTGTGGTTGCGCAGGTTCAACGTGAACGGGCGCTTCTTCCACAACAGCGGCAGGAACGGCACCGCGACGCCACCGGCCGCGCGCAGCGGGGCCAGTTCGGCATTGGCCAGGCCCAGGCTGCCGAAGCCGTCGAACAACAGGCGCACCTTGCAGCCGCGCTTCGCCGCCGCGGTGAGCATCGCCAGGAACCGCCGGCCGGCCGCGTCGCCGCGCAGGATGTAGACCACGCAGTGCACATGGTCGGTCGCCGCCGCGATGGCCGCCTGCGCCGCGCGTTCGAACTCGGCCCCCGTCGGCAGCCACGCCAGCGTGTTGCCGGGCACGAGGCCGCGCCCATCGGCCCCCGCCAGCAGCGCCGCGAGCCCGCCGGGCGGCACCGCGGCCGCCTCCGCCGGCGCACAGCGGCCGGGGCGGACTTCGCGCCAGCGCACGCCCCGCACGCGCAACCGCTTGAGCTTGCGCAGGTGCAGACGCCGCGGAAACAGGTAGTAGAGCAGCAGCCCGAACCACGGCGCCGCGAGGATCACCAGGACCCACAGCAACGTGCTCGCCGGCGCGCCGCCGCGCACCAGGGCGCGGTAGACGAACACGATCGCGAGCGCTTCACCGACCAGGAACAGGCCGAGGGCCAGCGCTTGCCAGCCCGAAGGCTCGCTCGCCAGCGCGGCGATCATGTCACCGCTTGGCGGCCGGCATGATGCCGGCATTGGTCGCCTGCAGCGGCATCGAGATGCTCTCGACCTTGCCCTTGGCGTCGCGCCCCTCGACGGTCAGCACGAAGTACTGGCCGAGCCCCGGATCGCGGCCGAGCGGCGCATCGAGATGGAAGCGCGCGCGATGGCCGGCCTCGACGATCTGCGCCTGCATCTGGGTGTACGGCAGCCAATCCTGGCCGGTCTGGCCCGGTGTGGGCTCGAGCGGGCGCACCAGCACGGCGCCGATCGCGGCGCGCGCGGTCGTCGCCTCCGGGCCCATGCGGATGTCGACCGCAGCCGCGGTGCGGTTGTCGACGGTGATCTCGACGCGGGTGTCGACCTGCATCAGGTCGAGCGTGAGGTCGGCGCCGTGCAGGCGCGTCACCAGCTTGCCCGAAGCCCCGATCGCCCACGAGTGCGGCCCCGCCGGTTCGTAGCGCAGCCACGGCTGCGGGGCCGGCGTGTTGCACGCCGCGACGACCAAGAGAAGCCCGAACCCACCCACGTGCTTGACCATGACCATGACCGGTTGTGCCAGCTCGACCGGAGCCGGCGAAGGCGGACCATACGCGGCCGAGGCTGCC
>JAEUHV010000241.1 GCA_016794485.1 Planctomycetota bacterium
CTGTTGTCCACGGTCTGCCTCGCTGCCCAGGGCCTCGGGCCGCAGGACGCCGGCCAGAATCCGAAGGCCCGCAACCTGCAGGTCCGCGGGCGGGTGCTCGGCACGGATGGAGTGGCGCTCGCGGGCGTGCGCGTGCACATCGGCGATCCGGGCAAGGTCACCACGGCGGAGGTTCTGGCGATGGCCGGGCCGACCACCGCTGCCGACGGCACCTTCCAGTTGCCGTGGCAATGGCTGCCGGATGCGCCGTGGGAAGAGTACGCGCTGCTGGTCGCCCAGAAAGGCCACGCGTCGTTGCGGCTCTGGCTGCAGCACCAGCAGCTTCCCGCCGAAGGCAGTTCCATGCCGCTCGATCTCGGCGATCTCGTGCTCGACAAGGGCCAGCGCTTCGTCGGGCGGCTGCGCGGCGGCGACGGCAAGCCGGTCGCGGGTGCGATCGTCACCGCCACGGATCTCGTCCAGGAACGACTCGGCGGCATGTCGACGCAGGTGTGCAGCACGCGCAGCAACGACGCGGGCATCTTCGATCTGCCGTGCGCGCAGCCGTCGGGCCTGGCGCTCGAGGTGCACGCCGAGGGGCACTACCGTTTGCGCCGGCAGCCGATCGCAGCCGGGACGCCGTTGGAGCTCGACCTGCAACCGAGCGGGCGCATCGAGGGCGTGGTCGAACACGACGGCAAGCCGGTGCCGAACGCATACATCCACGCGACCTTCGAGACGGGCGGCACCGAGACCGGCCGTTCCGACGCCAACGGCGCCTTCCGACTCGACGTCGCGTATCGCGGTCGCTGGCGGTTGCACGCGCACGTCGTCCAAGGCCAGAAGCCGTTGCAGGGTGACTCCAAGCTCGGGGACGGCGCCGCGAAGGGAATCGTGGTCGCGCTGCAGTCGCCGTCGGCGGACGACGTGGAGCGCAAGCTCCTGGTGAAGGCCGTGGCCAAGGGTACGGGTGCGCCCGTGCGCGCGTTCCGGGCCGTCGCCGCGTGGGGCGAGAATCCCGCCGAGCCATGGCTGCGCCACAACCTGCGCGCGCAGATCGCGCAGGCCAAGCCGGCGACGACCGGCGAACTGGCGGTGGGCGGCCCTGCCGAAGAAGGGCCTGCCGGCGTGCTGTACGTCGTCGCCAAGGGCCATGCGCCGTTGCTGCAGAAGGACGTCGCGTGGAGCAGCGAGCAGCAGACCGTCACGGTGGAACTCGAACCGGAGGCCTCCCTGACGGGAACCGTCCGCGACCCCGCCACCGGCCAGCCCGTCGCCGGTGCGGTGGTCAGCGCCGTCGAAGCCGGCACGCCCGACTGGCAGCCCGAGCCCGTGCCGGCCGCCGCGGAGGATCTCGTCAAGACCGCGGCCGACGGCACGTTCCGCCTCGGGGAACTGGGCGAAGGCGAGTGGCTGGTGCACGTGCGCGCCGAGGGCCGTCCCGGCATCGAGCCGATGCCGGTGACGCTGCAGAAGCAGGAAGCCCGCACCGGCCTCGTGTTCGACGCGCCCGCGGGTGGGGTCGTCGCCGGCAAGCTCGTCGGCGAGCCGATCGGGGCCGGCTGGCGCGTCAGCCTCGAACCGGTCGGCGGTGGCCAGTCGTTCTACGGCTCGCCGATGCACTGGGGCGGCGGCGGCCGGTTCTTCTTCACCGAGTTCGACGACGGCGTGGTGTCGGCCGCCGGAACGTCGCAGACGGTGGCCGCCGACGGCTCGTTCCGGTTCACCGGCGTGGCCCTCGGCCACTACACGCTGCAGCTGCAGTTGCCGCGGTCGCCGCGGGCAGGGCAAGGCCTCACGCTGCCGATCGAGTCGTTCCGCGTGCGCGCCGCCGGTGTGCAGCGCGACTTCGACATGCAGGGCGACGTGGTGCGTTCGCTGCGCGGGCGCGTGACGTTCCCGGCCGCGGCGACGGCGGCAGAGAACCTCGTGGTGATCGCCGAAGCCGCCGGCAGCACCGACCCGTGGCAGCACCAAGGTGCGCCGGCGGGCGGGCGGGCGGCCGTTGGTCGCGACGGCACGTTCGCGATCGCGGTCGTGCCCGGGCGCTACCGCTTGTCGGTGTACGACCTGCAACTCGGCATCCTGGTGGCGCGCACGAAGGCCGTCACCGTGAAGGCCACCGACGCCACCTGCGACATCGCGGTGCCGCTGGTCGCGGTGACGATCGAGTGCAAGCCGGCAGCGTCGGCGACGATGGCGCTGTTCGATCGGCTCGAACTGCGCGCGGTGCTCGCCGCCGACAAGGAACAGGGCAACGCGGTCGATCTCGACGACCAGTACGACATGGGGGCTGGCATCCTGCTCGAGCCGGGTGCGACCAGCGTGCAGTTGGCGTTGCCGCACGGCGACTTCGCGGTGTTCGCGCGCAGCCAGGCGATGCGCTTGCGGGTCAAGGACGAGGGGCCGTCCGGGTCGCTGGGGCGGGTCGAGCTGTCGGTGCCGGGCGACGGCAAGACCGCGTTCGCGATCGAGGTCGCGGCGCCGCCGACGATCGCCGAGGCGGACCCCGTCGACGAGAAGCCTGCGGACGAGAAGGGCAAGGACGACGGCGGGCGCTGATCCGTTCGCGGCGCGGGGCTGCGTTCACCGCGGGAAGATCGTGCGCAGCCGGACGCGGAAGCCGCGGATCTCCGGGCTGCCCGACAAGATTCCGGACGCCCCGACGACCACCGGCTCCTGCTGGCTGCGCAATACGGTCACCGTCTCGTCTTCGGGGTCGCACAGCCAGACGCACGGCGTGCCGTGCCGCAGCCATGCCCGTCCCTTCCGGTCGTGGGCGCGGCGCGAGTCGCCCGGCGACCGCACCTCGATCGCCACGTCGGGTGGACCTTCATAGAAGCCTGGGGAACGCGGTGGTGGCAGCCGTTCTTGCCGTACGAACGCGAGGTCGGGTGCCAACACGGTGTCAGGCCGGTGCGCGAGCACGAAGCCGGTGTCGTTGACGAATATGCGGCCGAGTTGGTGGCTGCGGACATAGCGCCGAAGGCGTTCGGTCAGGGCCGCGATGACGTCGCCGTGCCAATGGCCGGCGGGGCTCATCGTGCGCAACTCCCCGCGCACGAGTTCGTGCCGGAACGGCGGATCGCGGAAGCGCAACAGCTGGGCAGCGGTGGTGATGTTCGCCATCGGGGCGGTGGGCAGGTTCGGCATGGTAGCACGGGTCTCCTTCGTGGGCCGCGGACGCGTCCCCACGCTGCCTTGGTGCCCCCAGCACACGAACGGTCGCACGCCGCGGGAAATACTCAGCGCGACGGGCGCCGCCGCACCGCCGGCATCGCCCAGGTGCAGATCGGGCACGCCGCCGGGTCGTGGCGCAAGGCCGGGCAGAACGTGCGGCCGAACCAGATCATCTGCAGGTGCAGCTTGTTCCAGTGTTCGCGCGGGAACGTGCGCATCAGGTCGCGCTCGGTCGTCCCGACGTTGCGTCCCGACGACAGGCCCCAGCGCGCGGCGCAGCGATGGATGTGGGTGTCGACCGGGAACGTCGGCACGCCGAACGCCTGCGCCAGCACGACACTCGCGGTCTTGTGGCCGACGCCGGGCAACCGTTCGAGTGCGGCGAGGTCGCGCGGCACCACGCCGCCGTGTTCGTCGAGCAGCATGCGCGACAGCGCCGCGATCGCCTTCGCCTTCTGTGGCGACAGGCCGCACGGGCGGATGTGTTCGCGGATCTCCTGCACCGGCAGCGTCGCCATCGCCGCGGGCGTGCGCGCGCGCGCGAACAGGCCGGGTGTGACCTGGTTGACGCGCACGTCGGTGCACTGTGCCGACAGCAGCACCGCCACCAGCAGCGTGAACGGGTCGTCGTGGGCCAGCGGGATCGCCGGATCGGGGAAGTGCCGGTCCAGGATCGCGGCGATCCGTTCGGCCTTGTCGGCACGCTTCATCGGCGTCCGCCTTAGCCGGCGACGCGTTCCGCGCCAAGTGGTAGGGTGCGCGCCCCGATGACCGACGAGGCGTTTGCGCAGTGGTTCGAACGTGTGTGGTCCGACCGCGAGGACCGGGCCTACCGTTCGTTGTTCCGCGATCTCGGTCGCGGCATCTACTCCGCCGGGCCGTCGGTCTACGAGCGCTACGGCAAGCCGGCCCACCAGGGCTGGTTCAACCATGGCGTGTTCGCCTGTCCGCCGCACGACGACCGCACGTCGTGGCTCTACGTGACGTCGGGCCTCAGCAATCCGTGGAACCTCGACCGGCCGGGACGCGATCCGTCGGGATTCTCCGGGCTCGGCTTCGAACTGGTGGTCGAGTCGCCGGAACCGGCGAACTGGGCGGTGCCGCTGTTGCACAACCTGATGGCCTACGAACTGCTCGTCGCGGTCGGGTCGTGGCCGGAGGCCGAACTGCTCGAATACGGCAACCGCGTGCCGCTCGGCGGTTCGATCACGCCCGACTTCGAATCGTCGATCCGCTGGCTGCTCGTCGAACCGCCGGAGCACTATGCGCCGTCGTTCGAACTCGCGTCGGGCCGGGTCGACCTGTTCCACCTGGTCGGTGCTTCCGATGCCGAAGTCGAGGTGGCGCGCAAGCAGGACCAGACCGCACTCGTCGCGCTGCTGCGGCAGGGCGGTGTGTGGCCGCGGACCGATGCGGCGCGCGCGAGCCTGCGATGACCGCGTCGCCGCGCCACGAGCCGCTGTCGCCGCCGCGATCGCCGTGCGTGCTCGTCTGCCGCATGGACGAACGCGACCGCTACTGCCTCGGTTGCCAGCGGACCCGCGCCGAGATCGCCGCGTGGTTCCAGCTCGACGACGCCACGAAGCGCTCCGTGCTGGCCGAACTTCCGGCGCGGCGCGCAACCTCGCCGCGGCCGGAGTGACCGTTCATCCCGCGGCGTCGACCATCTGCTGCAGGCGCTCCAGCGCCCGGTCGAGCACCGGCAGGCTCGGCCCGAACGAGAAGCGCGTGTGCTGTTGGAAGCGCGAACGCCGACCGTCGCGGCGTTTGCCCGGATCGACGTCGAAGAACGCGCCCGGCACCGTGATCACCTTGTGTTCGAGGGCGGCGCGGAAGAACGCGTCGCCGTCGCGCAACGACGGCGGCAGCCCGGACAGGTCGCCCCAGCAGTAGAACGTGCCTTCCGGTTCGAGATCGAAGCGCACGCCGAGCCGCCGCAGGCCGCCCAGCATGCGCTGTCGTTTCACCGCGAATGCCGCGTGGATCGCCGCGGTCTCGCGCCGCGTCGCATCCGCTTCGAGCAGGCCGATCGCCGCGCGCTGCATCGGCCGCGATGGACCGCCGTCGAGGAACGAGCCGGCGCTCGCCAGGCTCTGGACCACGTGCTTGGGCCCCACGGTCCAGCAGATGCGGAAGCCGGGATAGCGCCAGTTCTTGGTCAGGCCGTCGAACAGCACGACCGGATCGCGGTCGACGTCTTCGACGAAGGCGGCCGCACTCGACATGCCCGCGGGCATCGGCGGGCTCGCCGCGTCCTGCCACACGAAGTGCGAATAGAACTCGTCGAGCAGCAGCGTGCAGTCGAACTCGCGCGCGGTCGCCACCCAGGCCTGCAGTTCCTCGCCGCCGACCACCTTGCCGGTCGGGTTGCCCGGGTTGGACAGCAGCAGGGCCGACAGGCCGCGGCCCATCACCTCGCGGCGCAGTTGCCGCACCGAAAAGTCGTAGCCGCTCTCGGGATCGAGCAGGATCGGGATCGGCGTGAAGCGACGGAAGACGTCGAGCAGTTCTTCGTAGGCGGTGTAGTCGGGCAGGAAGTGGCCGACGTGCACTGCCCCGATCGCCGCACACGCGCGCATGATCGACACGCGGCCACCGCCGCCGATGGCGACGTTCTCGGCGGAATACTGCGAACGCAGGCCGCGCCGGAACAGTTGGTTGTAGAGCGCCGCGACGGCTTCGCGCAGTTCCCACAAGCCGGCGACGGGCGAGTACTCGTGGTCCTGCGGCTCGACCGCGATCGACTCGATGCGGGCTGGCGCGCCAGGCAACGGTCCGGTCTCGGGCTGGCCCTGGCCGAGGTTGCACCAGTCCGGATCGTCGGCGCGGTAGCCGCGCCGCGCCGCTTCGCTGGTCACGTAGATCACGCCGGTGCGCGGCACTGGCCGGAAGGCGCCGGTGGTGGGAGGTTCCTGCGGGTGCCCGGCTGGGGTGGCGGAGCGCGGCTCGGACGACGACATCCGCAGAGGATTAGCGGCCCAGTGCCGATGGGTCGATGAGCTCGCTACGGCAACTCGGGAAACAGGGCCGCGACCGCGACCGCGAAGCCGGGCAGCACGTCGTCGCCGTCGAGCGTGTCGCCGACGCCGAGCCAGCGCATGGTGCCGCCCGGGCGGTAGACGCAGACGCGGCGTGCCTGGGCTTCGACGACCCAGACGACGCGGGCGCCGTGCGCGAGCCATG
>JAEUHV010000271.1 GCA_016794485.1 Planctomycetota bacterium
GGCCCCGTTCTCACCTGCCTGGCCGAGCCCGTTGGCAGCCTGGTGGCCGCGGGTAGCTTCTCGGGCCTCGGCGGCGTCGCCGCGGCCAACATCGCATGGTTCGACGGATCCACCTGGACCGGCCTCGGTGCCGGCACCAACGGCCCGGTCTATTCCGTGTTGCGCGAGCCGAACGGCGACCTCATCGCGACCGGTACGTTCAACCTGGCTGGCAACGTGCCCGTCGGGGGCGTGGCCCGCTGGAACGGCCAGGCCTGGTCGGCAGTCGGTACGGGGGCGCCGTCGATCGGGTTGTGTTCCGCGCTGCTGGCGAACGGCCACCTCGTGGTCGGCGGATTGTTCGCACCCGGCGCGGCCACGTGGGACGGTGCGCAGTGGACCGCCTTGGGCGGTGGCGTCGTCGGCGAAGTGGTCGCGCTGCTGGCCTTGCCGAACGGCGAGCTGATCGTGGGCGGCGGCCTGAGCGACGCCGGTGGTGTGCCGGTCCAGGGCATCGCGCGTTGGACCGGGTTCGGCTGGGCCACGCTCGGCACCGGCATGAACGGACCGGTTCGTTCGTTGGCCCGGATGCCGAACGGCGACGTCGTGGCCGGCGGCGACTTCACGCTGGCCGGCGGCGTGCCTGCCAACGGCATCGCGCGCTGGAACGGCACCGCGTGGGCGGCCCTGGGCACCGGGCTCACCGTCGCGGCGACGGGGGCCACGATCCCCTTCCCGACCGCGTTGCTGCCCCTGCCCAATGGCGACCTGATCGCCGTCGGCACCTTCTCGGTCGCCGGCGGAACGCCCGCCAACCGCATCGCCCGCTGGAACGGCTCGACGTGGTCGCCGATCGGCGCCGGGTTGGACGGCCAGCCGAGCGCCGCGGTCATGCGACCCCAGGGCGACGTCGTCGTCGGCGGCTCGTTCCTGCAAGCCGGAGGCTTCGCGAGCGCACACCTCGCGCGACTGACGACGACGTGCCCGGCCGCGGTCGGCGGCGGGGGCGCTGGCTGCGCCGGGTCCAACGGCGTCGTCTCGTTCCAACCGCAGAACCTGCCCTGGGTCGGCACGAAGTTCCTGGCACAGGGCACGGGAATCGTGAACCCGTCCCTGGCCATCACCGTCACCGGGCTCGGTCCGACGTCCGTGCCCCTCGCGACGCTGTTGCCCCCATCGCCGCCCGGCTGCTTGTTGCTGGTGACGCCGGACGTGCTCGATGCGGCCTACGTCACGCAAGGCACGTTGACGACCCAGGTGCAGCTCCCCAACAACCAGGCGCTGGCGGGGATCGTGCTCCACCAGCAACTGGTGCTGGTCGAGACCAACGCGAACCTGGCGATCCTGCAGACGACAGTCAGCAACGCGCTGACGGTGACGATCGGCGCCTTCTGACGCGCCGCTCAGCCGCGCAGTTCGGCGCCGATCTGGCCGGCGTTCTCGCGCACCTTGCCGAGGAACTTGCCTTCGTCCTCGTCGGTCAACGTCCGGTCGTCGGCGCCGAGCGTGACGGTGAAGTTGAGGCTCTTCTTGCCGACCGGCAGCTTGCCGCCGCGGTAGGCCTCGAACAGGCTCACGTCCTTCACCAGCTTGCGTCCGGTGGTGCGCAGGAACTCCACCACCGTCGCCACCTGCGTGGCCTCGTCGACCAGCAGCGCCACGTCGACCGGCAGCTGCGGGAACGTCGGCATCGGCGCGTAGCTTGCGATCTTCCGGTGGTTCGCCAGCAGCGCGCGCACGTCGAGGCAGGCGATCGCGGTGGTCACCGGCAGGTTCATCGCCCGCGCAATGCCCGGATGCAGGTGCGCCACGTAGCCGCACGGCGAGCCGTCGCGGTCGATCGCGACCGCACGCTGCGGATGCACCCACGGCTGGTCCTTGCCGTGCCAGACCCGCTGCATCACCCCCGGGAAGCCCACCCGCTGCAGCAGGAGCCCCACCGCCTCGCGCAGTTCGCCGAAGGGGTGCACGCCGTCGCGGCGGCTCCACACGAAAGCAAGCTCGCGCACCTCGTGCGGCAGCTTGTGTTCGTCGCGCATCTCGGCGTGGTACCCCTTGCCGTGTTCGCACAGCTTGACCTCGGCGTGCGTGCGCAGGTTCTGCGGCACCGCCGACAACAGGCTCGGCAGCACGTGCCGCCGGATGCGCGTGGTCTCGGGCGCCACCGGGTTCTGGACCTGCACGTAGGCGTGGTCCTTGGCTCCAGCCGCGGCGAGCACCGCGTCGGGCACGAAGCTGTAGTTGTAGACCTCGCTGCAGCCGAGCTCGAGGCAGGCGACCTCGGTCAGGCGACGCGCCAGGAACAGCTCCTCGTTGCGCAGCGGCGGGGCGACCGTGCCGTGCAGCGGCCGCTCCGGGATGTTGTCGTAGCGGAACATGCGACCGACTTCTTCGATCAGGTCGTCCTCGATCGCGATGTCCTTGGTGGCGCGGAAGCTCGGCACGGCCACGTCGAAACCGGCCGCGGTGACCGTGACGCCGAATGCGAGCGAACGCAGGATGCCGGCGACCTTGTCGTCGTCGAGGCGCACGCCGAGCTTCAGCAGCAGCCGCGCGCGGCGCAGCGTGATCGTCTTCGGCGTGTAGTGGAAGACGGCCGGATCGACCAGCGGCCCCGCCGGCTTCGCCGACGGGCAGTATTCCTGCAGCAGGCGCACGAAGTGGTGCGCGGCGAGCGCGGCGTTGGCCGGATCCTGCGCCTTCTCGAAGCGGGCGCTGGCGTCGGTGCGCAACCCGAGCCGCATGCTGGTGCGACGGATCGTCGCGGCGTGGAAGTTGGCCGACTCGAGGAACAACGTCGTCGTAGCGGCTTCGACCATGGTGCCGGCCCCACCCATGATGCCGGCGAGCGCCTCCGGCTTGTCGCCAGAGCAGATCAGCACGTCGTCCGGGGTCAGCTTGCGAACCTGGCCGTCGAGCGTCGTGATGGCCTCGTTCGTCTTCGCGCGGCGCACGCGGATCGGCCCCGCGCCGACGTGGCGCGCGTCGAACGCGTGCATCGGCTGGCCGAGGTCGAGCATCACGTAGTTGGTGAGGTCGACCGGCAGGTTGACGGAGCGCTGGCCTACCGCGGCGAGCTGCCAGCGCAGGGCGAGCGGCGACGGCCCGCTCTGCACGCCGTCGAGCACGACGCCGCAGTAGCGCGCACAACCCAGCTTGTCGTCGATGACGATTTCGACCTTCTTGCCGCCGGCGGCGGCCGCCGGGAACGGGACGTCGGCGGCAATCGGCTTCAGCTCGCGGCCGTAGATCGCCGCGAGTTCGCGCGCGAACCCGTAATGGCCCCAGAGGTCGGGCCGGTGGTTCACCGACTTGTTGTCGATCTCGAACACCGTGTCCTGCACCGGCAGCACGTCGACGAAGCGCGCGCCGATCGGCGTGTCGGGCGGCAGCACCAGGATGCCGTCGTGCTCTTCGGACAGGCCCATCTCCGATTCGGAGCAGATCATGCCGTGCGACTCGACGCCGCGGATCTTGCCGACCTTGATCTTGAGCGCGCCCTTGCCGCCGGCGGCCGGCAACGTGTCGCCGGGACGGATCACGACGACGCGCTGGCCCGCGGCGACGTTCGGTGCGCCACAGACGATCTGCAGCACGCCGCCGGCCGAGCCGAGGTCGACTTCGCACACGGACAGCTTGTCGGCGTCGGGGTGCTTGTCGCGCTTGCGCACGTGGCCGACCACCAGCGGCTCGAGGCCGTCGCCGAAGCGGATCAGGCCCTCGATCTCCGCCGTGCTCATCGTCAGGTCGGCGAGGATCTGCTTTGGCTCGATGCCAGACAGGTCGACGTGCCGTTGCAACCAACGCAGCGAGATCTTCATCGCGACACCTCCGGGAACTGCTGCAGGAAGCGCAGGTCGCCCCCCATGAACTGGCGGATGTCGTCGATGCCGTAGCGCAGCATCACGACGCGCTGCAGGCCCATGCCGAACGCGAAGCCGGTGTATTCCTCGGGGTCGAGGCCACCCTGGCGCAGCACGTTCGGGTGCACCATGCCGCACGGCAGGACTTCGATCCAACCCGACTGCTTGCACACCGAGCAGCCCTTGCCGCTGCAGAACGGACAGTTCACGTCGAGTTCGAAGCCGGGCTCGACGAACGGGAAGAAGCCGGGCCGCAGCCGCACCTGCAGGTCGCGTTCGAGGATCACGCGCAGGCAGGTCTTCATCGTGTGGATCAGGTTCGCGACGCTGATGCCGTGCTCGCCGTGCGCGCGGTCCACGACCAGAC
>JAEUHV010000272.1 GCA_016794485.1 Planctomycetota bacterium
GTGCGGACCGGGGTGTCCGTGCGCGATGCGATGGCCGTCCACGAACGGTTGTCGCGTGCGCCGGCCACCGCGCGCGCGCGGGTGTCGTCGCTGGCGAATGCCGCGGTGGCACAGGCGATCCGCAGCGAGTTCCTGCTCGCCGGCGACGACGGGTTCCGCAACCTGCCCGCGGTGGCCTGCGCCGAGGCGCTGGTGTTGGCGGTTGCCGTCGCGAACGGCGACTGGCACGAAGCCGACGCGATGGCAGCGTTCGCGGCGCTGCATCGACGTTCGCTGGCGTTCGAGAACATGGCTCCGGACCGCGCTGCGGCGGCGTTGGCGACGATCGTCGATCCGACCGAACGGATCGCGCGCGAGTACGCGCTGCCGCGGTGGTTCGCGGAGTCCCTGCGGCGGGAGTACGGCGACGCGGCGGTCCCGATCGCGGCGGCGTTGCTGGCACCGCCGCCACGAACGTTGCGCGCCAACCTGCTGCGTGTGCACGACCGCGACCGGTTGGCCCGTGAACTCGGCGCCGAAGGCGTGCGTACGCGGCCGGCGTCGTACGCGGCGACTGCCCTGCACGTCGACGGCGACGTCGACCTGTTCGCCACGGCGGCGTTCCGGCGCGGCGCGTTCGAGCAGCAGGACGAAGCGAGCCAGCTCGCGGTGGCCGCGGTGGCGCCGCCGCCCGGCGGCAAGGTGCTCGACGTGTGCGCCGGTGCCGGTGGCAAGGCACTCGGCATCGCCGCGCTGCTGCAGAATCGCGGCACCGTGCTGGCGGCCGACGTGCACGCCGGCCGGCTGCAGTCGCTGGTCGAGCGCAAGGCGCGGGCGGGTGCCGACAACGTTCAGGTCGCCGCCGTGGGCGAACGCGAATGGCCGGCCGAAGTGCAGGCGTTCGCGGCTGTCGCCGACCGCATCCTGGTCGACGCGCCGTGCAGCGGCACCGGTTCGTGGCGGCGGCGGCCGGAGGCCCGCCACGCGATGCGTCCGGATCGGCTCGCGGCGTTGCAGGCGACCCAGGACGACCTGCTGACGCGGGCAGCGGCGTTGCTGCGTCCCGGTGCCCGGCTGTGCTACGCGACGTGTTCGCTCCTGGCCGACGAGAACGAACGGCGCATCGAGGCCCTGCGCGCGCGCGATCCTTCGCTCGAGCCGGTGCGCCTGGTCGAGATCCTCGGCGGAGCCGTGGCTCGTCCGATCGCCGATGCCACCGGCACGTTCTTGTCGCTGCGTCCGGACACGCACGGCTGCGACGGCTTCTTCCTGGCGGTGTTGCGGCGGCGTGCGGGAAAACCCTGATCCGCGTCGCCGGGGGGCGTGGTCGATCAGCGGGGCTCGGAATGCACACCTCGCCTGCACCTCGGACGCGCGCCGACTCATCCGACCGTGGCGTCGTCTCGTTCTTCGCGAGCCGCCTGGAGGGCACGCTGCTGGCCAGTGCTGCGACGCTGGTCGTGGTGTGCGTGGCGTTGGCGTGGCTCGGTGCATCGCCGGTGTGGTGCTTGCCGTTCGTGCTCGGCGCCACCGGTGTCCTGGTGGTCGCCGCGCGGCAGTTCCGGGCGTCGAGCGCAGCGCGGTTCGACAGCGCCGAGCAGGCGCGGCAGTCGGCGGTGGCCGAGGCGGTGGCGAAGGCCCAGTTCCTCGCCAACATGAGCCATGAGATCCGTACGCCGATGAACGGCATCCTCGGCATGGCCGAGCTTCTGGTGCGCACGTCGCTCGACGCGGAGCAGCAGCAGATGGCGTCGACGATCCAGGCCAGTGCCGACGCGCTGTTGGCGGTCCTGAACGACATCCTCGACTTCAGCAAGATCGAAGCCGGCAAGCTCGAGTTCGAGACGGTCGACTTCGACGTGTGGCAGCTGGTCGACGACTGTGCCGGCCTGCTGCACGCGGCGGCCGACCAGAAGGGCGTCGAGCTGATGACCTTCATCGACCCGCGGGTTTCGCGGTGCCATCGCGGCGACTCGGCGCGCATCCGTCAGGTGGTGCTCAACTTCCTCAGCAACGCGGTCAAGTTCACGATCGAGGGCGAGGTCGTGCTCGGCGTCGACCTCGTCGACGAGGACGACGCCCGCCAGACGATGCGCTGCTGGGTGCGCGACACCGGAGTCGGCATCGCTCCGGACGCGATCAAGAAGCTGTTCCACGCGTTCTCGCAGGCCGACGCGTCGACGACGCGGCGGTTCGGCGGCACGGGGCTCGGCCTCGTCATCTGCCGGCGATTGGTCGAGATGATGGGCGGGCGCGTCACCGTCGACAGCACGCTGGGCAAGGGTTCGACGTTCGCGTTCGAGTTGCCGTTGCCCAAGGGCTCGATGGTGAACGCGCGGCCGCGCAGCGAGGACGTGGACCTGTCGGCGCATTCGGTGCTGATCGTCGACGACAACGAGACCAACCGGCAGTTGATGGTGATGCAGCTCGCGCCGACGCGCATCGGCATCGACGTCGCCAGCAACGCGATCAGCGCGATCGAGGTCCTGCGCAACGCGGCGCGCAGTGGACGTCCGTTCTCGATGGCGATCCTGGACATGGCGATGCCGGGCATCGACGGCATGCAGCTCGCGACCGCGATCCGCAACGACCCTGCGATTCCCGGCATGCCGGTCTCGCTGGCGAGCTCCCTCGGCACGAGGCCTGGGCTCGCCGAGATGGCTGCGGCCGACGTGTTCCGCTGGTTGAACAAGCCGCTGGCCTCGGGGCGGCTGCTCGAGGTCGTGCGCGACATGGCCAGCGTGGCCGGTTCGAACGGACGGACGGCGCAGAAGGCGCGGTTGCGCGACGAGTCGGCGACCCGGATCGCGGTCGTCGAGGGCGCGACCGACATGCCGGTCCTGGTCGCCGAGGACAACGAGATCAATCGCCGCGTGCTCGCCGGCATGCTGCGGCGGATCGGTTGTGCGCCGACGTTCGCGGTCGACGGCCGCGAGGCGGTGCAGGTCGTGCAGCACAAGTCGTTCGCGCTGGTGCTGATGGACTGCCAGATGCCGGAGATGGACGGCTTCGAGGCGACGCGGTGCATCCGCGCGCTCGGCGGACGCCTTGCGCAATTGCCGATCGTGGCGCTGACCGCGAACGTGCTGCCGGCGGACCGCGAAGCCTGCTTGCAGGCCGGCATGAACGACTTCCTCGGCAAGCCGGTGAAGCTGGACGTGCTGCGCGCGGCGGTGCAGCGTTGGGTGCACGGCGTGACCGCAGCCCCGGCCGACGCGGTGTTCGGCTGAGCCGCGGTCAGAGCGCGTAGAACCGCAGGTCGCGACCGGTGGCCTGCTTGGTCCAGGCGTAGATCTGGCCGGCGTGGCCGGAGCAGTGTTCGAGCACGTGCAGCACGGCGCCGAGGCCCGATTCGACGTAGCGACGCTGCACGACGCGTTCACGGCGCAGTTCGTCGACCGACAAGCCGTCGACCACATCGCAAGCGCGCTCCCAGGTCGCGGCCAGCGCGTCGACCAGCACCTGGGCCGGGTGGCCGCCGTCTGCGGCGAACTCGGCCGGCCGATCGCGGTGGTCATCGGTGGTGCCGAACACTGCCAGGATCCACTGCGTGGTGTTGCCGCGCAGGTGCAGCAGCAGGTTGCCGACCGAGTTGCAATGGGGAGCCGGCCGTTGCCAGACGCCGTCGTCGCCGAGCAGTTCGTCGCAGCGTCGGATGCGGGGCAGCATCTCGCCGAGCAGGCGGCGGCGGAACTCGGCGGCGACGATCGCCGCGAGCGCGGTCGCGGCATCGGCGGTGCTCATGCCACTTCGTCGCGCGACGCGTCGCGGCCGTCGGCGGCCGGCGGCGCCTCGCCGGCGCGC
>JAEUHV010000343.1 GCA_016794485.1 Planctomycetota bacterium
GACGATCTCGCGATCGAGGGGCCCGATCCCGACCAGTTGCTCGACGTCGACGCGGCGGTGCAGCAACTCGAGTCGCGGCACCCGCGCGAGGCGCGCATCGTGCTGCTGCGCTACTTCGGCGGTCTCGACAATGCCGCGATCGCCGCGATCCTCGACGTGTCGCTCGGCACCGTCGAACGCGACTGGCGCCTGGCGCGCGCGCGGTTGCAGCGACTGCTCGGTGCGGAACGCATGCCCTGACCGGGCCGAGCCAGCACGCCACACCGATCCGGGCTAGTCGTCGATCGCGCGCGCAGCCCGGATCCCAACGGTCCACTTGTCCTCGCCGACGACACCGTCGCCGCGCGCCGAGCACCGGCAGTCGCGTGGTGACAGCATGAACGTGCCGCCGCGGATGATGCGCGTGCGTCGACCGTCGCCTTCGGCCTGGCGCTCGCCGGTGCCGGGTGCCACCGGATGGTGGTAGCGCCCCGACCAGTCGCGGCACCACTCGCCGATGTTGCCGAGCATGTCGTGCAGCCCGAAGCCGTTCGGCGCGTAACCGCCGACAGGAGCGTGCACGCCCTGGCCGTCGTCGACCCCCATCGCCATCTTGGTGCCGGGGCGGAAGAACGCGCTCGACGCTTCGTCGGCGATGTTGGCGAACGCGCCGAAGCGCGCTTCGTCGTCGCCCCAGAAGAAGCGCGTGCGCGTCCCGGCCCGGCACGCGTACTCCCACTGCGCCTCGGTCGGCAGCTCGAGGCCCATCTGGCGCACGAGCGTCGCAGCAGCGTCCCACGACACCTGCTCCACCGGATTCGTCGGGCCGACGTTGGCCCGCTCGCGCACGCCACGCGATCGACCCGCCGCGAACCAGCTCGGATTGGCGCCGGTCCAACGCTCGACCTGCGCCTGCGTCAGTTCGTGCTTTGCGAGGAAGAACGGGGCGAGCGAAACCTCGTGCACGGGCGCCTCGTAGTCGTGCGCGAGTTCGTCGGTGCCAGCGTCGGCCCCCATCGCGAACATGCCGCCCGGCAGCAACACCAGCACGATGCCGTCGTCGGGCCGGGCCGGCGCGACGCAGCGGCCGTCGCTCCACGCGGGGCGCGCACCGGAGGGAACGTGCCAGAACTCCCACAGCCCGCTCGCCGCGTCCTGGCCCAACGGCACGAGATCGCGCTGGCGGCGCGGCAGGCTCCACCCCCCGTACTTCGGGCTGCGCACGCGATCGCCGATTCCCGCCAACGCATCCTGCCACGCGGCGTCGCTCGCCGCCTGCGTCGCGACCAGCGCGTCGACCTTCGCCAGTCGCTGCAGCACGTCGCGACGACCGAAGCGCGCGCCATCGTCGAGCAGCCGTTCGATCGAATGCACGAGCCGAGTCAGCACGCCGTGCCGCCACCGCAGGCTGTCGTTGTGCGGGTCCGCCAGATCGGCCAGGGTGGCGGCGCCATCGGCCTCGACAGCACCGACCGCGTCGCCCAGTTGCGCGCGCAGCGCAGCGAGGTCCGCGCGATGCTGCGGCAGGCGCGCCTCGAGCTCGGCGCAACGCGCAAGCCACTGCTGCAGGCCCGCCCGCCGCTCGGCGACGAGCGGCCACAACGTGTGGCGCGACAGGTCGTGCAGCGTCGCGGCCAGGCGTTCGTCTGCGAGCCGGTTCACCTGCTCGAGGCTGTGCTCGGCGCGGCTCGCCTGCGTTGCGGCGGCGGACGCCTGCCACAACGCGAGCAGCAGACCGGCCGCGAGCGCGGCCGCGACCGCACTTCCCGCGAGCACGGCGACGCGGTGGCGCCGCAACAGCTTGGTCAAGCGGTACGCGAGAGTCGGCGGACCGGCGGCGATCGGCAGGCCGCTGCAGTACGCCTGGACGTCCGCGAGCAGGTCCTGCACCGACTGGTAGCGGCGCAGCGGATCCTTCGCCAACGCCTTCGCGGTGATCCAATCGAGCTCGCCTTGGACGCGTCGCGCGACACCGCTGCCGAGTTCGCCGGCGCACACGCGGCTCGGCGGCGGCGGTTCGGCCGCGGTCAGGCGTTGCACGGATTGCGCGAAGTTCTCGCCCGGCACGGCCGGAAACGGCCGGCGGTTCGCGAGCAGTTCGAAGAGCATCACGCCGAGCGAGTAGACGTCGCCGCGCACGTCGGGTGGCGCGTTGCCGGCCAGATGCTCGGGCGCCATGTAGTCGGGTGTGCCGACCACCTGCCCGGCGAGGGTCGCCGGTGTGTGCAGTCGTTCGTCGCCGATCGCCTTCGCCACTCCGAAGTCGATGATGCGCGGCAGCAACTCGCCGTCGACGCACGTGACGAGCACGTTCGAAGGTTTCAGGTCGCGATGGATCACGCCTCGCTGGTGGGCGTGCAGCACGCCGCGACACGTCTGCATGAACAGGCGCAACCGCGCCGCGAGATCGAGCCGGTGTTCGCGCACGAACGTCGCCAGCGTCGGCCCATCGACGAACTCCATCACGAAGAACGGCCTGCCGTCGGCGGCCGTGCCGGCATCCAGCACCTTGGCGATGCACGGATGGTCGAGCCAGGCGAGCACCTGGCGTTCGGCGGCGAAACGCGCGAGCACATCGGCCGAGTCCATGCCGGCACGGATCAGCTTCAGGGCGACGTTCCGGCGCACGGGCGCCTCCTGCTCGCCGAGGAACACCTCCCCCATGCCGCCGAAACCCAGCGAACGGATCAACCGGTACGGTCCGATGCGTTCGGGCATCGCGGCGCGGCGCAGCGGCGTTCGCAGTCCGGCCGGGGTGCGCGAGTCGTCGTGTCGCAACAGCGCGCGCAGCTCCTCTGCCAACGCCGGGTCGTCCCCGCACTGCGCCGTGACGAACGCCTCGCGAGCTTCCACCGGCAGCGCGACGGCGCGGGTGAAGAGATCAGCCAGGACGTCGTCGGTACCAGCCATGTCGGCGCTTTGCGATGGTAGCCGAACGATCCGGCCTCCTCTCGGATACCGGAACCTGGCCTCACTTCGCGCCGATCGGCAGCAGACCGTGTTCCTGCAGGATCGCCTGCCCCGTCGGGGACAGCGCCAGGGCGCGGAATGCGGCCGCGCCGCGCGGCTCGGCGGCCTTGCGCATGGCGGCGATCGAATACAGCACCGCTTGGTTCTCGGCCGCCGGCACATCGACCCGAACGATGCCGTCGACGCCACGCAGCGTCGTCACGTAGACGATCGCCGCATCGACTTCGCCAGCCGCGAGCTTCGCGAGCAGCGCGTCGGCGGTCGGCGCCTCGGCCGAAGGCTCCTTGTCGAGGTTCTGGTGCGTCAGCACCCACCGGCCGTACCGACCGATCGACGACGACCGCGTGCCGAGCCCGAGCCGAACGTCGGCGCGCACGAGGTCGCGCACGGTGTGCACCTGCTTCGGATTGCCCTTCGCGACGGCGATCGCGATGCGGTTGCGCGCCAGTTCGGTGGCGCTGTGGGCGGCGAGCAGCGCTGCGGCGGCGAAACGCGACATCTGCGACGAGTCGCCGATCGCGACGACGTCGATCACGGCGCCGGCGTGGGCCTGCGCCAGCAACGCGGCACCGCCAGCGAAATGCAGTTCGACCTCGGCCCCCGAGTGATCCTGTTCGTAGCGAGCTGCCAAGGCGGTGAACGCCGGTCGCAGCGAGGCGGTGGCGTACACGACGACCGTGTGCGGAACGGAGGGCGCCTCGACCGGCGGCGCCTGGTCGGGCGCCCGCTCGGACGTCGCGGAACCGCCGCCGCAGGCGGCGAGGAACGACAGCAGGACGAGCGACAGCAACCGCATCGTGGACCTCCTCACGCCGGAACGGCGGTGGTGTTCGCGTAGCGACGCCGCGCTTCGCGCCGGCCGCGCCAGAGGTAGAGCACGGTCAACCCCCACACCCCGGCGGTGAACACGCCGAGCAGCACCGACCCGAGCTGCGGCATGCTCCAGGTGTGGAAGTTCGCGATCTGCTTGTCGCCGATCACGACCGGCATGAACGGCGCGATCTTCACCGGCGCCTTCGGGTCGAGGTGATGGCCGAACTCGTAGAGCATCCAGACGAACCGGCCGAACGCGATCATCGAGATGTAGGCCGCCACCATCGACAGGTCGATCATCGCGCGCACGTTGCCGAGCAGAGCCGTGCGCAGCGCGAGCAGCGCCATCGCCACGAGCCCGAACGGGATCCAGTCGAGGTCGCGCAGTTCGTCGCGCGTGATCGTGTGCATCCCGATGTAGTGGTTCAGCGTGTTGATCTCCTGGATGTCGTGGCCGTCGTTCCCGCCGACGACCTGGTAGCTGTAGATGTCCATCGACAGCCCCTTCGGATACTGCGGTGCGGTCATGCTGATCCGCCACAGCGGGAACAGGAAGCTGAGCAGCAGCGGGATCACGAGCGCGACCAGCAGCAGTCGGCCACGGCCGCGCAGCGGCGCATCGAGGAACTCCCAGAAGTCGTGGGCAGGGGTTTGCATGACGAATCTCAGACGAGGTCGCGGCGGCGGAAGGAGCCGAGGCTCCACGTCCACGCGGTGAGGCCGAGCAGCAGCGGCCAGCCGAGGCCGAGCAGCAGGAGCCCGGTCGAGCCGACCTTGTTGGCGAGGAAGAATCCCACCGGGCCGAACGTGGACAGCTCCGGCTGCGCGGCCGACAGCAGGGCCAGGCGCGCGCACTGCACCGGATTGAGCACCGCCAGCGCGAACACCGCCGACGGCGGCAGTTCCCACTGCAGCATCACGCCGACCAGGGCGAAGTCGATCAGCGCGATCCCGGCGACCCAGGCGAGGATCGTCAGCACGAGCGCCTTCTGCTGGTTGCGCACCAGCACCGAGATGCACAGTCCGAACGCGGTGAAACACAGCAGCAACGCCGTGCTGACACCGATGCCGCGCAGCAGGAAGTCCCACGGCACGTCCTGGCCGAACGCGGCGGCCCCCACCAGGGCTGCGAGCGGCATGGTCACCAGCAGCGGCGCGCACAGGGCGATCGCGCGCACGAGGCTCGTGCCGAGGAAGTAGCCGGTGCGGCTGATCGGGTTGGCGAGCAGCAGTTCGAGCGAACCGTCGTCGCGGGCCTGGTTGACGACCTGGGCCGTGGCCGACAGCGCCAGCAAGGGCAGCAGGAACAACAGCGCGTGGCTCCACGACATCAGCGCGCGGCCCATGCCGGTGAAGCCGACCACGCCCGATTCGCGCAGGCCGACCAACACGAACATGGTCGCGAGCACCGCGTGCACGACGAGGCTGAACACGAGCCAGCGCGAACGCAAGACCTCGGCGAAGTCGAGGCGCGCGACGGTGGCCACTTCGCGCCAGAGCTTCATTTGCCGCTCCCGTGGCCCGTGGCCTTTTCGATGCAGTGCCGGCGGGCGGCCTCGAAACCGATGGCGTCGGCGGTGGCCTCGTCGACCGCAGCGAGCCCGAACCCCATCGGCGTCGGCGACACGCGCACGAACGCGACCTGGTCGCGCTTCAGCCAACGCGGCTCGCGATGGTGCCGGAAGAACATCGAATGCACGTCGGGCTTCTGTTCGTCGAGCCACAGGAACAGGCAGCCCGGATCGTCGAACGCGTGCACGCGGCCGTCCCTGGTCGTCACCTGCGCCGCGAACGCAGGTTCGCCGACGTGCATGCCGCAGGCGACGCAGGCGGCCTTGTCGAACACGATCTCGGCCGGGCCGTCGGGCAACTTCGCCGACGCGAACACCGACCACGTGATCGCGCCGCCGACCACGGCGAGCACGACCCCGAACAACGACAGCGGCAGGATGCGGGTGGTGAAGACGCTCATGGGATCTCCGATTCCGGCCGGCGGGCCGGGTCCAACCGTTCGACGTCGCGGGCCATCACGTCGTGGACCTGGCCGTTCAGCTCGCGGCCGAGATCGCGCAAGAGACCGGCCCGCTCCGCCACCGGCAGGGCCCGGTTCCACCAACCGCCGATGCCGCGCGCGAAACCACGCGCCGCGAGCCAGGCCGCGGCGACGTCACCTTCGGCGCGCACCTCGACGACCGCCTCCGCGTGTGCGTCGAGCCAGTCCGTGGTCTCGCCGCGCCACTTCACGACACCCTCTTCGAGCACGACCACGCGATCGACGAGGCGACGGATCTCCTCGAGCCGGTGCGAACACAGCAACACGGTGGTCGCGGCAGGCAGCCGCTCGACGGCGGCGAAGAACGCGGCCCGGCTGCGCGGGTCCATGCTCGCGGTCGGCTCGTCGAAGACCATCAGTTCGGCGCCCGAGGCCAACGCCAGCGCAGCCAGCATCTTCTGCCGCTGGCCACCCGACAAGGCGCGGAACGGCCGCTGACGCAGCGCATCGACGTCGACGAACAGGTCGCGCGCGATCGCCTCGACCGCAGCCGGCGCGATGCCGCGCGACGCGGCAACCGCCCGCACGACGGCCTGGACCGGCGCCGCGAACCGCGGGGCCACCTGCGGCACGTACGCGGTACGCCGCGCGAACTCGCCGCGGTCCTCGCCGACCACGGTGCCGTCGCACGAGATCTCGCCGTCGGCTCCGAGCGCGCCCAGCAACACGCGCACGATCGTCGATTTGCCGGACCCGTTCGGCCCGATCAGGGCGGTGCGGCTTCCGGTCGGCAGCTCGAGCGAAACGTCGCGCAGCGCTTCGACCTTGCCGAACCGCTTCTTCAGACCCTTCAGTTCAATCCGCACGGCGCACCTCCGGAGTCCACCGCATCGAAAGCGGTCGCAGCCGCGGCGCGGCGTCGGTGAGCAGTCGTTTGGGCGCGAACAGCGGCATGACCTGGCCGACCAGGTCGACCATGCCCATCGCCGGCGCGCCGTGCAGCAGCGCGAGTTC
>JAEUHV010000353.1 GCA_016794485.1 Planctomycetota bacterium
TTCCGCGAACAGGCGCGGCTCGACGCCGAGGTCGGCCAGGGCGGAAGTCGCGACCGGCGCGCCGCCGTTCGCCGCGTTCACCGCGAAGTGCAGAACGCTGCTGACGGGCGTCACCGTCGCGATCGAGATCGACAGCTTGCCGTCCCCGACGAACAGGTCGTCGCCGCGGCGCTCGACCGGCCGTGCCGGTGCGAGTGCGGCGAGCACTTCGCGGGCCTGCGCCGCCAGCAGCCGTTGCCGGTGCGTGGCGAGCAACAGGTCCGGGTGCGCGAACGACTCCCAGACGAAGTGGACCATGTCGCCGCCGGCGATGCCGGGCCCGTCGACGTCGGCCAGGTCGGCGATCTCGGCGTCGGCGACGCGGCAAGCGCCGCGGAAACCCACGATCGCGTCACCGCACAACCCGAACCGGGCGAGCAGCCAATGCGCACGCAGTTGGCTGCCGTCGTAGTCGATGCGGTCGTCGCAGTAGTGGGCGCGCATGCAGGCGTCGAGGCGTTCTCGGCTCGGGCTATCGGTTGCCGTCGAGCCATTTCGCGACCCAGGCTGGATCCGGGTCGAGACCCGGGCGTTGCAGCGACCAGGTGAGCGCGACGAGTGCTGGCGTGCGGAGCTTCGAATAGTACGCCTGCTGGTTCAAGATCAGAGTCGCGAGGAACTGGGCAGGTGACAGCAGCACTTCGCCGCTGCGGCCTGGCAAGCGCGTCGTCGCCATGGCCAGTTCGCCACGCAACTGCCCGCAATACTGGATCAGCCGCAGCTGCACCAACGGATCGGTGTCGTAGAGCGGTTCGCCGCGCGCGACCTGGGCCGGCGTCGCCGCCATCACCGCCAGCAGCAGCGGCACCGTCGCCGGCCCGCCGTGGCGACGGATCTGCTCCATTGCACACAGGCGCAGGTCGACGTCTTCCGCCGCGCGGCCTTGCACGAGGCGGACGAGGGCACCCTCGAGCGTGTGCCGCAGGGCGGATCGCATCGCGCCGGAGGCGACTTCCCGCAGTTCGGCGTTGGGTTCGAGGGCCAGCAGCCGGGTGAGTTCCTCGAGCAGCAGCAGCCGCGAAGCGCCATCGCCGAGCGGGGCCGAGGCCGCGAGCCGCAGTGCTTCGGCATAGGCCGCGCGACCAGCTTCGCCGAACTCCGCGGTGCGCACGTCGGGAGCTCCTGCGGCCAGTCCGGCGCGGGCCTGGTTCCAGCGGTCGCCGTCGATCGGCTCACCGAACCGCGCCAGGTCCGTGAACAGCGGCACCTCGAGCTGCTCCGCCATGCGGCACAGGCCGTCGATCGCACACAGGCGGCTCTCGGTGTTCGACTCCAGTTCGGCAATCCAACCGAGTCGCACTGCAGCCTGCGCACAGAGCAGGGTGTCCGCATGCGTCTCGTCGGGCAGTTCGCGCAGCAACTCGCGCACGTGCGCCCGCGGGTTGGCGAGTTCTTGTTCCGAGGTGCGTCCGAACAGCAATCCGAGCACGGGCCGGATCGGCTGGGTGGCAAAGGCGCGGATGTACCAGCGCGACACCACGGCGCGCGGTTCGTAGTGCAGCGTGCGTCCGGGCCCCGTGCCTTCGACGCGCACGATGCGGTCGACCTCGGCGAGCATCACGGGCGCCGACAGGTTGTCCGCCACGGTGCAGCCGGCGAGCAAGGCTCCGCCGAGCACGGCCATGGAGTGGAACGCAATCCGGGAACGTTGGGGGGCGCTGGGGCTCACGGGGCGAGTCGGCGTCGGTAGTCGATGGCGACCGCAGCGCGGCCGGACGAGGAACTGGCCGCCGGCAGCGACGTGGCCGGCAGCTCCGGAGTGAATGCGCGCAGGGCATCGCACACCTGCACGAACGTCGCGGCGTCGGTTTCGCGGTCGAGCCAGGCCAGCAGCAACGGCACGGTGCCATCCTGGCGCCAGTCCACGGCGCGCGACAGCGCCCGGCGACGCACCAACGAGGAGGAGTCTGCCAAGGCTGCGGCCAGGAACTCGAGCCGCTGGTCCGGCACCGGGTCCGCATGCGCCACGGCGTGCGCACGCACGGCCTCCGCCGGATCACCGAGCGCGATCACCACGGCGAGCTGGTGGATGGAATCGTCCTGGTCATCGCCGAGGCGCACGCGCACGAGCCGTTCGAGGGCCTGCAGGCGATCGTCGGCGAAGGGCGCTCCGCGCAGGTTGCCGAGCACGTCGCGCACTTTCACGGTGGTAGGCCGGCCGCCGGCAATCTCAGCCGCGAGGGCCTGCCGCTTCGCCGTCGCATCGACCACCCAGGGGTCGCGAGCGTGCACGGTGCCGAGCACCTGCAGCGTCGCCGCCGCCGCTGGGTGGTTGCCTTCCAAGGCCTCGAGCTCGGCCAGGTCGAACAGCAACTCCGGGGGCATCCTGTCGACGCCGAGCTCCGTCCGCAGCGCCCGCAGTTCGGCAACGGCAGCGTGCCTCTGGCCGAGGTCGCGCAACAGGTCGGCCCGCAGGATGCGAAGGTCGTGGTGGTTGGAGCGGGTGCGGGCGGTGTCCACCACCTGCAGCGCTTCGGCGTGTCGCTCGTCGCGGGCCAACCAGGCGGCCAGTTCGATGGCCGCCGCGGTTGGATCGGTCGCCAGCGCCAGTTCGTGCCGCAGATCACGCTCGCGGTCCCTGGGGTCCGGTGTCGTTCCGGCCTCCCATCCCGCGGAAGCGTCCGGCGCAGGGGCAACCACCGGACGTCCCGCCGTGGCATGGCTGACCTTGCTCGGCGCGACCCCGGCGGAGCCAGGCGTAGGCTCCGCCCGTGGCAGCGGCTCGGCGACGCGCGCGAACGCATGCGGCGGCGCCGTCCGTTCCCCCGCCGCGCAGCCAGCCACCATGCCGAACAGCAGGGTGCCGACCAGCGGAACGCAGGAACGCATGCGCGCCGTTGTAGCAGTCGTGCCGATGCCGCACGACCCTTTCCTTCGGCCAACGTTGCCGCATCCGCCCGGGCCGCGGCACGATGGCCGCCATGCCGGCTTCGCCCTTGGCCACAGCGTGTCGAACCATCGCGCCCCTCGCCGGTTCGTTGTGCGATCTGGTGTGCGCCGTTGGACGCATGGTGGTCGCTGCCCAGCGTCGCCTGCGGCCCGTCGACGTCCGCACCAAGGGGCCCGGCGATCCCGTGACCGCGGTCGATCTCCGCGCGGAACGGCGGCTGCGCGCGGCGCTGATGCGCATGCTGCCGTCGGCAGGATTCCTCGGCGAAGAATCCCCTGCGGCGGGGGTCGATCGCGAGTTC
>JAEUHV010000433.1 GCA_016794485.1 Planctomycetota bacterium
CGATGCGGCCGCGGTCGTTTCCAGGCCGCGCACGCTACAGTGCGCCACCGTGCGTTCCGTGATCGCTGCAGCCCGAACCCGGCCCCTCCACTGCGCCCTGCTGCTGGCGGCGGCGGTGCCGGCCCAGCAGTTCGAGCGCGACCTCGAGTTCGTGCGCTCGCTGGCGATGGAGCAGCGGTTGTTCGAATTGGCGCGGATCGAAGCTGGCGAGCTCGCCCGCGCGTGGCGCGACGGTGCTTCGCAGGATCGCATCGCGCTGCTGGCGCTCGAGATCACCTGGCAGCAAGCCCGCACCCGCTCCGCTCCGTCGGAAGCGCGCACGGCGTTCCGCGAGGCGCTCGACCAGGCCAAGGCACTGGCCGAGGGAACCGACAACACCTCGGTGCAGCAGTCGACGCACCGCACCCTCGCCCGGATCGCGCGCGACTACGGCACCTTCCTGCTCGCGCAAGCCGACCTCGCCCGCGACCAGGCGCCGGATCGGGTACGCGACCTCGAAGCCGACGCCGCCGCGGTGCTCCGCCAAGGTGTCGAAGCCAGCGGGGCCGCGATGGATGCCCTGCGCGACACCAAGGACGAACGGCAGCGCGTCGAGTATTTCCTCGCGTGGCTCGACCACGGCGTGTTGCAGCGCGAGCAGGGCCGCGCCGACCGGCAGAACCGCGGCGTGCTCGCGGCGCGCGCGATCGACGGCCTCACCCGGCTCGTGCTCGAGGTCGGCGAAGAAACCACGATCGGCGTGCGCGGCACGTTCGAGATCGCGCTGGCGAAGGACCTCGACGGTCGCGTGCTCGACGCGGTGGCCGGCTACCAGGCATCGATCCGCCAGATCACGGCCTCGCTCGACCTCGCCAGAAAAGGCGAGCTCGGGTTGTCGCCCGAGATGCAGCGCTTCCTGTTCGCGATGCTGCAGGAAGTGCACGCCGCCGCCGCCACGACCATGCTGCGCGAAGGCGACCCCGGTCTGGCCGCCGCACTCGCCGCATTCCGGACCATGCTCGCCGCCCACGGCGAACCGGACCGCGACGTGTTCGACGTGGCGACCCAGGACCACGGCCATCGGGTGTTCCTGGTCGAAGCGCAACTTCTGGCCGAATCCGGCGAAGCGACCCAGGTGCTCGCCGGCCTGCACCTCGCGCAACGCCTGTCCGAGCGCCACCCCTACGACGCCGTCGGCGCGAACACGCGCACGCTGTTGGCCCGCATCCTCGCCGACCACCCGGAACTCGCGACCGGCGAACTGCTGCTCGGGCTCGCGCGCGGCGCCGCCGAAACCCGCGACCACGACCGCGTGGTCGCGACCGCGCGGGCCGCCACCGCCGCGATGACCGCCGCCGAACGCACCCGCTTCGGACTCGACGCGGGACGCCTGCTCGCCGGAGCGTTCCTCGCCACGGAACGGCCGCTCGAAGCGGCCCTGGCGCTCGCCGACGGACTGCGCGCCGGCGCTGCCGCCGACGAGGCGACCCACGCTGCCGCCGACGAACTCGAACGCGCGCTCGCCGCGCACCGTCGGCAGACGCGCGACGACCCCGCCTTCGCCGAACTGCAACGCGAACTCACGGCGCTGGCGGCCGCCCACGCCGATGTTGCCGCCGGCCAACGCACCCAGCTGCGGCGTGGCATCCAGCTGTTCAACGAACGCCAGTACGAAGCCGCGATCGAGCACTTCAGGCGCGTCACCAGGGAGTTCCCCGCCTACGACCTCGCCTGCACGAACATCGCGCGGGCGCAGGTGCAGCTCGGCGACCTCGCCGCGGCCCGGGAAACCGTGGCGGCGTTCCGCGCGCAAACGGCAGCGACACCGCTGCCGACCGGCGATCCGCGCCAGGGGTCACGCCAGCGCGCCCTGGCCGACGCCGAGTTCCTCGACGTGCAGTTGGCGTACCTGCAGGCGCGCGGCGCCGAGGGCGGCAAGTCCGGGCAGGACCTCACCCGCTACCCGGCGGCGATCGAACTGGCCAAAGCGTTCGTCGCCAACGCGACGCCGCTGCACCAACGCGACCTGCCGGCGGTGCTCGAGTTCCTCGGCCGGCTGCACTGCGACCTGGCGCAGATGCCCGCGGCCGAGCAGGCCTGGGCGAGCCTGAAACCGCTCGATCCCGCGCGCGCATCGCGCCTGGCCAGCGAGTTGTTCCGCGAATACCAGAACCAGGTCCGGCTGCTCACGCGCGAACTCGACCAGGCCGTCGCCGACGACTCCGGCCCGGCGGCGATCCGCAAGGCCACCCTCGACCTCGGCGTGCAGCGCGCGCGGCTCGCCGACGTCGGCCTGCAGTACGCGGCGACTTCGCCGAAACCTCAGCTGGCGATCCTGGTCGCGACGATCCAAGCGCTGGAGGCGCAGCCAGACTGGGCGCGCATCGGCGACCTCTGCCAGAAGGCGCTCGACGTACACGGCGGCAGCGACGACGCGGCGGCGCAACGCACGCTCGACCACTTCGTGCGGCCCAAGCTCGGCGAGGCGTTGTTGCAGCAGCGCCGCTGCACGGAGGCCCTCGTCGCACTGCAAGCGACCGAACGCGCGACCCCGTCGTCGCCCGAAGTGCGGCGCCTGATCTGCCGCGCCCTCGGCGGCTGGTTCGAGTTCGACGCGGCCGGCAAGCCGGTCTGGTGTCCAGGCCTCGAACGACCCGACGAGGCCTATACGAAAGGCCTCGACGCCGACACGCTGCCCGCATCGCCGCTGCGCGAACGCTGGAGCCTGGCCTGGTACACGTGGCAGTTCGAGTTGTTCGGCTACGCCCGCGCTGCGGCCCAGAAGGACGGCAAGTGGCAGGCGGCCGCCGACGCGGTGTTCCGGGTCGCGCGCGCGACCGACGACTTCGGCGCGCTGAAGCAGCTCGGCCAGCCAGGTCTGCGGCTGCACGCCGCCTTCGAGGCCTTGCGATGAACCCGCGACGCTGCAGCCTCGTCGCGTTCGTCGGGCTCGCCGTCGCGGCGCCTCTGCTGGGCCAGCGACCGACCGACGTCGTGCACAAGGTCGACGGCTCCCGGCTGCGCGGCGTCGAGGTGCAGCAGTTCCGCAACGATGCCGTGCGCATCCGGCGCGGCACCGAAACCCTCGACCTGGCGGCCGCGAGCGTCGCCGACGTCGAATGGGGCCAGCCGCCCGAGTCGATGCAGCGAGGCCTCCTGGCGCTGCGGCGCGGGGATGCCCGATCGGCGGTGCAGTTGTTCGGCGACGTGCAGAGCCTGCGGCCGTTGGTGGTGGCCGACGCCACGTTCCACCAGGTGGCGGCGGCCGTCGCCGCGAGCGGCAGCGACCGCGATGCCGCGGCGACCGCGGCCCGCCACGCCCACGCCTGGCTCGAGGCCCACCGCGACCACTTCCGCAGCGGCGACGCCACGCTGCTGGCGGCGCGGGCCGAACGGCTGGCCGGGTTCCCCGCTGCCGCGATGGCGACGTTGCGGCGCCTGGTGCCCGTCGACGGCAGGACCACCTGCCCGCCGCGGCTCGCGGCGCAGGCCACGTTCGAACTCGGCCTCGTGGCGTCCGCCGCCGGCGACCACGCCGTTGCAGGCGGCCACTTCCATGACGCGGCCCAGCGGGCCGAACGGGCCGGATTGCCGGAACTGGCGATGGCGGCTCGCGCGGCCGAGGGCGAGAGCCTCGCCGCCGGGCAAGGCCATGACGCCGGCGCCGCGTTCTTCCGCGAACTGACCAGGAGCCAGGATGCCGCGGCGCGCGCGACCGGCCATGCCGGACTCGGGGCGCTGGCGTACCAGGCCGCCGTGGCCGGCGACGACGCCGCCAAGGTGCGAACGGCGCAGGTCGAACTCGCGCGCGCCTTGGTGCTCGACCCGCTCGACGGCGATGCGACCGCCAAGGCCGAACTGCACCAGGGCCTGGCCCTGTTGCGGCTCGCCACCTCCCGCGACGACGACCACCGCCGCCGCGCGTTCACCTGCCTGCAGCGCGTGCTCGACCGCCACCCATCGTCCCGGTGGGCGCCGCTCGCACGCGAGGCCATGACCCGATGACGCCACCCCCGACCTCGCCGTCCGTTCGGCACCGCTTCGCTCCCATGCGCAACTTCTCCATGCCGGGCCGCAGCCTCCGCTGGTCCGTTCCCTGCTGCCTGCTGCTCGCCTCGGGGCTGGCGGCCCAGGACGCGACGCAGCCCGGCACCATCGCCGAGATGTTCGCCTACGACAACGCCGGGTTCATCGGCTACCTGATCGTGCTGATGTCGGTCGTCGGCCTCGGGCTCGTGATCGAGAACTGCCTGTCCATCCAGCGCGACAAGCTGGCGCCGCCGCACCTGCTCGACGAACTCGAAGCGCTGTTCGAAGCCGAGGACTACCGGCAAGCGGTCGACCTGTGCGCGCGCGACAAGAACTACCTGACCAACGTCGTCGGCAAAGGGCTCGCACGCCTGGGCCATCCGTTCGCGACGTTGCAGGAAGCCGTGCGCGAGATGCAGAACGACGAGACGGTGCGGTTGTTCCAGCGCATCGGCTGGCTGTCGCTGCTGGCGGCGATGGCGCCGATGATGGGCCTGTTCGGCACCGTGACCGGCATGTTCTTCACGTGCAGTGCGATCGCGGCGCACGGCGGCACGGTGAACCCGGCCGAACTCGCCAGCGGGATCAAGATGGCCCTGATCACGACGATCTTCGGGCTGTCGGTCGCGATGCCGATCAGCGTGGCGTTCTACGCGTTGCGCAACCGCGTGATCCGCGTCGCCACCGAGGTCAACGCGTTGTCCGAAGACCTGTTCGACCGCTTCCGCAAGAGCTGACCATGCCGAGTCCGCGCCCCGACTACGGCCGGCACCTGCCGGCGGCGGCCGATCTCGACATGACGCCGATGATCGACTGCGTGTTCCTGCTGATGATCTTCTTCGCGCTGGTCATCGACCTGTCGCAGCGCAACCTCGAAGACCTGGTCCTGCCGCGCGCGGCGTTCCGCGAACTCGACGACAAGCCGCCCGAACACCGGCCGGTGCTGAACGTGCTGCAGGACGGCAGCGTGATCCACAACCAGCAGGTCGTGCACGACCCGCGCCGCGACGGGGACGACTTCGGCCGGGTGCGCGCCTTGCTGCTGACCCTGCGGTCGACCGGCCTGCAGCAGGGCAAGTTCCGCCTGGCCACGGATCCCGCGGGCGGCGCCACGTCGCTGCTCGACGACCCGATCCTGGTGCGCGCCGACAAGTGGACCGAGTGGCGGCACGTGACGGCGTTGCTGCAGCAGTGCAGCCAGCCCGACGTCGGGTTCTGGAAGATCGAACTGGCCCTGGCCGAGATCGACCGCGAGTCGGCGCCTGCGGGCGCAGGCGGTGGCCGGTGAACTTCCTCGACGAGGTGCGCGAGCCGGTCCGGCTGGACATGACGCCGATGATCGACTGCGTGTTCCTGATGATCATCTTCTTCGTCTGCATCGACTTCCGGGTCCTGGAGGCGAAGCTGCCGGCGTTCCTGCCGAAGGACGTCGGCAGCCGGACCACGGTGGTGCTGCCGAAGGAGAACCTCGTGGTGCGCATCCACCCGGCGACTCCAGGCACACCGGTCTACCGCGACGGGGCCAACCCGACGGGCCTCGACCCCACCACCAAGCGGCCATGGCGCTTCCAGCTGGAGGGCCATACCGTGCGCTGGGAAGTCGGCCCGCGCCCCTGCCCCGACGCGATTTCGCTGGCGGCGGAATTGCGGCGCATCGCGACGGACCCGCAGAGCCTGGTCCCGGACCCCGCCACCGGCACGACCAAGCTGCTGCCGGTCGTGCTCGAAGGGCTCCCCGGCACCTACTACCAGGACCTCGCCGCCACCACCGACATGGTGCATGCGGCTGGCTTTCGCGAGATCCAGTTCGGCGCGAGCGGCTGGCGCTGACCGGCCCACCGGGTCCGGCCGCCTGGGCAGAGCAATGAAAAACCCCGGTCAGGCAACGGTGAAATCCGCTGGCACGTCGGCGGTGTGATGGCTACGTTGCCGCTCCCTTCTGGGTGGCCTGCGGGCCATCCCGAGGGGAAAACCGCTCTGTCGACGGCTCCAAGTCCCTCTCGATCGGCCGCTTCCCCGAATCGTCCCTCGGGCAGCGCGATGCGTGATCTACGCATCGAACGTCCCACCGATCGCTTGGATTCGCCAGCAGGCGCGGGGTTCCGCCAAGTCCGCGGAACCGTTCGCAATCTCGCATGCTTTCAGCGTGAACCGATGGCTCTCGAAAATTCGCGCCTTCTCGCTGCTTCCCTGACTGCCGCTGTCCTCGGCGCTTCCTGCTCCACTCCCACGGAAGCCACCCCGACGCCGCAGAATCCCACCCCGGCCCCGGCCCAGGCCGACTCGGCCACCAACCCTCCCCAGGGTCAGGAACCGGGCCTCGAAAACAAGGTTGGACACGAGCGGCGCAAGGCGCTGCTCGACCAATACGTGCGCTCGGCGCAGCAACTGCGCTCGCAGGGCGACCTGCGGGAAGCGAAGTCGCAGCTGCTGAAGGCCAACGATCTGGTCCCTGGCAACGCCGAAGTCATGTCCCTGCTCGGCGCCGTGCAGGCCGAGCTCGGCGAGCCGGTCGGCAATGCGAAGACCTGGGCCGAGATGCAGATCGAGTTGCGCAAGATCGGCGAGGACCGTGCCCGCCAGGAAGTGCGCGGCAACATGCAGAAGGCGGCCGAGCTCGCCGGCAACAAGGACTACGCCGGCGCCCTCGAAGAGCTGCGCATCGCCGCGCTCGCCGTCGAACTGAAGAACGACATGGACTGGGAAGGCCTCGACAAGCAGGTCGCGGCCCAGCGCGCCGAAACCGAGACCGCGTACGACGCCCAGCAGCGGCAGAGCCAGGCCGCGCAGAACGCCGTCGCGGCCGAGCGCCAGCGCCAGGAGTACATCGCCAACGAAGCCCGCAAGCGCCAGTACGTCGATTCGCTGATCGCCGAGTCGCAGAAGGCGTTCAGCATGCAGCAGTACCAGCGCGCGCAGGACTTCGCGCAGCGGGCTCTGTCGGTCGAGCCGAACAACAGCTTGGCCTACGAGATGCACAACATCTCGGTCAAGGCCGGGCGCGACAGCAGCACCGAGGCCTACCACCGCACCCGCCAGATCGAGATCAACAAGCTGATGGAGGCCGCGGCCGACCTGAAGGTGCCGCAGACCAACATCCTCGAGATGGACGTCGCCACCTGGGACAAGGCCCAGAACCGCGTTGCCAGCCGCCGTTCCACCGCGGTCACCGACCCGCAGGACCTGGCCGTCTGGGAGCAGGTCCGCACGACGCAGGTCGGCCGCCTCGCCTACACCGAGGAAACCGGTGACTACAACGAGGTCGTCAAGAACCTCAACCTGCTGACCGGCGTGCAGATCCTGACGACGCCCGAAGCGCGGGCGATCATCACCGAGGAGAACCTCAAGCTCGTCATCGAGCTGGTCAACTCGATCACGCTGAAGGACCTGCTGCAGCACATGACCGGCAAGAGCGCCAAGCTGGCGTGGACGGTCAAGAACGGCGTGGTGATCATCGGCGACAAGTCGCAGGCCGCCGGCACGATCGTCACCGAGGTCTACCCGGTGAAGGATCTGATCTTCAAGCAGACCCAGTTCCTGCCGCCGAAGATCCTGACGATCCCGGGCGAAGCCGCGGACGACACGCCGCGCACCGGCAGCGAAGACGAAGCCGTCGCCGGCATCGAACTCGCCGACCTGGTGACGTCGCTGAAGGACGCCACCGACCCGAAGTACTGGGAGACCGACGGCGTCGAGATCCGGCCGGAGGACAGCGGCCTCCTGTCGGTGAAGGCGAGCCCGGAGATGCAGGCGCGCGTCAACAGCGTGCTGACCGACATGCGGCGCTTCCAGACGCCGATCGTCACGGTCGACTCGAAGTTCCTGACGATCTCGCGCAACTTCCTG